>JADGOL010000130.1 GCA_017882995.1 Acidimicrobiales bacterium | reverse complement strand
CACCACCCTTCATCACCCCATCACCGTCGACCGGGTCCTGGCGCTCTCGCACGCTGAGAACGCGTACCGCCGGCTCACCCAACGGCGCTGGTTCGGCTTCCTCGGCATGCAGATGCGGGTGGCGAAGCAACTGCCACGCATTGTCACGGTGTCGGAGTCTTCCAAGATCGACATCAATGCGCAGATGGGTGTGGACCTGGCGCGGATGACCGTGGTCCCGGTGGGCGTGGACCACACCGTGTTCCGGCCTCGACCCGATCGCCCCCGTATCCCGGGGCGGATCATGGTGACGTCCTCGAGCGACGTCCCCATGAAGGGACTCGTCCCCCTGCTCGAAGCCTTGGCCAAGCTGCGCACCGAGCGTGACGTCGAGTTGGTCGTGATCGGCCGGCCCACCGAGGGCGGACGGGTGGCGCGCACCATCGACCGGCTCGGGCTCTCTCACGCCGTGCACTGTGTGAGCGGGATCTCCGACGACGAACTCGCCGGCATGTACGCCGAGGCCCAGGTGGCCGTGGTGCCGTCGCTGTACGAGGGGTTCTCGCTGCCCGCCATCGAAGCCATGGCGTGCGGCGTCCCGCTGGTCGCCACCACGGGGGGCGCGCTGCCCGAAGTGGTCGGCGCAGACGGCGAGACGGCCCTGTTGGTGACGCCCGACGATCCCGAGGCGCTGGCCACCGGCATCCGCCGCGTCCTCGACGACGACGCCTTGGCGGCCCGGCTCGGAGAAGGTGGCCGCCAACGCGTGCTCGGGCGGTTCACCTGGGAGGCCACGGCGCGCGGCACCGCCGAGCAGTACCGGTTGTTGCTCGACGACCACCGCCGCGCCTCGAACGCGGCGACAGACGCCACTGCGGTCACCGTCGGGACCGACCGACCGTGCTGACCGTCGACTACGAACGCCTGGGAGTGGGTCGCGGCGAGCGACTGCTCGACCTCGGATGCGGCGGCGGCCGTCACGCCTTCCAAGCCGTGCGGCTCGGGGCGAGGGTGGTCGCCCTCGATGCCCAGGCCACCGAGGTCGCTCAGGTCAGAGACACCATCGGCGCCATGCTCGACGCCGGGGAGGTGCGCGTCGACGACGAGGCGGGGGTGGTCCAAGGCGACGCGCTCCGCCTCCCGTTCGCCGACGCGAGCTTCGACCGGGTCATCGCCTCAGAGGTGCTCGAGCACATCCCCGAGGACGGATCGGCGATGGCCGAGTTGTCCCGGGTGCTGCGACCGGGGGGCACCATGGCGGTGACCGTGCCGCGTTTCGGCCCCGAAGCCGTCAATTGGGCGCTGTCGAACGACTACCACGACGTCCCCGGCGGCCACGTCCGCATCTACCGCCGCTCCACGCTCGTGGAGCGGCTCCGGCGGGCGGGACTGCGTCCCGTGGCCAGCCATCACGCCCACGCGCTGCACTCGCCGTACTGGTGGCTGCGCTGCTGGGTGGGACCGCGGCGCGACGACCACCCGGCCGTGCGCGCCTATCACCGGCTCCTTGTCTGGGACATCATGCGCGCCCCGCGTCTGACGCGAGTCACCGAGCGCGTGCTCAACCCCCTGCTCGGCAAGAGCCTCGTCGTCTATCTGGAGAAGCCCGCATGACACGGACCGAAGGAACGCTCCCGATGACGGGCAGTGTGAGTGAGGTGGAGCGCGAGCTCGTCGACCGGCCCGTGGTGGCGGCGATCCCCGAGATCCCGGGGGTGCTCAGCGCTCAAGAGGTGGTGGCGACGGCTGCCACCATCGCGGAGGTGCAGAGCCACGACGGGATGATCCCTTGGTTCGAGGGTGGGCACTGCGACCCGTGGAACCACGTGGAGTCGGCGATGGCGCTCAGCGTCGCGGGATTTCACAAAGAAGCCACGCTCGCCTACCAGTGGCTGGCCGACACCCAGCTCCCCGACGGGTCGTGGTTCAACTACTACCTGGCCAGCAGTGGTGTGAAGGACCCCCGCCTCGACACCAACGTGTGCGCGTACGTCGCCACGGGCGCCTGGCACAACTTCCGGGTCACCGGCGACGTCTCGGTCCTTGCGTCCATGTGGCCGGTGCTCGACAAGGCCCTCGAGTTCGTCTTGCGATTCCAGCGCGACGACGGGGCGATCTTGTGGTCGGTCGACCCCGACGGCCACCGAGGTCGCTACCCGTTGCTCACGGGATCCTCGTCGATCTATCACGCGCTGCGCTGCGGGGTGGCGTGCGCCGAGACTCTCGGTGACGAACGACCCGACTGGGAGTTGGCCGCCGGGCGCCTGGCCCACACCATCGCGCACACCCCCGAAGTGTTCGAGCCCAAGCACGAGTTCGCCATGGACTGGTACTACCCCGTGCTCTCGGGCGCGCTCTCGGGTGAAGCGGCCGCGGCGCGCGTCGACCAATGGTGGGACACCTTCGTCATGGACGGTCGTGGGGTCCGCTGTGTGTCGACGGGTCCGTGGGTCACCGCGGCCGAGACGGCGGAATGCGCCCTTGCTCTGGATGCCGTCGGGCGCCGCAGCGAGGCGTTGGCGCTGCTCACCTGGACGCGAGCACATCGTCGCGCCGACGGCTCGTACTGGACCGGGATCGTCTATCCGGAGATGGAGACGTTTCCCTTCTCCGAACGCACGACCTACACCGCCGGTGCGATCGTGCTCGCGGCTGACGCTTTGTCCAACGCCTCGCCGGCGGCGGGGCTCTTTCGCGGGGAGTCGTTGCCGGACTGGCTGGACCTCACCGAACCTCGGTGGGAGGCTCCACCCGCCTGAGCACGCGCAACGAGCCGCATTCGCCGTCCTCGACGAATTCTCCGGATGCGAGGGCCGCGCACCACAGCTCGTAGGGAGGCCGACCGCCGTCGGCCGGGTTGGGGAAGACGTCGTGGATCGCCAGCCATCGACCGACCGCGACATGGGGCGCCCAGCCCCGGAAGTCCGCCCACGCCGGCTCCTCGCCGTGGCCTCCGTCGATGAAGCACAGGTCGAGCGGGGTCTGCCAGTGTGAAGCGATCGCGCTCGAGTTCCCGACGACACCGACGACACTTCCTCCGAGCCCGGCCGCGTCGATCGTGCGTCTCCAGAACGGCAAGGTGTCGATGCGCCCCGTTGTCCGGTCCACGACCTCGTCGTCGTGGTGCTCCCATCCCCGTTGATTCTCTTCGGAGCCGTGGTGATGGTCGATGCTGAAGAGCAATGCTCCGGTGGCTTCGGCCGCCGCGCCGAGGTAGACCGTGGACTTCCCGCACCACGCCCCGACCTCGACGAACGTGCCGGTGGTGGGGTGGTCGCTCCCGGCGCGCCGTGCCGCATGGAACAGCGCCGTTCCCTCGTCGTCGGGCATGAACCCTTTGGCGGCGCGGGCGTGGGCGAAGAGCTGCTCGGTGCGGTGCTCCATCTCGTCTCGTCTCTCGTTGTCGGCGCTCATCATCTCGCCGCCTCCACAGCCGTGAAGATAGCGAAGCCGGCGAGAATGAAGCCCGCCACCTTGCGGATGGTGGCGAGGGGCAGGACGCGCAGCAGGGCCCGGCCACCGATGACACCCAGCCCCATCACACTCACGAGGGCGACGGCCGAACCGACGAAGACCGACCACGCCTGGTGGTAGCGCGCCACCAGGTTTGCGGTCAGGATCTGCGTGAGGTCCCCGAGCTCGGCCACGACGATCACGGTGAACGCAGCGAGCGCGACTCGATGCCCCGAGCGGACCTTGTCGGCCTCATCCTCGCCCTCCTTGGCCTCGGCGGACTCCTTGACGACAATCAGGTAGACGGCGCCGCCGGCGAAGAGTGTGGCCACCACAGCCTCGACCCACCGATGGGGGAGGAGCTCGAGGAGCCGACCGGCCAGGACCGCCACGGCGGAATTGACGACCATGGCCAGCGCGGCACCTATCCACACCGGGAGCGGTCGGTACCGACTCGCCATCACGATGGTGGCGATCATGGTCTTGTCGGGCAGCTCGGCGACGAAGATCAGCCCGAAGGTGATGGCGAGGACCGACAGGCTCATCGGTCGGTCCCCCTGCTCCTGTGCCCGCCGCTCGACGCGAGCGCGGCCCCGATCAGAGTCAGGCCGCGGATCAGCGCTTCTCCAGGCGTTGCAGTCCGGCGCTCAACACCGGCACCGCCGTCTCACGCAAGGACGCCGCGAACGAGACGTTGATCTCGAGACGCTCCAGGGTCTGGTCGACGGTGCGCTGGCCGACGGCCAGAGGATGGGCATGGACGAACGCCGTGATGTCGCGAGCGAGCTGGGGGTCGCGGCACAACGACGTCACCCCACCGAGCATGCGGGGGAGGATGTTGGACGGGATGCGCGCCACGAGCCCGTCCCAGTGTTCTACGACGCGCGCCCAGGTGGACGGCCCGTTGTCGCGGTTGTTCAGCAACAGCTGGATGACGAACGGGGAGTCTTGGGACCGCACTTCGGTCATGGCGAGCTCGAACGCCCGGGCGGCGAGCGAGTGATCGGCGAAGCCTGTCAGCGCGTAGAGGTACCGCATCTCCTCCTGGGGTGTGGCGGGCCGCCGGTAGTGCTCGAGGAAGGTCCCGAAGTCCTCGGGCCCTCCCGAGGCGCCGACCACACCGAGGATCGCCGAGGCCAGGTCAGGGTCGAGCGCCACCTCGCCGCGCTGGGCGGCGTCGTGGAGCCGGTGTGCTTCGGTTTGGACCTCGGGATCACGACCGACCGTGCCCAGCGCGGCGACGACCTGGGCGCGCAGCGTCGGCGTGCGCGGCCCTTCGCCGGGTGGCGCCTCCCATCCCAATCGGCCCAGCACGGGGCCCAGCAGGGCGCGGGTGTATGAGGCGACCAACGGCCGGGCGTCGTCGTCCACGGCGCGATGGAGCAGGGACAGGGCGCCGGTGACCTGCGCCCAGATGTCGGGGTCGTCCTCGTTGTGAAGCGCCTCGGCGAGGAGGAGGAAGTCCTCGGGCCCCGACCGTTGCGCCACGACGACCGCCCAGCTGTCGCCGAGCAGGTTGAAGCGTTCCAACAGGTCGAGCGCGTCCAGTCGGCTCGCCAGTCGACGATGATGCTCGGGCGCGTAGCGGACGCGGTAGAAGCCCGAACCGCCCGCGTTCACGACGACGGCATTGCCATGAGGGTCACCACCGACGTTGACCGGCTCGGGGTCCGAGCCCAACAAGCATCGGGTTTCGTCACCGTCGATCGCCCGGGCGATGACGGGCACCTTCCATGCCGAGCCGATGGCACTGGGCCCCTCGGTCGTCGCGTAGTGGAACGGCTCTTGGCTCAGGACCACGGTGCCCGCCGGTGGTGTCGGCCCGTCGGCACTGCCCACACTGACGAGAGGGAAGCCACCCTGGAGGATCCAGCTGTCCATGATGTCTCGCACCGGTTCGCCGCTCGCCGCTTCGATGGCGTCCCAGAGGTCCGCGGTCTCGGTGTTGCCGAAGCGGTGCGCCTCGAGATACCGGCGGACCCCGGCGCGGAAGCGCTCGGTCCCGAGGTAGCGCTCGAGCATGCGCAGCACCCCGGCACCCTTCTGGTACGTCAGGACGTCGAACATCCCCTGCGCCTCTTCGGGCGGTCCGACCGGGTACTCGACCGGACGCGTCGCATGCAGGCCGTCGGTGACCATGGCCGCGTCCCGGGTGACGCCGAAAGACACCCACCGCTGCCACTGCGGACGGAAGTGATCGACACACAGCAGCTCCATCAACGTCGCAAATGCCTCGTTGAGCCAAATGCCGTTCCACCACCGCATGGTGACGAGGTCCCCGAACCACATGTGGGCGATCTCGTGCGAAATGACATCCGCCACGCGTTCGAGCTCCAGACGTGACGCCCTGTCCGGGTCGACGAGCAGCACGGCCTCGCGAAAGGTGACACAACCGAGGTTCTCCATGGCGCCGAAGGCGAAGTCAGGGATGGCGACGAGGTCGAGCTTCTCGGCCGGGTAATCGATGCCGAACCAGTCCACGAAGAATTCGAGCGAATGCGCCGCGGCGTCGAGCGCGAAGGCGGTGAGATCGCCTTTGCCCGGGACGTGCACGATGCGCACCGGCGTGCCCCGCACGTCCACCGGGTCCGTGGCGACGAGCGGGCCCACGACGAAGGCCACGAGGTACGTGGACATGGGGATGGTGTCGCCGAATCGAACCCGCCGTCCGCCCTGGGGCAGCGGGGAGTCGTCGACCTCGGGGCCGTTGGAATAGGCCGACAGCCCGTCGGGAACGTCGAGGGTGACCGAGAACACCGCCTTGCGGTCGGGCTCGTCGAAGCACGGAAAGGCACGCCTGGCGTCGGTGGCCTCGAACTGCGTGGTGGCGATGGTGTGGGTGACGCCCTCGTCGTCGGTGAAGGCGGAGCGGTAGAAGCCATGCAACTGGTCGTTGAGGATGCCCGAGAACTCGATGGAGATCACCCCCGGGCCCGGGGTGAGTGACGCCTCGGGGGTCAGGACGAGGCGCTCGGAGCTGGGGTCGAGATCGACCGCCAGCGTCTGTTGCTCGCCCCCGCCCGGTTCGATCCAGGCATTGTCGACAGTCAACTCGGCGGCGTGCAGGACGATGGTGCTCAGGGCCTCGTGGACCAGGACCTCGATGTGCACCTCGCCGCTGAAGGTGGCGGCGTCGAGGTCGGGGGTCAGGCGCAGCGCGTAGCGCCGCGGCTCGACGGTGTAGGGGAGCCGGTACTGCGCGGACGGGTCGGCGCCTCCGGCGACGGTCGTCTCGGTCATTGGGCGAAGGCTACCTGGGCTCGATCGGGGCTCTGGTTCCGGTGCTCCTCGTCTCCGAGTAGCTTGCCGACCTGTGAACGACGCCTCACCTGGTCCAGATGCGAGTGCTGCAATCTTCGATGTCGTCGCCATCGGCTCGGCCCTGGTCGACGTCCTGACCGACGCCAGTAGCGAGGACCTGGCCCGGTTCGACATGGCCAAAGGGTCCATGACCCTCGTCGACCTGGCCCGGGCGGGGACGCTCTACGGGGCCATGGGGCCGGCGATCGAGGTCTCGGGCGGCTCGGCGGCCAACACCGCCGTGGGTGTGGCCGAGCTCGGGGGCCGGGTCGGCTATCTGGGCAAGGTGGCTGCCGACGAGCTCGGGGAGATATTCCTCCACGACATCGCCGCCGCGGGCGTGGTGCTCGGTCGCACATCGCGTGTCGAGCCCTCGCCGGACCCCGCCGACGACAGGGCGACGGGGCGATGCCTGGTCTATGTCACCGAAGACGGCGAGCGGACGATGGCGACGCATCTCGGGGTGGCGTCGACATTCGGACCCGAGGATCTCGACGAGGAGTTCGTCGCTCGTGGCCAGGTCGTGTACCTCGAGGGCTACCTCTGGGACCTTGATCCCGCCAAGTCCGCCTTGCGGCGAGCCATGGAGGTGGCACACGACGCGGACTCGCTCGTGGCATTGAGCCTGTCCGACCCGTTCTGCGTCCAACGTCACCAGCGCGAGTTCCTCGAGCTCTTGCACGGCGACGTCGACCTCCTGTTCGCCAACGAGGACGAGACCACGTTGTTGTTCAGTGCGTCCTCATTCGACGATGCCTTGGTGGCCGTCGAGGAAACAGGGATCCTGGCCGCGCTCACCCGGGGCGCGGCGGGGTCGGTGGTAGTGGCCGCGTCAGGTCCGGTGCACATTCCCGCCGACGAGGTGGCGCACGTCGCCGACACCACCGGCGCCGGGGATCTCTTCGCGGCGGGGTTCCTCTACGGGCTTACCCACGGCAAGGATCCCGAGAGCTGCGCCCGGCTGGGCGGGCTGTGTGCGGCCGAGGTCATCTCGCACATCGGTGCCCGCCCCCGGGCCGACCTCCGCCAGCTGGCCTCGGGCGCCGGACTCCTCTGAGCGCGGGCGGCGTCGAGTCGGGTCAGTGGCTCTCGCCGCTGACCGGTGACTCGGGCGGGAGGTAGGCGAGGTCCAGGTCGCCGAGGCGGACGAGCACCGAGGCCACCCAGCGGCCCAGTGCCCCGACCGGCCCGGCCAGGGTCGAGGCGTCGTTCATCGCCGCCTCGTCCAGACGCAGCGTCCCCTGGTACGTCGTCTCGACCGCGAACCTCGGCTCACCGCCGGGCTCATGGACCTGCTCGACGACCGGAGCCGCCCGAACGAGCCTGTCCGCACCGATGGCGGGGCTCTCCTCGGGAAGACATGCCACCACTGCTTCGAGGTCGGGCATCGCCGCCAGTCGCTGCACGCGCAACGTGATTTCCAAGACGACTTCGGGAAGGTCGTCGGGGGGCTCACCGATCGACCACGACCGGTACGCGCTCTGGCTCCACGTCGGCCAGTCCAATGACAAGTCGGCCCGGACCCGAGGCGGCTTCTCCTCTCCGGGCAACGAGTACGACGTCTCCCACGACACGTCCCCCAGGAACACATCGACTTGAAAACGCTCTTCGACGGCCTGGCGTTGGAGCAGTGCGTTCTCGAGCGCGGCGCGAGTCTGCGTGATGAGGTCAACGAGAATGTGGTCGAGCATGCCGGACGAGAGGCTACCGTTGGCTGTGGCCCCTGCCGCGGTGAACCCCTGGCTCGGACGGCGCGTGCTCACCTACGCGCACCAGTGCGGCGCCTGGGAGGCGCCGTCCTCCACATTGTTCGCCCTTCGCCGTGCACTCGAGCTCGGGGTGACCGGGATCGAGCTCGACGTCCATGCCACCGCGGATCGTCATCTCGTGGTCTGTCACGACAGCACCGTCGACCGGACCACCAACAGCCACGGGCCGATCCACTCCATGACGCTGGCGGAGGTCCGGGCGCTCGACAACGCCTACTGGTTCGTTCCCGGAGGAGACGAGACCCAAGGACTGGAACCCGGGTCGTATCCCTATCGGGGACGGGCCCCGGCCAGAGCCGAATTCGGCGTGGCCACGCTCACCGAGGTCCTCGACGTCCTCGACGACCACCCGCACGTCGCGCTCAATCTCGACATCAAGCAGACCGCGCCGAGCGTCGAGCCCTATGAAGAGCTCCTCGCCCGAGAGCTCTCGGGTCGTCGGGGCACCGATCGAGTGATCGTGGCGTCGTTCCTCGACATCGCCACCGACTCGTTCGCCAAGTACGCGCCGGATATCGCCACCTCGGCGGGAACGCTTGGCACCGCCATGTTCTGGCGAGCCGTGCACGAGGGCGAGGTACCGCCGACCTCGGCGCACGTGGCGCTGCAGGTTCCCGCTACCCAGGGCGAGCTCGTCGTCGTCGACGAGCTCTTGGTGAGCGCCGCCCACGAGCGCGGGATGGCGGTGCACGTGTGGACGATCAACGACGAGGCCGAGATGGCCCGGCTCCTCGATCTGGGCGTCGACGGCCTCATCTCGGACCTGCCCACGCCGCTCGTGTCCCTGGTGGCGACACGGGGACTCGCCTATCAGCCCTGAGCCCGGCGGAGGCTCAGGACCCGTCGAGCCTGGGGCTCAGCCCCGCCCGCAGTTGGGCCGCTTGCCGTGGTTCGCCTTCTTCTTGCTTCGGATCTTGCGCTTGACGGTGCGTTTGGACATAGCGGCCCACGCTATCGGGTCGACGCCGGTGCTCTGTCACCGGGCCCGGGCGGGGACGCCGGGGCCCCGGGTCACGTCGACGTCCATGCCTGAGAGCGCGTCGTCGGCCAGCCGATAGCGTCTCGAGGAATGGAACGGCTTGGTCTCGTCGGTTTGCCCAATTCAGGCAAGACGTCGTTGTTCAACGCCCTCACCGGTGCCGACGCGTCGGTGGCGCCTCATCCGTTCACCACCACCGAGACGACGGTGGCCGCGGCGCCGCTACCCGACGCGCGCCTCGACGCCCTGGCGCAAATGAGTGCCAGCCGCAAGGTGGTGCGGGCCGGCATGGAAGTTGTCGATATCGCGGGACTGGTCTCGGGATCGTCGACCGGT
>JADGOL010000129.1 GCA_017882995.1 Acidimicrobiales bacterium | reverse complement strand
GGTGGCCTGTGGCTGGCGTCGGTGGGACGCCTCGCCGTGCGCACCTATCTCGGCGCCCGGCAGGCGGCCGGAGACCCTCGCCTGACCGGCGTGTTGCGGGCCGGCCCCAGCGTGGCGTCCTTCATCGCCAGGAGCCGGGCCCGCAGCGCCGGAGCCGCACTCGACGACACCGTGGTACCGGTCAGGGCCACACCGGGATTGGCCCTTCAGGCCTATCTCGACGAAGTGCTCGTCGCGGTCTTGCGGCACCCCGAGCTGCTGCCCAAGGAGAGCGACTGCGCCTCGGCGGCAGCCAACATCGGACGACTGCGCGACCTGTTCGCGCGAGAAGGGTGGCTCGACCGCCCCGCGGCCTACCACCGCGACCCGCCACCACCCCATGACCTCGAGGCCTGGAGTGAGCACCGTGCCGGGTTGAGCTTCGAGCACATCGCGTTCTCGAGCGGATGGGAGCCGAGCCCATGGGAGCCCGGGTGGGCGCGATGGATGGGGCACGAGGCCAACCAGACCGTGCACGCCTCGGTGTCGCGAGTTCCGGGCCGACACCATCGTTCCTGGTTGGTCTGCGCACACGGCCTCGGGATGGGCAACAACCCGGCCATGGACCTACGGGCCTTCCGAGCCTCACAACTGGCCCGCCGCGGCATCAACGTCGTGGTCCCGGTGCTCCCCCTGCACGGACCGCGCGCCTCGGGTCGGAGTCGGGGCGAGGACCTCATGACCATCGACATGGTCGACTCCATGCACGGCGTGGCCCAGGCCGCATGGGACCTCCGGCGCATCATCCGCTGGTTGCGCGAAGAGCAGGGTGCCGAGCAGGTGGGCGTGATCGGGTATTCGCTCGGGGGGCTCGTCGCCTCGATCGTGGCCTCGCTCGAGGACGACCTGGCTTGCGTGATCGCCGGTATACCGGTGGTCGATCTTCCCCATCTGGTCCGGCGACACAGCCCACCCGGTATCGCCCGCCTGGCCGACACCAGTGGCGTCCTCGGGCCCAGCGCGGACGAGGTCCACCGGGTGGTCTCGCCCTTGGCCATGGACTGCAAGGTCCCGTTCGAGCGCCGGTTCATCTTCGCCGGTCTCGCCGACCGCATGTCGACCTTTGGCCACGCCCGACGGCTCTGGCTGCACTGGGACCGACCGGCGTTCGAGACCTACGCCGGTGGGCACGTCGGCTTCTTCTGGTCCCCGGCCGTCAAGCGCTTCGTCGACGAAGCACTGCGGCGCTCGTACACGAACGCTGCCGCCGCGTAGCGCGTGGCGGCATCAGCCGCCTGGTTCAGTGCTCGACACCCGGTTTTCGTCCGGGCAGGGTCCGAAGGTACATTCATGATCTCCTGATCGCCGGGCCGGCCGCGCGATCGCGAAAAGGGGGACCTCATGGGGAACGGCGCGCGCACGGGCACGGTCCGTCTCGGCATTCTGGGCGCCGGGAACATCGCCGACATGAACGTCGCCGGATACCTGGAGCACCCCGATTGTGACGTCCTGGCGGTGTGTGACGTCGACGGCGCGCTGGCGGGAGAGGCGGCCAAGCGTTGGGATGTACCACGGTCCTACTCCGACATCGACGAGCTCCTGGCCGACGACGACATCGACGCGGTCGAGATCCTCACCCCCACCCACCTGCACTACGCCCACGTCAAGGCGGCGTTGGCGGCAGGAAAACACGTCTCGGTGCAAAAGCCCATCACGAACACCGTCGACGAAGCGTTGGAGCTCGGGAGCCTGGCCGACGCGGCGGGGCTCACTCTCCGGGTGAGCGAGTGCTTCGTGCACTACCCCCCGCTCGAGATGGCCAAGAAGCTCATCTCCGACGGGGCCATCGGACGTCCCATCGGCGTGCGCATCCGCACCGTCGTCGGCCAGACCGACTCAACCTTCCAAGCCGCGCTTCGCCCCGAGGGCTATGGCTGGCGCCTCGACAAGCGAAGCCCGGGTGGTCACCTCTTCGACGACAATGTGCACAAGTACGCCATGGCCCTGTGGCTCGTGGATCCCGACATCATCTCCGTCCAGGCCGTGGTCCGCCGGCGTGACATCTTCTTCGAGCCGTGTGCGGTGATCTTCGAGTACGACGACCCGGACCTGCTCGGTACGATGGAGGTCCAGTACGCGCGCGAGATGTGGATGCGCTCGGGCTACTTCGGGGCCGACGAGTTCTTCGAGGTCCAGGGGGAAGAGGGGTTCGTGTGGGTGACACGGGCCACCGGCGAGATGCTCGACCTCCCCCCCGTGGTGCTCTACCAAGGGAAGGACAACGCCCGGACATTCACCGAGTTCGACCAGATCGACGCCGATTGGGCGACGGGGTTCCGGCGGTCCTCGGCACACTTTGTCGAAGCGCTGCGCGCCGGGACTCCGGCCGCGATGTCGGCGACCGAGGCGGCCAAGGTCCTGCAGCTCTGCTTCGCCGTCTACCAGGCTTCGGACACCCGTCAGCCCGTTGACCCCCGCACCATCACCGGGTCGGTCACCCCGGCCGGTTGGGCCGAATGGTAGGAGTCGACCCCGACTGACTCCGACTCCGACCCCGGCCCACGCGACGGGACGCGGACGGACCCCGACTGACCCCGACCCCGAGCACGGGCCGGGACGCGGACGCGCGTTACACCCGCTCCAGGCGCACGATGGGCAGCTCCCGTTGCACCGTGCGGGTGTAGCCCCGCCATTGCCGGTTGTACGACACGGCTCTCCTGAGTGTGGCGGCGCGCTCTTCACCGGCGAGGGCACGAGCCTGCACCGGTACCGATCGACCTGACACATGCACGGTGGCACCGGAATCGGTGCTCAGGTTCATCCACCATGCCGGAGGACGCTCACCGCCGTAGTTGGACGCGATCACGACGAAGTCCTCGCCGTCGGGCATGTACAGGAGCACCACACTGCGCTGGAGTCCCGAGAGACGACCCCGTGTCTCGAGCACGAGGAACCGAAGGCGCGGCCCCGACCACGACGGGCGCCCTCGGGTGCGGACCAGAAGACGCGTGTGTCTCTTGGCGAAGGCGCGGAAGAACCGAACCTGCAACGTGTCAGATGCAGCGGCAGATGTCACGGCGCCAACGCTAGCTGGCGACTCCCCGACACCTTGGCTGTCCCGGATCGCCCCCGGTAGGGCGGAAGGCGCTAGGGCAACTGATCCGATGTCAGCGGCACAGCGCCAGCATGGTCCGCATGCCGCTCTCGATACCGCGTCCGAGCACGTCGAGGTCCTCGGTCGTGTCCCAGTCGCCGGTGATCCCGAACGTCACCTGTCCGTCGTAGGAGAAGATGGCCAAGCCGATGCGGACCTGGCCCGCCAGCGGCACGTAGGGGTATGCGGTCACCATGCGCCGGCCCGCCACGTAGAGGGGCAGTTGGGGTCCGGGCACATTGGTCGTCACGGTGTTGACATTGCGCTGGGCGACGCGACTGGCCAGTCGCATCCCGAGCGCCAACAGCATGGGCGGCGCGAATCCCGACAACGACGTCAGCGCCTCGCCCGCCACGGCTTCTTTGGACTCCTTGAGGCCCGTCATCTGGAGCGTGATGGCCCGGAGGCGCTCGGCGGGGTCGTCGATACCGACCGGGAGCGAGGCGAACATGGCCGAGACCTTGTTCTGCAACGTGCCGTCCCCCACGGCCATGGCACCGGGGCTCCGGGGCCGGACCGACACCGGGACGAGCGTGCGCACCACCCGCTCGACGGATTCGCCCCGGGAGCGGAGCAATTCGCGAAACCCGTTGGTGATCGACGCCAGCACGACGTCGTTGAAGGCTCCGCCGAGGCCCTTGCGGACGCGCTTGATGTCGTCCACCGTGGTCGCCGCCCACGCATAGCGGCGGTGCGGGCCGAGCGGGCCGTTGAGGCTCGAGATCGGTGTGGGCCGGATCAGACCGGCCAT
The DNA here is from genome assembly GCA_017882995.1 of Acidimicrobiales bacterium. GTDB lineage: Bacteria > Actinomycetota > Acidimicrobiia > Acidimicrobiales > UBA8190 > Chersky-840. The sequence continues at coordinate 1,775 of JADGOL010000129.1, read as the reverse complement.
CGACGACAGGCCCCGGGCCACCTCCCCGGCTCGGGACAGCGCGAGGCGCGGCACACGGGTGCTCGCCCGGACCGCCCGGAGTTGCTCGTAGGGACTCCGGGCCAGGTCGCTGGCGGCTCCGAGCACCAAACTGGCGCCACTGGGTGCGGGCCGGGGAATCCAATCGTCGATGACGGGGGGCGACGGCTGCGGTGTGGTGTCCATGATCACCGCCAGCAGGTCGGTCCCCGACACTCCGTCGACCAGCGCGTGGTGGGTCTTCGAGAGCAGCGCCCAACGCCCTCCGCCCAGTCCCTCGACCACCCAGATCTCCCACAGGGGTTTGGAGCGGTCGAGCTGCTGGGCCATGACGCGTCCGACCAGCGCCCGGAGCTCGGGTTCGCCCCCGGGTGCCGGGAGCGCGGTGCGGCGGAGGTGATAGTCGATGTTGAAATGCTGGTCGTCGACCCAGACCGGACGGCCCATGTCGAGGGGCACGAACCGGACCACCTGCCGGTAGCGGGGAACGAGCGGGAGTTTGCCCCGGACCATGTCGACGACGTCGCTGTAGCGCGGTGCGGGCCCTTCGAAGATCCCGATCGCGGCGATGTGCATGTGGCTGACGTCGTCCTCGACATGCAGGAAGGACGCATCGAGTGGGCTCAACCGTTCGAAGCTCACGGTCCACCTTCTTTCTCGCGCCCGCCGAAGCAGCATACGACCAACTCCGTGGTGACCCGAGGGTCACTTGCCGGACCCGAACGAGCTCCCGTCTCCGTCGGCTTCCCCGCTCCTGGACGCCGGACGTCGAGGTAGGGCGAGATCCGCCCGACCAGGGCGAATTGATCGAGGCCTGACCGGGCCCACCCACCTCGCCGCTCGTCGGGACGGGCCGCCGACTCCCCCGTTACTTACGTGCTGAAGCAGGACCAGTCAGATGACGTGGAAGCGAAGCAATTCGAAACACCACTCGGCCACGACCGCCGCGATCAGGATCGGACGGAGGAACCTCACGTTGGCAGGCCCCAATCCGATCGCGACGACGAAGGCAGCCGCGATCAGGACCAATCCGAGTGGCGCGGCGTCGAATCCCGCCCGGACATGGCCCCCGAACGTGTCGCGGACCGATGCCGTCACTCCGCAGAATGGACAGGGCACGCCGGTGAGCGAGCGCATCGGGCAGGGCAATCCGACCCCCGCCGGCAGATGGGCGAGGAGGAGCCCTCCCGCCAAGAAGGCCGCCGCCGGCTTCTGAAGCCTCCGGACGTCGACTTCGTACGCGGTGCGCGCGATCACGACCCCGGTGGCAGCACGCTGAACTTCTGGGGCGGGACACGGATGACCACCGTGCTCATGATCTTGTCGGCCAGGGTTTGGCGGCTCTTGTCCCACAGGGGAAAGAGCCATCCCACGTAGCAGATGATGCTGTCCACCAGATGGGCCAGGGCGCGGACGATGCCCAGGCCCGCACCGATGGGCTGTCCCGTGGTCTGGCCGATGCACTTGAGGCCGATGGTCCGCATCCCCGGCGACTGCCCGTTCTGACCGACCTGGACCGCCAGGAAGATGGCAACGGCGAGGCCGACGAGATCGGCCAGGTACGTGACGCCCGAGCCGACGATCGCGCCGAGGATGGCGAACGGGACGATCACGACGATCGTGATCAACCAGTCGATCAACAACCCCAACGCGCGCGGTCCCCAATCGGCGAGGACGCCTTGGGGTGAATACGCGCCCGGGGGCGGCACATAGCCACCACCGGGGGGATAAGCGCCGGGGGGATAAGCGCCGGGGGG
>JADGOL010000128.1 GCA_017882995.1 Acidimicrobiales bacterium | reverse complement strand
TTTCGGTCCTCGGGTTCTCCGCCGCGGCCCCGGCGATGACCTTGAGCTGCGAGTGAGACAGCTCTCCCCTCCGCAGGGCGTCAGAGGTCTCGGGGAGTGATTCCAAAGCAGACGACGGCGCGAGCGCGTGGAGGGCGTCACCGACTCCGGTGCCCGTGGTCTCCGCCATCCACGACGCCGCGGATCGATGTCCTTCGTCACGCCATCTGGTGGACTGCGCGGCCCGGTGGCCGAACAGCACCTTGACGGCGGAAACGAGGCGTTCGACGTCAGCGCACAATGTCACCAGATCGGCAGCCTGGGCGGTGGTGACCCGGTCGGGATCGGCATCGGCGAGATCCCGCCCGATGTCCCGGCGAGCGGCCTCGAGGGAAGTCACGAGCACGAATCCAGTCTGGCATGAGGGTGTATCAGTCCCTCTGAGATGACAGAAGATGCATCTGAGTCTGGTGAGGCGCGCGGGGCGGATGAGGTCGGGCGCACCACCGATGCGGGCACCATCACCGACCTCCCTCTGATTGCCGAGGCCCCCCGTCGTGGTTTGCAGTGTCGGCCTCTTGGAAGAAGGCCGCCCGTAGCATGGGGCAGTGCTCTTCGACGGTATGTCGCATCAACTTCCCGACATCGATCCCGAGGAGACCGCGGAGTGGATCGACTCCTTCGACGCCGTCGTCGACGCCGAGGGACGCCCTCGGGCCCGTTTCCTGCTCATGAAGCTCCTCGAGCGCGCCCGGACCAACCAGGTCGACTTCCCCGCCACGGTCTCCACCCCGTACGTGAACACCATCCCCCAGGACCAAGAGCCCTGGTTCCCCGGCGACGAACACGTCGAGCGCCGCATCCGCGCCTACATCCGCTGGAACGCGGCGGCCATGGTGAGCCGCGCCAACTATCGCAGTGAGGGCATCGGGGGCCATCTCGCCACCTACGCCAGCTCGGCCTCTCTCTACGAGGTCGGCTTCAACCACTTCTTCCGGGGCAAGTCCGACGGCGGCTTCGGGGACCTCGTCTACTTCCAGGGCCACGCCTCCCCCGGCATCTACGCCCGCGCCTTCGTGGAGGGCCGTCTCACCGAGGACCAGCTCGACCACTTCCGCCAGGAGGTCTCGGGCCAGGGCCTGCCGAGCTATCCCCACCCCCGCCTGCTCTCGGACTTCTGGGAGTACCCCACCGTCTCGATGGGCCTCGGCGCGTTGTGCGCCATCTACCAGGCCCACGCGGCCCGCTACCTCCTCCAGCGCGAGATCGTGGACACCTCCGCCAACCGCATCTGGGCCTTCCTCGGCGACGGCGAGCTCGACGAGGTCGAGTCCATCGGCGCACTGGGCGTGGCCGGACGGGAGCACCTCGACAACCTGATCTTCGTCGTCAACTGCAACCTCCAGCGCCTCGACGGCCCCGTCCGCGGCAACGGCAAGATCATCCAGGAAGCCGAGGCCATGTTCCGCGGCGCGGGATGGAACGTGATCAAGGTCATCTGGGGATCGAAATGGGACGAGCTCCTCGCCCGCGACATCGACGGCGTCCTCCTCGACAAGATGAACACCACCCCCGACGGCGAGTTCCAGAAGTACGCCACCGAAACCGGCGCATACATCCGTGAGCACTTCTTCGGTCCCGACCCCCGTCTCCGCCGTCTCGTCGAGCACCTCTCCGACGCCGATCTCCAGGCGCTGCCGCGCGGCGGTCACGACTACCGCAAGCTCTACGCGGCATACAAGCTCGCCACCGAGCAGGTGGGACAGCCCACCGTGATTCTCGCCAAGACGGTGAAGGGATGGACGCTCGGTCCCGAGATCGAGGCGCGCAACGCCACCCACCAGATCAAGAAGATGACCAAGGCCCAACTGCTGGCGCTTCGCGACCGCCTCTATCTCCAAGAAGAGATCCCCGACGAGGCCCTCGACGCGGAGCAGCCTCCCTACTTCCGACCCCCCGAGGGCTCGCCCGCCCACGAGTACCTCTCGGGACGGCGCAAGGTCCTGGCCGGTCCCGTGCCGACGCGCCTCGTCCGTCCGGTGACGCCCTACGCCGTGCCCGACGCGGCGGTCTTCTCCGACATGTTCGCCGGGTCGGGCACCCAGTCGGCCTCGACGACGATGGCCTTCGCCCGACTGCTCCGCAATCTCGTCCGCGACCCCGCCCTGGGGCGTTACGTCGCACCCATCGTCCCCGACGAGGCCCGCACCTTCGGCCTCGAGCCGCTCATCGCCGAGTCCAAGATCTATGCCCCCGAGGGTCAGCGCTACACGCCCGTGGACTCCGACCTCATCCTCCGTTACGCCGAGGACCGCAAGGGCCAGGTCCTCCAAGAAGGCATCACCGAGGCCGGTGCCATGGCCTCGTTCATCGCGCTCTCCACCGCCTATGCCACCTGGGGCCGGCCCATGCTGCCCATCTACCTCTTCTATTCGATGTTCGGCTTCCAACGCATCGGCGACCTGGCCTGGCTGCTCGGCGACATCCGCGGGCGCGGCATCCTGGCCGGCTGCACGGCGGGCCGCACCACCTTGCAGGGCGAGGGCCTCCAGCACGACGACGGCCATTCCCCCCTCCTCGCCTCGGTCAACCCCGCCGCGCACATCTACGATCCCGCCTTCGCCTATGAGATCGGCGTGATCATGCACGACGCCATCACCAAGATCATGGGCCCGAATCCCGAGGACCGTTTCTGGTACCTCACCCTCTACAACGAGAACTACCCCATGCCGCCGCTCCCCGAGGGAGACGCCGGCGACGCGGTCCGGGCGGGAATTCTGCGCGGCATGTACCGCTTCGCGGAGCCGGCCGAGGTTGCCGACGCGGGGGCCGCTGCGGTGTCGGGGGCGTCAGGCCTGGCGCGGCGGGCGACGCTGCTCTTCTCGGGGCCGATGTGGCAGGTGGCCATGGAGGCCCGCGCCCTGCTGGCCTCGGACTGGGGTGTCTCGGTCGACGCATGGTCGGTGACGTCGTACACCGAGCTCCGAGAGGACGCCCTGTCGGTGGAACGGGCCAACCGCCTCCATCCTCACGCCGAACGGGCGCTCCCCTATATCTCTCGATCGCTCGGGGACGGAGCCGGGCCGGTCGTGGCGGTGACCGACTACCTCCGGGCCGTCCCCGACCAGGTGGCCCGGTGGGTGCCCCGGCCCTTCACCTCGCTCGGAACCGACGGCTTCGGCCGTTCCGACACCCGGGCCGCACTCCGCCGCTTCTTCGAGGTCGACGCCGCTCATCTCGTGGTGGCGGTCCTCGCCGCGCTGGCCGAGACCGGCGACGCCAAGTCCGACGAGGTGGCCGAAGCCATCAACCGCTACGAGATCGACGCCGACTCCGCCGACCCCTGGACCACCTGATCACGTCCGGGCGCAGAGGCGAGTGTCGCCTTCTCCCCCTTGAAGGACATCGCCGAGAACCGTGACCGTGCGGAGAGCACCGAGCCCAGGGAACCGGCCGACCCGATCGAGAAGGCGGAGAAGAACGAACCGATCGACCCGATCGAGAATGCAGACCCGATCGAGCCGATCGACAGGAACGAGCCCTTGCATCCGATCGACAAGACGGAGTCTTCCGACCACAAGGACCACTTGGAGCGCGTGGCGCCGGCGGGATTCATCCGCCCATCATCTCGCACTTCGGCTCGAGGATCGGCGTGGATGGGTGGGAGCGTTCCCGAGGGCCTGACCATCTCGGCCCGTGCCGGATCGGGGTCCCACGGGCCTCTTTCTGGCCTCCCCGGCGGGAGCGCTCCCGACAGTTGACGAGGGTCACCGGTCGTCTTGTCCGGCGGCCTTCGTCATTCCGATCGCAGCAGCACCGCGGTGGGCGTACGGGCCGCGCTCCGCCCCGGCAACGCGGCCACGATGTTGGCGAGGACGAGCGCGCCGAGGGCGACGACGACCACCGACACCACCGGCACGGTGGCATCGGGCACGGCGTAGATCTGGCGGGCGAAGAGATCCCACAACCAGCGCCCGACCGCGATCCCGACGGGCACGCCCACCACGACACCGACGACCGCCGCCACCGACGCCTGCCAGGCGAGCGCGGCCGCCAACTGGCGCTGCGTGAAGCCGAGTGTCTTCAACAGGGCGAGATCGTGTCGTCGTCGCCGCACCGACGCGGCCAGGGTCAGGCCCAGCGCGATCACCGCCCCGGCCGCCAGGGCGGTGGCCAGCAACGTCGGGGTGGCCCCGGTGCTCCGGTAGTTGACGATCTCCGCCGGGCGCTGCACTCCGACCACCGAGACACTGTTCCCCTGCCCGCCGCCGTTGGGCACTGCCGCCAAGTCTCGGTTGGCAGAGGCGGCGATGCGCTTCAGGCCGGCGAGGCCGACGGCACGAGGAACATCGGCCCGGAGACGCACGAAGATCAGGTCGGGGCCGTTCAGCGTGGGGTCGGGACTGCGCTGGACCTTTTGAAACGCATCGGGCTCGATATCCCGACTGATCAATGCGCCGGTCCCCATGGAGGTGTGATCGGAGATGACGCTCGAGAACCCGACGGCGGGCATCGTCGCCGTCCCCACCACAACGACGTTGGTGGGGGGTATGAAGAAAGGAGCGTCCTTGGGGAGGCCGAAACTCACCGAGACGGTGCCCCCGAGGTGGGTGTGCAACTGCTTCACGGTGGCCGCCCCGAGGACGATCTGATCCTTGCCCGTCACACCGTGACCGCTCAGGATCGGGGGCGTGATCGGATCCGACTTGTCGGACTGGGTGTCCTCGAACAGAAACGGAATGGTCTGGCCGTCGATCTCGGCGTCGTTGTAGTCGTACCCGGCCCAGGAGGCGACGTCGTGATCACGCGCCAGAAGTGTCTCGGCTTGCGACGGAACCGTGTTGGTCGGATTGAGCATGTAGGTCCAGTTCCATCCGTACAGCGAGGGATGCGAAACCAGCGACCCCAACCCGCTCCCGAAGGTGAGGGTGGCGACGACGAGGGCCACCGCCAGGACAGCGCCCAACAACGCGGATCGCACCGGCACCGCGGTACGGCCCCGCCCCGACTCGAGTGCAAACCGCACCCCGACCGCAGCCGGAGGAGGTAGTCCGGTCGAGGCCACCGCGTGCACCACCCTCGAACCACGGGGCGAGCTGCGCGCCTGACGCTGGGAGACCCGGTGCGGTGCGCCGCGATAGGCGAGGGCCAACGTGATGGCGCCGAGCCCGACCACCAACGTGGCGAGCCCGATGCCGAGCACCGTCCAGTCGAAGGCCAGGCGCGGTCCCGGATACACGGACCGCACCGGCCCGAGGGGTGACAGCGGTGACAGGGCGACGGCCACGACGCCGGCCACCACCCCTCCCACCGTGATCGCCCCCATCACGCCGATCAGACCGTCGGCGATGGTGGTGCCGGGACCGGCACCGAGGGCGCGCAACACACCGAGATCCTCTTCGGCGGCGCGCAATTGCCGGGAGATGACCTGGACCCCGATCAGGAGGGCGGCCAGAGCGGCGACGGCTCCGAAGACGCCCAGGGCGATGGCGATCGGCTTGACCGTCCGATCCACCTTGGCCTGGACGGGAGCGATGGCGTGAAAGGCGGCGGTGGTACGAGTCGGGACCAGGGCGGCAAACTCCCGCTCCACCTTGGCCACGCCGCCGTTCCCACCGTCGACCTGCAACCCGTAGGTGATCGCACCCCCCTCGACCTGGCCGCCGTCGGCCAGGACTTCATTGCCGAGTGCGGGCGTGAAGAAGATGAAGGTCGGGAGTCGATCGATGTCGTCCTGCACGATGGCGTTGTTCAACTGGACGAGCCCCACCAGTTTGACATCGATGCGTCGATGGGGCGGAACCTTCGGCGTCCCGAACCCGGGCAGCCCTTGCTGTTGCTGGGTGTACAAGCCGTAGGGGATGGCCTCACCGACGTGGAACCCGAGGAGATGCGCGGCGACCGCCGTCATGACGATCTCGTCGGGCCGACGAGGGTCGGCCATTCGTCCCTCGGTGACCGCCAACCGGTCCTCGTGAAAGAACAGACCGTCGACGCTCGCCACTGCGAAGCTGTTTGCCAGGACGTTGGCGTCGAGTCGGGGGGCGCCGTTGCGGAGCAAGGGGGCGGCGGTGAGAACGATGGCCGCCTCGACGCGCTTGACGCCGGGCAGGGCGGCGATCTTCTTCGTCACCGCCGAGGAGTAGCTGGCACCGGTGCCGTTGTTGAATCCGCCGAAGACCGACACGTTGAAATTCGAGGGATCGGTGCTGGCCAGATAGATGGAGAACGACGACTGGGTGCGTCGCGCCGCGGCGAGAGCCCCCATGGCGACGCCACCGACCAACCCGACCAGCAGGACAATGGCCAGATAGCCGGCGCGGCGGTGGCGGAAGTCGACCCGGAACCGATACCAGGCGATTCGGAGGTCCTGTCCGGTCACGCCTCTGGACCACCTGACAGTTGCGCCCGCACACTCCCGCTCTCGTCTTCCCCCGGCTCGCCTGTTGGCCTCATCGGAGTGTGGCTCACCGGCGGGCCCGATCCAAGGTGGTAAGCCCCTGGATCGGCCTTCGTGCCAGCACCACGATGCCGATGGCAATCCCGTCCCCGACGGCGCCTCGGCGTGGGGCCGGTCAGCGCGGGTCGCGCCACATGGCCCACACCACCGGCCCGCGCGGCACCTGGATCTCCTGCGTGACGGCGAACCCGTGCCGGGCGTAGAAGGGGATGTTTCGTTCCTTCGACGACTCCAGATACGCCCGCTCGCCCTCCCGGTCACAGCGTTCGAGGACCGGACCGAGAATCGCCGAGCCCAGCCCTCGGCTCTGCGACGCAGGCTCGGTCCCGAGCATCTGCAGGTACCAGTGCCGCTCCTTGGGGTGATGGCTGGCGAAGTACATGAGCCCTTGGGCACACACCGCGATCCGGGGCCCGACGAGGCGTGTCGTCGTGATCCCCAGCTTCGTGTCGATGTACCAACCCATGGGGAACGTCCCGGGAGGGTTCCAGATGGCCGCGCACTTCGCTTCGTCGGTCGTGTACACCTCGCCGAAGGGCAACGAGGCCCGCAGCAACGACCGAAAGAAGGTTGGGAGTTTGCGACGTCGACGTTCTGTCTCGGGGAAGAGCCAGACCGTCAGGGGGTCGTCGTCGAAGGCACCGGACAACGTGATCGCCAGCGCGTCGACATCGGCGGAGCTCGCCTTGCGGGGCGTCGGGGTGGGCACGACGCTCACGATACCGTCGGGCTCAAACCCCCAAAGAAGCCAGATGCTGCTGGTAGCCGATCCCGTAGGCCGTGGGCGTGCCCGAGTAGTTGGTGATCAGCGACGGCTCGCCCCGACAGCTCCCCGCGAACCAGGCCCAGCCGAGGTACGAGATGCCGTGTTGGTCGGCGAAGGTCAGAAACGGCGGGTAGAGACTGTCGCCGCAGTCGAGCTCCCCGAACTCCCCCACCACGATCGGCACGCGTGAGGACAACGGTGCGAGCACGCTGCTCCAGCACGAGGCCTGATAGCAGGGTGAGTAGTTCGGTTGCGCAGGGGTGTTCCAGTAGACGTGGATGCTGGCGGCAAGCTGTCCGATGGGGTCCACGGGCTCGTATTGGAGCCAGTGGTCGAGATCCCCGGCGTACTGCGGACCACCCACCATCGTCACGTTGGTCGCCCCCGCCCCTCGCACGTCACCGAGGAGTTGCTGCATTCCTGCCGCCCGGAAGCCGAACCCCTGACACGTCCCTCCCGCGCTCCCGTCGCGGTCGCATTTCCATGATGCGGTCGAGTCGGTGTTGCGGTTCGGGTACGGCTCGTTGTAGAGGTCGAAGATCACGGCCGGATTGCTCTCGAAGGCATGCGCCACCGATGTCCAGAACGACGGCGCGTAGCGCTCGTCGGGCATCGGGAGCTGGCGGACCGCTTTCTTGGCCGTGCCCTTGGACGACCAGTGCATGTCGATGATCACGTACATGCCCGCCGCGTTCAGCGCGCTCACGTACCTCTCGATGGCCTGCTGGTACGTCTTCCCCGAGAAGGCAGGCTTGACCCCCTGGACGCCCAACCAGCACGACTCGTTGAGCTGGACCCTCGCGGCGTTGAATCCCCAGGACCGCATCCCCGCGATCGATGCGGGGCTGGCCTCCTGGGCGCCGTCGAAGATGCTGTTCTCTTGGACACACGCGTACTCGGTCCCCGACGTATTGGCCCCGCGCAGCACAACCGTATTTCCGTCCTGGTTGACCAGGTGGTTCCCACTCACGGCGATAGAAAACGTGGGCTGAGCCGTCGCCGCGGACCCGGGCAGCATCACGACCAGGAGCGAACCGGCAAGAACCGCCGGCGCCCACCCCCGCAGTCTCATCGCCCTCTCCGATCGTTCCGATGCGCATCGGACTCACCCGAAACGGCTCGCGCCCGGCCCGCCTCATGGAACCGGCCGAGCGTACCGCCGACCTCGGCTCGATGCCGGGGTAGAAGCGGATCGACGCGGCGGGAGGGTACCCGTGCTTTCATGCCCGTGGTCGTCTCACCCGTGCTGTCGTCGGGAACAGACCTCAGTGAAGATCCGCTCGAACGTCTCGCGGTCTCCTGCATAAGGAGCTGCCGCTCGGGGCCAATGGACGACGAAGTCGGTGACACCGACCTCCCCATAGCGCCCCGCCACCTCGTCGAAGGCGTCGAGCGACGTCAACCCGGGATCCAGACGCGGGCCCGTCAGCACGAGGCGGTCGATCGACGTGGGGTCGCGCCCGGCCGCGACGCAAGTCTCATCCAGTCGATCCATCTGTTCTCGCACCACGCGCACACCCTCGTCAACGCCCAGAAGCGAGCCCTCGGGCCCGAGGTCGCCCGTCGTCACCCAAGTGGAGCCATAGGTGGCAGCCAGCCGCATCCCACGACGGCCGGTGGCGGCCACCGCGAACGGGACACGCGGTGCCTGGACACAACCGGGATAGGTGCGGGCCCCTACCCCGGAATAGAACCTTCCCTCGAACGACACCTCGGGTCGGCGCAGCGTTCGGTCGAGCACATCGAGGAATTCGGCGAAACGTTCGGCTCGCTCCGCCGGCGACCAGGGATCTTGTCCCAGCATGACGGCATCCCACCCGTCGGCCCCGGCCCCGATCCCCAGCGTGAGTCGACCACCCGAGACGTCGTCGAGCGTCACGAGCTCACGTGCAAATGGCACCGGGTGTCGAAAATTGGGAGACGCCACGAGCGTGCCCAGCCGGATCCGCTCGGTCACGACCGCGCCCGCCGTCAGGAACGGGACCGCACCGAACCAGGTCGCATCGCGCAGAGACCGCCAGGCCAGATGGTCGTAGGTCCAGGCGTGATCGAAGCCGATCTCCTCCACCCGGCACCACAGCGCCCGGGCGGTCGACCAGCGAAACTCCGGAAGAAGAAGCACCCCGAAACGCACGGAACGAAACCCTATGCATCCCGGAGCTCCGACGAGCGTTTGAGCACGTGCCCCCGGGCTGCCAAGCTGCCCGCATGCCAATCGTCCTCGTCCACGGTGTCCCTGAGACACCCGCCATCTGGGAACACCTGCGATCAGAGCTGAGCCGCACCGATGTCATCACTCCACAGCTCCCCGGTTTCGGGTGCCCCCGTCCTGACGGGTTCGACGCCTCGAAGGAGGAGTACATCGAGTGGCTGATCTCCGAGTTGGAGACGATCGCCACCGAAGGCCCCATCGACTTGGTGGACCATAACTGGGGTGGGGGCTTTGTCGTACGCGTCGTGAGCATACGCCCCGACCTGGTCCGCTCCTGGGTCACCGACGCAGCCGGGATCGGTGACGTCGACTTCGAGTGGCACGACTTTGCCAAGATCTG
>JADGOL010000127.1 GCA_017882995.1 Acidimicrobiales bacterium | reverse complement strand
GGGGATCCCGGGACCCGGCGTGGACGGGGGGCCCGAGGGCGAGATGGCGGAAGCGCACCGGCTCCTTCTCGAGCACGAAGGTCGCCAACAGCTCGTTCTGCGGCGTCGAGACCACGACGATGGCGAAGTGCCCCACCCCTGAGCTCGGCATCTTCCCCGCGGGCCGCCTCACCTGGCTGAGGCGGAAGTCGCCCCCGTATGCCACCAGGCACAGGTTGTGCAGCGGCGTCGACGAGCGCGCCTTGATCACCGGATCCATGCGATGGAGCTTGGCGAGGCTCGAGTACGACACGAGGCGCACCCCGGCGAACTCCCCCCGATCATGCACGGCGTCCGCGGCCAGGGCCAAGGCGTGGAAGCACGGGCTCGAGTTCGTCCCCAGGGTGTCGCGCGCCGCGGTGCAGCCCGACAACCACGACGTGCCGATCGCCACCACCGAGATCACCACCAGCCGGTGCAACCTGCTCACGGGCAGGGTCCTCACGACGCCACCTCCTTCATGACGTGTTCAGGAAGTTCTCTGGGCTCGGTCACCGAACGACCCGACCACACCAAGACGCCCCACGTGGCCCAACCGAGGGGGAGCTCGGCCCAGAAGCTCAGGATCCGGTACAACAAGACGGCGGCGACGGTCGAGGCCTCGGCGCCACCGAATTGGACGAGCGCGATCGTCAGGCTGCCCTCGACCACGCCCAGACCACCGGGGGTGATGGGCAGGTTGGCGGCGAGCTGGCCTGCGCCGTAGGCGAGAAGGAGGCCCCTCCACGGGATCCCGGCGCCGATGGCGAGGAACGACACCGCCAGGCACCCGCAGTCGAGAACCCAGCTGGCCACCCCCCACCCCACGACGGCCAGCACCTGTCGGACATCGAGGGTGACGACGGTGAGGCGGCGGATGATGCGGTCCACCTGGGCGGCGTGCTCCCCACCGGGCCAACCCGACACGCGCCGGGTGACGCGCACGAGACCTGACACCGCCCACACCAGGGCCCGCCGCTGGAGAAAGACCGCACCGAGCGCAACCGCCCCCACCAACACCGCCGCGGTCACCCCGACCAGGTCGAGCCCGGCCCCCTCGGCCCCGGCCACGATCACACCCACGGCGGCCACGAGCGCGAGGGTCACCGACGCGACGACGAAGATCGCGGCCAGGGTCCATCCCGCCAGCGCCTCATCGGCGCCACGGCGTCGGTACTGGCCGAACGCGAACACAGCCGAGACCAACGGGCCGGCCGGCATCGAGTTGGCGATGGCGGTGGCGGCAGCGGTCACCGCCGTGAGCCGACCCGTCGACACATGGACGTGTCCGGCGTCGAGCAGTCGTTGTTGGATCTTCGCGAACGCCACCAACGACCCCACCTCGACGACGACGGCGAGGGCCAACCACCACCAGCGGAGGTGGTCGAGATACTTCGACGCGCCCGAGAGCTCGCCGGTCCGACCGGTGAGGGCCCACAGGGCGAGTCCGGCGAGCGCCAACCCGACGAGGTATTTCAACCACGGCCAGGCGCGCCCGAACCACGAACGCCCCGACGCGGGCATCGTCACGTCGCCGCGGGCTCCACAAGGATCTTGACGTGCTCGTCGGGGTGGGCGAGCGCTTCGAACGCCCCGGGCACGCCGTCGAGGTCCACCGTGCCCGTGATCATCGGCGACGCGTCGATCTCGCCTTCGGCCAGGGCTCGCAGCGCACCGGCGAACTCATCGACGCCGTACGCCAGGGCGAAGTGCAACGACAGCTCCTTGGCGATGGCGAAGAAGGGGAGGATCCGGTCGGGCTCCATGCACACCCCGACGACCGCCACCCGGGTGCCGGGGGGCAGCTCGGCCAGGAGTTGTTGGAGCATGCCGGGCACCCCCACCGCTTCGAAGGCGACGAGGGGACGGCGCCCGTCGACGCGACGCCAGGCGTCGACGACGCCTTCTTCGATGGGGTCCACAGCCTCGATGGCCCCCATCGTGAGAGCCATGGCCCGGCGCCTCGGAGAGAGGTCGGCGGCCACGATCGACTCGACGCCGATGGCCCGCAACGCGGCGATGACCGCCAGCCCCACGGGCCCGCATCCCACCACCACCGCACTGTCGCCCTCGGTGGCGCCCGAGCGGGCCACACCGTGGATGCCCACGGCCAGAGGCTCGGTGAGCGCGGCCTGGCGCGAGTCGAGCCCGTTGGGGACTTCGAGGGCGAGCGGTGCGGACAACACCATGTACTGGGCATAGCCACCGGGATAGGCGTTGTTGTAGGCCAACTGGTGAAGCCCGGTGGAAGACAACAGCACCGGCACCGACACCACCCGGGCACCGGGATCCGGTCCCGTGGTGTCGGGCCCGAGCTCGAGCACCTCGGCACAGAACTCGTGGCCCATCACGATGTCGCGTGACAGGTCGATGGGTGCCATGCCCATGCCCTGGGTTCCCATGGACGGGAGCATGGCGTCGGTCATCGACACCATCGTCTCGCCGTGACGGACAAAGTGGAGGTCGGATCCACATATCCCGCACGCCAGGATGCGCACGAGCATCTGGCCGGTCTCGGGTCGGGGGTCGTCGGTGTCGTCGACCACGAGCCGACCCTGTCGCAGCACACAGGCACGCACCGCCACCACCCCTTCGTCCCCCGGTGAGACAGATCGTGACACAGCGCCTCGGGTGGGGTCGGCTGGCGCATGGCGGCGAGGCCGTCCTCCTAACATGCACAAGCAGTGGCGACCGTGTCCGTGGCTCCCGGGTTTCTCGATCGGGGACGTGCGGGCGCCGGCTCGGGGTCGGGCTCCCAGGTGCCCCTGCGCACCCACGTCCCGGGCTCGGTGCGCGCCGAGGTGGAGACCATCGGCGGACGACGGGTCGTCCAGGCCCGCTCGGTCTCTGGTCACCACCGGGGTGCGCTCACCCAGGCCGACGGTGACACCATCGCCGAGGCGGCACGCGTGGCACTCGCCGATCGTCTCCCGTTGGTGGTGGTGCTCTCGTCGTCGGGATCCGAGGTCTCCGAGGGGATCGATGCCCTGCACGGTTGGGGCCGGGCCGCGGCGGCCATGGCGGCGTGCTCGGGGTCGGTGCCCGTCCTGGCCGCGGTGACCGGGGCCGCCATCTCGGGGCCGTCGCTGTTGCTGGGCCTCGCCGATGTGACGGTGATGACACCCGACGCCTTCGCCTTCGTGTCGGGGCCCGACGCGGTGGAAGGGTTCACCGGGATGCGCGTGGGCCTCCACGACCTCGGTGGCGCCGCCATGCACGCGCGCTCGAGCGGGCTGTGCGCGTTGCTGGCCCCTGACGCCGACGCGGTCGACGGGTTGCTCGGGACGGTCCTCGAACTTCTTCCCGACCATACCGACGCGCCAGCACCCTCGGTCGCCACCGACGACCCCGTCGGGCGAATCACGCCGACGCTTCGAGACCTCGTGCCCGCCGCGGCCTCGGCCTCCTACGACGTGCGTGACGTGGTGCGGGCCATCGTCGACGACGGCGACATCCTGGAGCTGCGCGCCGGATGGGCATCACATCTCGTCACGGCACTGGCGAGCGTCGGCGGCATGCCCATCGGCGTGGTAGCCAACCAACCCCGTGTCCTGGCCGGGACCCTCGACATCCCCGCGTCGCAGAAGGGTGCGCGCTTCGTCCACTTCTGCGACGCCTTCAACCTGCCCATCGTCACACTCGTCGACACGCCCGGGTTCCTCCCCGGCAAGGACCTCGAGTGGCGGGGCATGATCCGCCACGGGGCCGAGCTCGCCTTCGCCTACGCCGAGGCCAGCGTGCCCCGGGTCTGCATGGTGCTGCGCAAGGCCTACGGCGGGGCCTACATCGTCATGGACTCCAAGGGCATCGGCAACGACGTGTGCCTGGCCTGGCCCTCGGCGGAGATCGC
>JADGOL010000126.1 GCA_017882995.1 Acidimicrobiales bacterium | reverse complement strand
TGGGCAAGCTCCTCGTGGTCGACGACGACCCCGAGGTGAGGGCCATGCTCAGCCGTCTCCTCGAGGTCGAGGGCTACAAGGTCACCGAGGCCATGACCGGTGCCGAGGCCATCGGCAGTCTGAGCAACGGCCAGCCTGACCTGGTCATCCTCGACGTCATGCTCACCACCGAGGACGGCTTCGACGTCCTGGCCGCCATTCGGCGCACGAGCGACGTCCCCGTCATCCTGGTGACGGCCAAGGGCCAGGAGAGCGACCGGGTCCTCGGCCTCAAGCTGGGCGCCGACGACTACGTGGTGAAGCCCTTCTCCCCGGCCGAGCTGGCCGCCCGGGTGGGAACGGTCCTGCGACGCAGCGGTGCCAACCGGAGCTCGAAGGCTTCGACCGGGACCCTCGAATTCGGTGATCTCGTCATCGACATCCTGGCCCGCGAGATCAGGGTGTCGGATCGGCTCGTCGACACGACCGCCAAGGAATTCGCGCTCTTGGCCTTCCTGGCGGGATCCCCCCGACAGGTCTTCACCCGCGAACAGCTCCTGACCCAGGTGTGGGACTCGTCGTCGGAATGGCAGGACGCCGGCACCGTGACCGAGCACATCCGCCGCATCCGTCGCAAGATCGAGGTCGACCCCGACAGCCCCCGGTGGGTACGTACCGTGCGGGGCGTGGGATACCGCTTCGAGCCCTGATTCAGGCTCCGCTCGCCTCGGCCCGCAGGTGCTTGGGCACCCGGGTCCGGCGATTCGACGCAGCACGGTCAAGGGCGTGACGCGCCCGGCGCCCCAATTGGTCGGGCGTGAAGGGCTTGGGCAGAAGATCGGCGTCGGGGTCGAGGGGGTTGCGCTCCATGGCCCCCTCGTCGAGGTGCCCCGACATGAACAGCACCGCCACGGTGGGCCACAGGTCGACGAGTGACTCGGCGAGCTCGACCCCGTTCATCTCCGGCATCACCACGTCGGTGACGAGGAGGTCGATGGGCCGTTCGAGCGAGCGAGCCACCGCCATGGCCTCGACCCCGTTGGCCGCGGCGAGGACGAGATAACCCCGTTCTTCGAGCTCACGCACGGCCAGCCGGCGCAACTCGTCCTCGTCCTCGACCACGAGCACCAATTCGTCGCCACCGCTCGAGTCCTGTTCGAACTCGTCGGACCCGAAGGCGTCCTCGTCCTCTTCGACGGCCGGGAACCACAGCGTGATGGTCGTCCCCCGACCCGGAGCGGTGTCCAGGCTCACCTGGCCGCCGGCCTGGGTCACCATGGCGTGCACCGCGGCGAGTCCGAGCCCGGTTCCCTTGGCGAGACCCTTGGTGGTGAAGAAGGGCTCGAAGCAGTGCTCGGCGGTCTCCTCGTCCATCCCTGTGCCGGTGTCGGAGACCGCCAGGGCCACGATGCGTTGGGGCGCGGGCAGGTCGGCCCCGACCACACGCGTGCGGATCACGAGGCGGCCCCCCTTGGGCATGGCGTCGCGGGCGTTGATGGCCAGGTTCAGCACGGCCCGCTCGATCTCGGCGGGGTCGACGAGGATGCGACCCCCGGGCTCGGGGGCGACGAGCTCCAGTTTCACGTCCTCGCCGATCACCCTGACGAGCATCGGCTCCATGGAGCGCACGATGCTGTCGGGGTCGACGACCCCGGGCTGGCCGACCTGGCGATGGCCGATGGCGAGGAGCTGGCTGGTGAGCGCGGCGGCGCGATGGCCGGCGCGCTGAATCGCCTCCACCTCGGTGACGAGCGTGTCCGCCGGGTCG
Source organism: Acidimicrobiales bacterium (assembly GCA_017882995.1). GTDB lineage: Bacteria > Actinomycetota > Acidimicrobiia > Acidimicrobiales > UBA8190 > Chersky-840. The sequence continues at coordinate 4,672 of JADGOL010000126.1, read as the reverse complement.
ATCCGGCGCAGCAGGATCTCGCTGCACCCCAAGATGACGGTCAAGAGGTTGTTGAAGTCATGGGCCACGCCGCCGGCCAGGCGGGCCATGGCGCTGAGCCGCTCGGCCTGCTGGAACTGTTCGAGCATGCGCTGGCGCTCGGTGACGTCCTCGGCGACGGCCAGGATGCCCGTCACCGCACCGTTGTGGTCGAGCAGCGGTGCCGTCGACACCGACAACTGCAGCAGCTCGTCGCCGCGCAGGGCTCCGAGCTGCACACCGACGGTCGCCTCCCCGTGTCGGGTCCGGTCCCACAGGCGCGCCAGGGCCGAGGCGGCGGCTTCACCGGCCGCCGCGATCCGCAATCCTCCGTCGGGCACGGCGCCCTGGGCAGGACTGTCCCACCCCAACAACGAGCCCGCCGCGCCGTTCCACCACCGCGCCACACCGGTCAGGTCGAGCTCGGCGATGGCCAGCGGCGAGGACTCAACCACAGCCTGGAGCCTCTGCTCGTTGCCCTGCACGGCCTGATACAGCCGGGCGTTGTCGAGCGCGACCGTCGCCATCTGGGCCAGCAAGACGAGAACCGATTCGTCCTCGGCGTTGAACGAGCGCTCCCGGCCCAGGACGACGATGGCCCGGTTGCGCGTTCCGGTCGAGTCGATGAGCGGGACGGCCATCCACGGCACGGACCTGGCTCCCGACGACGCCATCTCCGCGGCGATGGCGGGATCGGACCCATCGTCGAGCCCGCTCGTGTTGCGCAAGGGCCGGTTCGCTTTGGCGACGAGTCGGGACGCGGCGTGCACGACGGGGGACAAGGTGTCGGACAGGGTGGTGGGAGCACTCATCTCCACCTCCGCCATCGGGTCTCCACTCGTCGAGGACAGCGGCGTGGAGGGGAGCTCACCGGGAGGGAGCACCAGCACGACGGCCTGCTCGGCGTCGAGGACCCGTCGGCCGTGCTCTGACACCACCCGCAGCACCTGCGGTTCGGCCAGGGGCGCGTTCACCGCCAGGGCGGCCTCCATGAGGCGGCGCAGCTGCGCGGCGTGGCGCGTGGCGGCCTGTTCGGCCTGGCGGCTCTCGCCCCACAACAGAACCCGTTCCACCGCGATGGCGACGCGCTCGGCCAGGCCGCCCGCCGTCTCGAGGTCCGAGCGCCGGTATCCACGCCGGCCCACCCCGGTGACGAAGCTCAACGCGCCGAACGAAAGGCCGCGCAGGTGGACGGGCACCACCAACATGGACTCGATCCCCGACTCGGCCTCGATCTCGCTGTAGCCACCGGGCGGGGCGGGTTCGCCGCCGTGCGGAGGCCCGTCGCGTCGGCTGCGGATCACGACCTCGGGGCGGCCGCCGGCCAACACCCGTCGCACCAACGCCTCGCCCTCGGGATGGGGGTGGCGCGTCTGGAGCGCGTCCCACCGGCCGTCGGCACCGTCGGCCACCCGACGCAGCGTGCCCTGTTCGTCTACGACGTCCACCGCGAACCAGTCGGCGAAGGACGGGACGACGACGTCGACGAGTCGCACCATGGCCTCGTCGTAGGACTCGAGGGCAGTGGCGAGGACGTCGCCGGCTCGGGCCAGGATGGCCACGTGCTGTCGGGCGTGCTCGGCACCGAGCCGGCTGCGACGCTCGGCCTCGTCGAGCCGGGCCCGCTCGATCGACGCGGCGGAGCGGTCGGCGACGAGCTGGAGCAGCTGGAGGTCGCGCTCTTGGAACCGGTGCCTCACGCGCGTGCCCACCTGGACGACGCCGATGACCTGTCCCCCCACCAGGAGCGGGGCGGCCACCAACGAGGAGACGCGCTGGCGCAGGAGCGGCGCGGTCTCGGTGGCCTCGGCGACGTCGTTGACGATGACCGCCTGGGCGCGCGACGCCACCTCGCCGACGACTCCCTCGCCCACCCGGACCTCGAGGCCCTCGGTGACCCGGGCGTCGAGACCGTACGACGCCCGGACCGTCAGGCTGGTCCCGTCCGTGGTGACGAGGAAGATGGTGGCCACGTCCCCGCCCACCACGTGCCCGGTCCGGGCCAGGAGCTCGTCGAGCAATTCGTCGAGGGGCAAGAAGGACAGGCCGGGGTCGGTGACCGACTGGATGGAGCGCAGGGCCACCCCGGCGTCATGGAGCCCCAGGCGGATCCGGCGCTCGGCGACGCGCCGGAACACCAGGATGACGAGGACCATGACCGCACTGGCGAAGACGAACAGCCACGCCAGGGTGCGATTGACCGTGAGGAAGTGGAAGATGACGAAGGAGAACAGCGCCCACGCCACGACGAGGGCGGCCTCGCCCAGGAAGGTGTGACGACCGAGCGCCTGGTGCAGGAGGCGGTCCGCCTCGGGGCCGTGGTCGTCGGGAACGATGGCGGTGGGGTCGGCCGGCGTCGAGTCCCAGCTGGGGGCACCGACCTCTTCCTCACGCCGAGCGAACAAGCCGGCCAGACGCCCCACGCTCCGTGACTTCGAGCGACTCACTGGAGAAGGAGCCTACCCCGGGGTCCCCGGAGGGCCGGTTCGTTGTCGTGATCCCGACCCCGAGAGGTGCTGACGGCGTCGATCGGCCGCCGCCGAGGTTGTCCCGGCGGCGGCCGATCGAGCACGAAGCCATGTCCGAACCAATCCCTAGCGATGACGCCGGAAACCAGTGTGGGTCGGGGCGCTGGTGGTCGTGGTGCTGCCTCCAGCCACGGTGACGATGACCGCCGTGCTCCCCGTCCCCACGCCCGAGGAGTTGTAGGCCGCCACGTAATAGGTGTGGGAGCCGGCCCCCACACCGGTGTCCTGGTACGAGGTCACCACCGCGCTCGGCCATCCCGGCCAGGCGATCTCATTTCCGTCACGGAACACGTCGTCGCCGAGGGTGCCCGACGCGTTGGCCCACGAGACGGTCACGGTGCTCCCGCTGACCGAGGCGGTGACGCCGGTCGGCGCCCCCGGGGTCCCGGTCACGACCGGATTGGTCGTGGTGGGCTTCGTCGTGGTCGTGGTCGGACCCGGTGCCGGCGCTCCGGTCGTGGTCGTGGTGGGCTTCGTCGTGGTGGTGGTGCTCTGGTTCACGGTGGTGGTGGTCGTCGGGCCCGTGGTGGCGGTCGTTCCGATGTTGGTACCGACGCCACCGCCGAAGTCCGCCTTGAAGGCCGCCAGCGCGTTCGGGAAGAGGCCGTTGGTGATGTCGTTGTCCTGGCCGCCCGCCGTGTCGTTGAACGAGAAGATGTCGGTGAAGGCCACGTTGTTGGTGGCGATCCAGTTGGCGAACTGGTTGATGAAGTACGGGTCGTCCCCGAGGCCGTGGCCGTCACTGCGGAAGCAGACCGACCACTCGGGCAAGCCCATGGGCTTGCCCTGGGCGGCGGCGAAGCTCGACAGCCAGTTGAGCCCCCAGCTCTGGGTCACGATGTTGTTCCACGAGCCCTGCGGGGTCTGGGGAGTGCCCCAGTATTCGTCGTAGACATCGGAGCCGATGTAGTCGACATACGCGCTGCCGGGGTAGGCCTGGGTCAGGTCCCAGCTCGTGGGGCCGCCCTGGTTGGGATTCCAGATGAACTGGAACTGTTGGCCGGGCACGGCCCGCATGGTGTTCACGATCTGGCGCCAGAACGACGCGAAGTTCTGCGCGTCGGTGTTGTTGGCGACGCTCCATGGATACCAGTTGCCGTTGAACTCCCACCCGAGGCGCAAGATGGCGTTGCCCTCACCTTGCGACACGAGGTTCTGCGCCAGGGTGGCGAAGTACTGGTTGTACGACCCCGCCGCGCCCTGCGACAGAGTTCCCACTCCGGGGAGGATCGGCACGCCCAGCACGAGGCGAAGTCCCGAGCCCTTCCAGCCACCTTCGCCGCCGCCGTTGTCCATGGCGGCCCAACCGTCGGTGCGGTCGAGGTAGTCCGTGGCCATGGTCGGATGCGTGTTGGTCTTGGTCCCGAAGGCCGCGATGCCCGAGGCGTTCACCCAGCCGGCGTAGTCACCGAGCGGGACCGACGATGCCCCCGAGCTCGCCAACGCCGTCTTGGCCCAGAAGAACCCGCCCACCGACGTGAGCAATAGAACCAAGCAGAGCAGCCCGCCGGCAACGATACGAGGCAGTCCGGCCACCCGCCCGGCGACGTCGCCGCCGCGAGCTACCCGACCGATCTGTTGCGTTGTCCTTGCTGTGTCCACGTGTCTCATCCCTTTCGGGACCGGAGCAAATGGGCGCGCAGGGCAAAGGCCTTGATGGTCTTGCTCCCCCCGCCGATTCGACAACCCGGCCGCTGTGCGTCCCTCCTTGCGGAGGGATTGCATTTCTTTCCTGGTTGTTTTCTCTTCCGTTGCTCGTGTGTCTGGTACTCCTCTTCGGTCACACGTTGACGCTGTGCAACCCCGCATGTTTCATATCGGCGCGTCGTCCATCGAACTTCGACAAGGCCGACTCAACGAACTGTGCGCGCATCATCAAAGGGCCGCTCTGTAGGCCGCCGCGGACGCGGGGAACTGTGTGATATCCGAGTTGGTGGAACCGGCAAAGCTGAAGTACGCCTGCACGGTGATGTCATTGGCGGCGTTGTTCATGAGACCGGCCATGCCATTGATGAATGCTGCGTCATCGGATCCGTTCAACCCCCACTCGGGGATCGCGACGGGAAGTCCCTGCGCGTGGGCGAAGGCCACGGCCGTCTGCACGTTCGCCACATACCCCTGGTAGT
>JADGOL010000125.1 GCA_017882995.1 Acidimicrobiales bacterium | reverse complement strand
CCGCCGATGTTCATCGTCACCGACGTGTCTCCGTATCGAGACGGGCCCGCCGGCGTCCACGGGGTCCTGCCCCAGGCCGCGGTGGCGCTGGCGGAGTTGGCCGGGCTGGCGTCGCTCGAGGCCGTGCGCGTGGACGAGGTCCCCGACGTCGATCCGGACGCACTGTCGCGCGGCGGCGTACTGGCGCTGTTCACGATCGGGGAGACCCCGTGGACCGACGCGCAGCGTGACGCCATCACCGAAGGTGTGCGCTCGGGTCGTCTGGGGATCCTGGGTGTGCACGCCGCCACCGACGCGTGCACGTCGTGGGAGGAGTACGGCGCGCTCGTGGGGGCGCGTTTCGACGGTCACCCCTGGACCGAGACCTTCGACATCGATGTCGACGTATCGCACCCGAGCACCCGACACCTCGAGCCGGTGTGGCGTTGGCGCGACGAGGTGTACCTGTTCCGAGACCTCCGACCCGATGCCCGGGTGCTCCTCCGGGTGGCCGAGGACCAACTCGACATGGGTGTCGATGGAGCGCGGCGTCCCGCTGTCGGCTTCCCCTTGGCCTGGTGCTTCGCCGAAGGCGGCGGGCGCGTCTTCTACACCTCGCTCGGGCACTTCCCCGGGGCCTGGGAGACCCCCGCCTATCTGCGGCACCTCCAGGGAGGGCTGGCCTGGGTCCTCGGAGACGGGGACTGAGACGATGCGCCTCGTGGACACCGTCGAGGTCGAGACCGAGCGCGTCGAGGACTACCTCCAGGTGATTCGAACCCTGGGCATGGCGGTGATGGGCGACGCCGGCGCGTCCTTCGTGTCGTGTGCCACGACGTCGAGCGCGATCGGCGAGCACGTGTACATCGAGGTGACCTGGTCCTTCGACGACCACGTGCAGTGGGACGAGATCCGCAAGAACCTGGTGCTCGATCCCCGGTACCACGAGTACGGGGCCACGGTGGCCTCGCTGCGCCTGGGGGGGACGCGCCGGTTCTTCACCCCGACGACGTTCTCGCCGGCACGGTGATGCTCCGCCGTTTCGAGGTCTACGCCCTTCGCCCCGATGCGCCCGCCGAGGTGGTGCGCGCCCTCGAGGCGGCGTGTCGCGAGTGTGGCCGGTTCATCCCCGAGGTCCTCGACAGCGCCGTCGGCACGAACCTCTCCGATGCGCCCGTCCAGCTCGTGTGGGAGCACGCCTACGCGTCGCCCGGGGCGTACCGGCGCTACATGGTCCATCCGTATCACGCTGCGGTCATCGACCGGTACCTGCTTCCCGACGCACCCGAGAGGATCGTCATCGACGGCCCCTTGGGAGCGGGGCTCTACGGCTACGGCTGTGACGGCCCTTCGTACCGGATGCGCGCCGGGGTGCGGCGGCTCGTGCTCCTGCGCCTCGACGCCGGTGCCTCGGAGACCGACGTGGCCCGTCTGGCGGAGACCCTCGAGCAGGCGGCGACCGAGGTCCCCGACATGATGGTGTCGATCATGGCCGCCAACTCCATGGGCTCGGCCTGGTTCGACGGCGTCACGCCGGTCATGGGCCCGCCCCGATGGACCCATGTGTGGGAGCAGGGATTCGCCAACCTCGACGCGCTGGACTCCTATCGCCACGGTGACTCGATCGTGGCGGAGGTGGAGCGTGGGGGCTGGGACCGGTGGATGGGTGGCGTCGTCAAGCGGTCGGCCGAGCTCTTCTACGAGGTGTCGCGACGCCCGGACCCGACACTTGGCCATGGGTGACGACGGGTATCTGCTCGACAACCGGGTCGCGGCGGCCGGTGCGCGCCTCGACGCGTTGGCGGCGATCTTCGACCCGACGACGTTCCGCCATATCGAGGCACTCGGCATCGCAAGGGGCTGGCGGTGCTGGGAGGTGGGCGCGGGCGGCCCGTCGGTGCCGCGTTGGCTCGCCCGGCAGGTCGGTCCGGAGGGAAGGGTGCTCGCCACCGACATCGACGTGTCGTGGACCGATCCCGCCGCGGACTCCGGAGTCGAGGTGCGACGCCACGACGTGGCCCGCGACGATCCGCCCGGGGAGGCCTTCGACCTCGTCCATGCCCGGTTGGTGCTCGTCCACGTCACCGATCGCGACGCGGCGCTGCGCACCATGGTGCGGTCCCTGGTGCCGGGCGGCTGGCTGCTCGTGGAGGACGCCGACTCCGCGCTGCAGCCGTTGAGCTGTCTGGATCCCCGAAGCCCCGAGGAGGAATTGGCCAACAAGATCCGTACCGGGTTCCGGGCCCTCATGACAGAGCGGGGGGTGGACCTTGCCTACGGCCGGAAGCTGCCCGGGCTGCTGCGAGAGATGGGGCTCCTCGACGTGGCCGCCGATGCCTACTTCCCCGTGGCGTTGCCCGCGTGTGCCGTCCTCGAGGCGACCACCATTGCGGTGATTCGCGACCAGCTCGTCGACCATGCGGTCGCCACGAGTGAGGAGATCGACGCGCATCTCAGCGCCGTGGCGGCGGGGCGCCTCGACCTCGCCCAGCCCCCCATGATCTCGGCCTGGGGGCGGGTGCCCGGCGACTGATCTTCATCGTTATCGCTCGACAAGACCATGTGCGGTGATGGCTGAACGCGAGCAGTGACGGATCGACGCAATGACAGGGACGGCGAAAGCCCTTGTCGACGCGCCGCCAAGACCCGGAGAATCGTGGGGCCCGAAGGCGCCATGAGACCGGTCTTCGGTACGCTGGTTGGTGATGCAATTCCGCCGAAGGCCAGCCGAGCGGAACACCGAGCAGGTGTGGTTGACCCCGTCGCCATCACCGTCTCGACGCTCCGGGCCCGGACGGCCGGGACGGCCCAGGCGGCCGAGCGGCGGATCGAGCTCACTGCTCCTCGTGATAGCGGCGGCGTCGATCGCCACCGGAGGTGCGGCCGTCGCCTTGGGCATCGCGGGGAGCCAGAGCTCCAGCACACTTTCGGCCTCCGGGCACCGTCCCGCCACCAAGGCGGCCGGGCACCACGGCGGGG
>JADGOL010000124.1 GCA_017882995.1 Acidimicrobiales bacterium | reverse complement strand
GGCGTCACGCCTCGGTCTCCCCCGGCCAACCACGCCACCACGGCGCCCGGCACCGAGGGCGGCGCGCCGGGAAAGCGGCCGGCCAATCCGAGGCGCTCCTGACCGAGCAGCATCCGCTCGGTCAGGACATAGCCGGGCTCCACGTTCACGACGAAGATCCCCCGAGGACCGAGCTCGACAGCCAGGATGCCGGCCACCCGGTGAAACGCCCCCTTGGTGACGGCGTACCCCAGGCCCCAGCCCCCCTCGCCCGTGGGTGCGGGGGGATCGCTGGTCGCCACCGCAGAAGTGATGTCGATGATGGTGCCCCCACCACGATCGAGCATGCCGGGAAGGATCGACTTGATCAGGACCAACTGGGCGATCACGTTCGCCTCGAGCTTGGCCGCGACCATGTCGATGTCGAGATCGAGAAATCGCTCCATGCTCCCGGGGCCGGTGTGCACGGCGTTGTTCACGAGCACGTCGACGTGGCCCCACTCGTCCAGAACCCGCTGCGCGGCGGCCACCAGCGACGCCCGGTCGAGGAGGTCGGCCGGGACGGGCAACACACGACCGCCCACCGCCTCGATCTGGAGCGCCGTCGTCTCGAGGCTCCCGGGAATGGGCTCACCTCGAGTGGAACCAGACTCGTCGATCGCCTCACCCTCGCGTACGGTGCGGGCGGTGATGGCGACGTCGAGACCTGCCGCCGCCAGAGCGATCGCCGATGCCTTGCCGATACCGCGGCTCGCGCCGGTCACCAGCGCGATGCGTCGGGCCTCGGACATGAAGAGGGAGAGTACCGAGCGAACCGCCGGATCACACCACCGGGTAGATGGCTCTGTGCGGCGGTAGCTGATTCTCGAGGCTCGGGAACCGCAGCGCGGTCACCCGAGCAGATCCGACAATCGGATCAGGCAGACGCCTTCTCGCGACGGCTGGCTGCCCGCAGCTTGCGCCGCTCGCGTTCGTTGGTCCCGGCCCAGTACCCCACGAGGTCGGGAACGGCCAGCGAGTATCGCAAACACTCCGCACGGACCGTGCAGCGCGCGCACAACTGCTTGGCGCGGGCGGTGGGACCGCCACGATCGGGAATGAACATCTCGACGCGTTCGCCGCGACATGCGCCCAGGGTCTGCCACCGGGGCCGGCGCAGCAGTTGCACCACAACCGAGGAGACGCTCTCGGCTTCGGTCTCGTCGGTGGTCTCCCACCCGGACTCCGCGGACATTGCGAGGCTGGTCATGTCCAGACTTTCGACACTCCCACGCAGGGCCTTTAGCACGCAGGAAGAAGTCGCCACGCTACGTGGGCGCAGATGGGCACGAATTTGTGCTCGACCACGTTCAGCGGTTGCTTCTGAAAACTTGAGACTATGGACCCTTGACAGCCCCGAAGGATGAACCGCGGCATGGAGGGACGCGCCGGTTAGCCTCAATGTATGGCAGCGGACAGCGACGAAAGGGTCGTACCTGTTCGGAACGGCATCCTCGCGGCGATCGTGAAGGAAGCGAGCATCACGGGCTTCTACGGCCCGTTCTCGCTCGACGACATCCTCCATGCATGGCTCAAACATGACGCCGGCGCCATCGCAAAGCTCCCCGACCCACCGGGTCGCGCCCACTCCTCGGTGAGCCAACGACGCAACTACTGGTTCTACGAGGGCTGTCAGGCACTCGAAGAAGGGGCTTGGATGGCCGAAGTCGGCGACGGCAAATTCGCCATCGCGTCGCTCAAGGTGCTGATGTCGCAGATGCTCCACTCCGAGCCCACCCGGCGGGACTGACCCCGTCCACCCGGCTCTGCTCCACAACGGGCCTCGACTGCAGGACTGGCGACCACACCAGGCGTAGTAGGTACGCTCGCGACTCGTGGAACTTCATCTCAGCCAGGAACCCGAGGCCGACGCGCTGCTCTCGAAGAGCCCCTTCGCCCTGCTCGTCGGGATGGTTCTCGACCAGCAGGTCCCCTTGGAATGGGCGTTCGCGAGCCCCCTGGAGCTCCAGCGGCGACTCGGCAAGGCGCTCGACCCCAAGCGCATCGCCCAGATGGACCCCGAAGCACTGGCCTCCGCGTTCTCATCGAGGCCCGCGCTGCACCGCTACCCGGGATCGATGGCAACGCGTGTCCAGGAGTTGGCCAAGCTCGTCGTCGAGCGCTATCGCGCCAAGCCCGAAGAGATTTGGAACGGAGCCACTTCAGGAGACGAGCTCTTCCGGCGCGTGAAGGAGCTCCCCGGATTCGGCGAGCAGAAGGCGAAGATCTTCGTCGCCCTCCTGGGCAAGCAACTCGGGGTACGACCCGTTGGCTGGGAGTCCGTGAGTAGCCCGTTCAGCGATCCCGGCACCTTCCGCTCGGTGGCAGACATCACCGACGTCGAATCTCTCAACAACGTTCGGGCGTTCAAACAAGCGATGAAAGCCGCCAACAAGGCCAAGGCGTCCCCGGACAAAGCAGGGAAGCCGGCCAAGAAGGCGAACGGGTCGACCAAGAAGGTGACGACCCGCCGCGCACGCGCCGCATCCGCTCCGACGCGTTGAACGCGCCGCACTCGGGGGGACTCGCCCACCGACGGCTCTACCTTTGCACGGCCGACCGTCCGGACCTCGCCTCGTTCCTGCAGTCCTGTATCGCCGGAGGCGTGGACGTCGTCCAACTTCGAGACAAACACCTCGAGGCGCGCCACGTCGTCGAACGGGCTCGTCTCGCGTCTCGAGTATGCGCCGAGCATGACGTCCCGTTCATTCTCAACGACCGTCCCGACCTCGCGCTGGACGTGGGAGCAGACGGCGTCCACCTCGGCCAGGACGACGCCTCACCCGCGCTCGCCCGCCGCATCCTGGGTCCGGCCGCGATCGTCGGCCTTTCCACCCACGCCCGAGAGGAGCTCGAGTCCAGCCGCGACGAGCCCGTCGACTACGTCTCGGCCGGCCCCGTGGCACCGACGCCGACCAAGCCGGGAAGACCGGGGACGGGCCCGCTCTACGTCACCTTCGCGGTGGCGAACGCCCGACGGCCGGTCTTCGTCACCGGAGGAGTCACTCCTGAGACCGTGCCGGCGCTTACTGCGGCCGGGGCCCGGCACTTCGTCGTCGTCCGCTACCTGACCGAGTCCGACGATCCGCAACGCGCCGCAGCACGACTCCGAGCTTCGATCGACCAGAGCGTGGAGAACGCCGACGCGTCGTGAGTGGCGCCGGCGCAGTCCCGAGCCGGCTCAGACCTCAGGCCGGTCAGGGCCCCTGACGTTCGAGCCACCCCGACAGCAGGGCCACGGCGCGGGGGTCGGCTCGCAGGCGATGGCCTGCTCCGGCCAGGATTCGCAGTTCGGCGCGGGGCCCGGCGAACTCCGCGAGACGACGCCCGTCGGCGATGGGCACCTCCTCGTCGTCGGCACCATGCACGACCAGGAGGGGCCGCGGCGACAACTTGGCCGCGGACTCGTCGGGTCGGAGCACGGTGAAGGCCTCCCCCCACTCGCGCCGATCCGTTGGAAACCCCGACGAGCGAATGGCGCCGACGCGCCGCGCGTACTCGATCATCCCCACGCCTTCGTTCGCCCAGTCGGCGAACGTGGCCGGTGAGCCGAAACAGGCCACACCCCGCACCCGGGTGTCCTCGCCGGCGACGCACAGGCCCAGCGCACCACCGGTCCCGAACCCGACGATCCACACACCCCCACCGTTGCCGATCAGCGCGGCGTGATCGACGAGGGCCCGAAGGTCGTCGTACCAACCCCCGAGCGAGAAGTCACCGTCCGAAGGGCCCACTCCTCGCAGACATCCCACCACGACGGGGTATCCGTTCTCGGCCGCGATGCGGTCGGCCAGCATGGGAAGGGTGTCGGCCACGCGCTGCGCCGAGTCCCGCTCGACAGGGAAGCCGTGACAGAGCACGAGCACGTTGGCCTGATCTCCCCGGGTCGGTGACCCGGCGGCGACATGCACCGCCAGCGAGCCCGACGGACCATCGATCGATTCCCACGTCGTCGCCACCCTCGGTCTCTTCCCGCCCGCCCGCTCGTCCGTACTGCCGAGCTCAGGTCCGCCAGAAGCGCCAGGCGTGGCGCTTCTGACCCGGGGGGCTGTGGGGAACGTCGACGGCTGGGAACTCGGGAAGATCCGAACTCAACGCATACAACTCGACCAGGGTGCGCGCCCGCAGGGCCCGGTCCATCCTCTCGGAGAACTCCTCCTCGCTGAGGCGCCCATCGGCGAAATGGCGTTCGAGCATGGTGGCGAACCGGTTGCGATCCGCGTCGGAGGCGCGGGGACCCGTCGACGCCGATGACGACGAGGCGTCGGGTCCCTTGTCCGGCACGTCCTGCACCATCTCAGTATCCCGCAGGCAGAGCTCGCCAGGAGCCCCAAATGCGAGTGGCTCGCAACCGGCGCCGATCGAACCGGCGCCGGTGGGTCGTCAGATCCCGATCCGCTGTGCGAGGAGCTCGCGGTGGTAGCTGGGGTCCCCGAGCATGAGCTCGGAAGACTTGGCCCGCTTGAAGTAGAGGTGGGCGTCGTGCTCCCACGTGAAGCCGATGCCTCCGTGGATCTGGATGTTCTCCGCGGCGGCGTGGAAATAGGCCTCCGAGCAGTACGACTTGGCCAGGCTGGCGACGACAGGGAGCTCCTCGGAGTCCTCGGCGGCGGCCCACCCTGCGTAGTAGGCGGCCGACTTGGCCGACTCCACCTCGAGCAGCATGTCGGCGCACTTGTGCTTGATGGCCTGGAAGGACCCGATAGGCCGGCCGAACTGGATGCGGGTCTTGGCGTACTCGACGGCCATGTCGAGACAACGCTGCGCGCCCCCGACCTGTTCGGCGGCAAGCGCCACCGCGGCGAGGTCCAGCGTCCGCGACAGCACGGGGGCGGCTGCACCTTCGTCTCCCACCAGGCGGGCGGGCGTCGACGCGAACTCGATCCGGGCCTGCTTGCGGGTCTGGTCCATCGTCGCCAACGGCGTCGTGGTCATCCCGGCCGCGCCGCCCTCGACCGCGAAGAGGCTGACCCCTTTGTCGGTCTTGGCGGCCACGAGGACGAGGTTGGCGTTGTGACCGTCGATCACGAACATCTTGTGACCGTCGAGCTTCCAGTCGTCGCCCTTGCGGGTGGCGGCCAGCGTGATCCCGTCGGTGTCCCAGCGACCGCTGTCCTCGGTGAGTGCCAGGGTGGCGATCGTCTCGCCCGACGCGATCCCCGGCAGCAGGTCCTTCTTGGCGGCCTCGTCACCACTCGACAAGAGCGCGTTGGCGGCGAGGGCGACGGTCGCGAAGTACGGGGCGCACAGCAACGCCGCGCCCATCTCCTCGAACACGACGGTCAACTCGACATAGCCGAACCCGACGCCGCCGTACTCCTCGGGAATCGCCAGCGACTGCAACCCGAGCTGGTTGGCCATCTGGTCCCACACGGCCTTGTCGAACCCCTCGGTGGTCTCCATGAGGCGCCGCACCTCGGTGGAAGGCGACTTGTCCTCGAGGAAGCGGCGAACAGATCGACGCAGCTCCTCCTGCTCCTCGCTGAAGGCGAAGTTCATGACTCTGGGTCCCCCTCGTCGGGTCCTCGGAAGGCGTCTCGTGGCTCTTCACAGCGCGCCGCTCGTGCCGTCCGTTGTCTACCAGACACCAAGCGTTGTTGACCAATATGTCAATAAGACGATATGTCAATAAGAACAGTGTGGCGGGGCGTCTTGTCTCTGTGTCGTCGGCGCACCCCACCGCAGCACGGCGATCGGGCTCGTCACTGACCGAGGCGCTGCCAATTCTTTCCGTCGGTGGTCCGCCACAACCCGGTCCCGGTCTCGCACACCCAGCCGTGCGTGGCGTCGGCGAACACCACGTTCCCGGTCCCGCCCGCCACCAGGCCGGCTTTGACCAACCCCGCCACGACACTCCAGGTCTTGCCACCGTCGGTCGTCTCGTAGACACCGGACCGGTCGGGAAAGAGCCATGCGCCGGTCGACGTCAGCACGGCCAGGTTCTCGTGACCGAGTGAGTACGGCGTGACGTATCCCCCGGCGGGAAGACCGCCGGCGGCGGCCAGGACACTTCCCCCGGTCAACACCGGTGCGTTGGCCGCGGCGGCGAGCCCCCACCGGGAGCCGCCGTCGCTCGATCGGTACATCGCCTTGGCCTGTGTCCCCGCACTGGCCTGCGACGCGCAGATCATCCACAGATCCGCCGTCCCCGACGCCGCGATCTGCTCGCCGAAGTCGAAGTAAGGCGGGCAGGGGTCGACAAGAGAAGCCCACGACTGTCCCCCGTCTGGGGTGTACGTGAGGGAGCCGGCCGCGCCGGGAGAGCCGGCCTGGGCCGCGAAGGTGAGCACGTAGGCGCGCGCCCGGGTGATCCGCGCCAGTTCGATGTTCTCGTCACTGACCGTCACCGCCGCGTTCTCCGGCGCCGGTGGGGCCGCGCCGGCGCGCGTCCACGTCTGTCCGTTGTCGGTCGACACCTCGAGCACCACGGGGCACGACGGTCCCGCCATCGGCCTGATGGGGCACGTCCCCACGACGGCCCACACGTCGGGCCCGATCGCACTGACGTCGGACACGACCGGCCCCAGTCCCGCCCGCACCCAGGTCCGCCCACCGTCGGACGTCACCCACAGCGCCACGGCGCCAGTGGCCGACGGCGGCCCTCCCCACAGGTATCCGTGGGCGGTGTCGGCGAATTCGAATTGTGCGGGGAAGCTCACCGGCAAGCTGGGATCGGCAACGGTCCAGGTGTCACCCCCGTCGACGGAGACCGCCAGCAGCGTCTGGGTGCCGTGCACGACCAACGCGAACCCGTGGAGGTCACCGACGAACACCACCGAAGCCAGGTCCGACGAGGGAACCGGCGTCCCGGTCGCCAACAGACCCGCCTGGGACTCGAAGGCGGCAAACGTCTGTGACCGCGCCGGGCCCGAGACGGCCATCCCGACGACGACACCGAGGGCGAGCGCACCCACCACGACGCCACCGAGAGCGGACGCCACCCGGCGGCGACGGAGCCGGGTGGCGCGCGCCAACACCGCGCCCAAGGCTCGGGCGGTCGCCTCCGGTGGCGACGGGTCATCCAGATGCTCGAACATCATCTTCTCCTCGAACTCCTCTTTCCTCGAGGTGATGCCGTAACTGGGCGAGACCCCGTGACGCGTGGCTCTTCACCGTGCCCGGTGTGCAACCGAGGACGTCGGCCACCTCGAGCTCGGGCCAGTCCGCCAGGTACCGCAGCACGACGACCTCGCGTTGTCGCCGTGACAGTCGCCGCAGGGCGCGGGCCAGGTCGATGCGTTCCGACAGGTGCGTCTCGACGAGTGCGACGGGCTCGCCCACCGGTTCGGTCGTCCTGCTCCGTCGCCGCAGCCGGTCGATGGCGAGATTGGTGGCGACCGTCACGATCCAACCTTCCGGGCGATCGCACAACCGGGCCCAGCGCACGTGGGTGCGGGCCATCGCCTCCTGGGCCACGTCCTCGGCGTCACCTCTGTCACCCAGCACGCGGAACGACACCCGGTAGGCGAGCCGGTACAGGTCGGGGAAGACCTCCTCGAAACGCACCGCCTCGGCCACGGCCCGCTCCCTCCTCGCCTGGTGCACGGGTCTACCAGTTCTCACGTCCGGCGACCCGGGTTGGTTGTCACCGGGAATGCCACGGTCGGCCTCTCGACCTCCTCAGCCCCGGCACGACGGGGGTGGGGTGATCGATTGCAGGCCGTTGCCGTCCGTGGCGAACACCTGACCGGACGCCGGGTCGACGGCCAGGAGCTGGACGTTGCCGGCCAGCGCCTCGGCCAGGTGCTCCTGGGCCCTCGGCACGCCGCGGCGCGGGTCGACACAGGCCATCACCCCGTTCTGGTTCACCACGAACAGTGCCCCGGCGCCGTAGATCGTCGACGCGTCCATGATCCACCGAAAGACACCGTCTGGTCGTGCTTCTTCCAGCAACGAGCTCGGAGGACCCACGACAGCCAGATCGGTCTGTCCGAGGAGGATGGTCTCCCCCAACATCCCGGTCCGAAACGACATCCACACTCCACCCGGCACGGCTGTCAACGCCCCACCCGCCACGGAGTTGGTCACCGTGCTGGAGGCCGGCGTCGCGGCCAGGAAATGACCGGTGTGGGCATCGAACTCGAGGACCGCCGCATCGACGGTCCGGCCCGCCACGGTGGGATACGACAACGCGACATACAGGAAGCGCTGACCGGGATCGACCGACACGCTCGTGACCGTGCCCGAGGCGATCGGCACCGAGGTCGACATCCCCCCGTCGCCGGAGGAGATGTGAACGAGGGTCTGGCCGTACCCGACCCACACGGTGTCGCCGGGGCCCTCGGCCACCGACAACGAGGCGGCGCCCCGTCCCGGTGCTCGGGAGGAAGGCAATTGGATCTGACGCACCACGGCCAGGGTTCTCGGATCGACCTGGCACAACAACGGCCCCATGGCATCGCCGGCGAAGCTCCGTCCGCACGAGATCCAGAGGTATCCCGCCGCCACGGCCAGCGTGCCGACCGAGAAGGTGGCGCCGTTCTCCGTCGTGGCCCGGTCGAGGTCGATGCGCTGGAGGACCCACGGGCCCCGGTCGGTGGGAGCGTGGGAGACGAGGGCGAAACCCGCCCCAACCGCGAGATCGACGACCTGTGGGCACGTTCCCGCGATGACGCTGTGCTCGTACCACGACGTGGCGGCCGGCGCCGTGGTGGGCGCGGCACCGGGCTCACCGAGACCGGTCGATGCTTCGTTGCAGGCGTCCGACACCAAGGGCGCGCCGCTCGTTGTCGTGGTCGTGGTCGTCGAAATCAACGGCGCGAGCGCCGTCGTAGGGGCGCCGGTGGTCGGAGGATGCCGAACCGGGCGAGCCGCGTGGGCACACCCCGACAGGGCCAGGCACGCCGTGACGGCCGCCATGGGGATCGCACATCTCGACCACAGGACCAGGCGCATCTCCAATTCCACGTCCGAGGGCTCGGTTCCGTTCACGCCGCGCCCGGCTTAGAGTGCGGACATGCCCCACTACGAAGACAGCCTCATCGAGGTCCACAAGGTCGTCGTCGGCCCCGTGGACAACAACGTCTACGTCATCCGCAGCAAGGCGACGGGCGACGCCGTGCTCATCGACGCCGCCAACGAGCACGAGCTGTTGCTCCAGATGTGCCGGGACCTCGGCGTCCGCAAGGTCCTCGAGACCCACGGCCACTGGGACCACATCCAAGCCGTCCCGGCCGTCCGTGAGGCGGGATTCGAGGTCTCGGTCACCGCCGCGGACGCCGAGATGCTCCCCTCCTACGACCTCCTGCTCGAGGACGACACCGTCATCGAGGTGGGCGACATGCGGTTGCGCACCATCGCCACGCCCGGGCACACCCGGGGGTCGATGTGCTTCGCGGTGGAGGGGACGCCTCTTCTCTTCAGCGGTGACACGCTCTTCCCGGGCGGGCCCGGCAACACCAAGTTCGAGGGGGGAGACTTTCCTACCATCATCAAGTCCATCGAGGACCGGCTGTTCTCTCCCTTCGGGGCCGACACCGTCGTGCTCCCCGGCCACGGCGACGAGACGACGATCGGCGCCGAGCGACCCAAGCTCCAGGAGTGGGTCGACCGGGGCTGGTAATCCGGATCAGCCCGGATCACAGAAGCAGGATCAGGGAAACAGCCCTCTGGCCTTGATGGCCGCGGCCAACCGCTCCACCGCCACCACACCCGCGGCGCGTCGCATGGTGACTCCGAGGCTCTGGGCGCGCGCCCACACATCGGAAAAGGCGTCGTCCATCGTCCTCGCCAGGCGCGACGCCACGAGCTCCTCGTCCCAGGCGTAGCCCTGGCGTGACTGGGCCCATTCGAAGTACGAGGCGGTGACCCCACCGGCGTTGGCGAGGATGTCGGGGACGACGGTGATCCCCCGCTCGGCGAGGACCCGGTCGCCGTCGGGCGTCGTCGGGCCGTTGGCCGCCTCGACCACGACACGCGCCCGCATGGCGCGCGCGTCAGCCTCGTCGATGGCCCCCTCGAGCGCGGCCGGGACCGCCAGCTCCGCCTCCACGCTCCACAGGTCCGACGACGCGAGCTCATCGCCCCCCTCGAATCCCGCCACCGAGCCCGAGGCCGAGACATGGTCCGCCAACATGCTCAGGTCGAGGCCGCCGGGGTTGTGCACCGCGCCGCCGACATCGCCGACAGCCACCACCCGCATGCCCGCCGATGACAAGAGGAAGGCGAGCGGACTGCCCACCTTGCCGAATCCCTGCACGATGGCCCGCGTTCCGGCCACAGGCATGTCGAGCTCGGCGAAGACGGCCCGCACGCACCGCACCACCCCCGACGCGGTGGCCCCGGTGTGCAGCCGCATCCCCCCGACCGACAGCGGCTTGCCCGTGACGACCTCGGGGAGCAGGTTCCCCTGGAGCATCCCGAGCGTGTCGAGCAGCCACGCCATGACCCGCTCGTCGGTGTTGACGTCGGGCGCGGGGATGTCGCGGTCAGGCCCCAGCATGGGCGCAATCTGGAACGTGTACCGACGGGTGAGCCGTTCGAGCTCCCCGACCGACATTTCACGCGGGTCGCAGCGGACCCCGCCTTTGCCGCCACCGAAGGGGAGGTTGACCACCGCCGTCTTGAACGTCATGTCTGCCGCCAGCGCGGCCACCTCGGCGGCATTCAAGGTGGGGTGGAACCGGATCCCCCCCTTGGCGGGGCCCCGGGCGGTGTTGTGGTGGATCCGCCATCCCAGGAACACCTCGACATGACCGTCGTCCATGCGGACGGGCACGGCCACCTCGAGCACCCGGTCGGGCAATTGGAGGAGCCGATGGACATCGGGGTCGAGACCGGCGAGCTCCGCGGCGTCGTCGAGGCGCTCGAGCACCGTCGCCCACGGGTCGTACCGGCCCACCGGGACCGCCGGCACTCCCGAGGCGCCAGACTCCGGATGTGCCCCGGCCTGGACCGTGGACACGTCCGCCCCGGCCTGGACCGTGGACACGTCCGCCCCGGCCTGGACCGTGGACACGTCGGCCCCGAGGGGGCGTTTGCCCCTCCGTCGGGAACCCTTGGCCGGCCGTGGCGTCGGTTCGGGACTCACCCGGGCTCCAACGCGGGCCCGGGACCGCCCCGGCGGCGGGCGCTGAGCACATGCGCGTCCTCGCCGTCCTCGCTCTTCACGTGCACCACGAGCGGGGACCGCGTGAGCGAGAAGACGCCGGCGAGGAGAACCATCATGGCCAGGATCTCACCAATCAGCCTGCCACCCGCGGTTTGCACGTGGTCGCCGAAGAGGCCGATCCCGATGGCGATCGAAACGAGCGGGTCCACGATGACGAGCGCGGACTGCGATGCGGTCACCGGTCCGGCATGGAAGGCGTTTTGGGCCAGGAACACCCCGACCAGTCCGGCACCGGCCACGGCGTAAGGCGGCCAGCTGAGAAAGACGTGGCTCCAGCCCCGGGTGATGTCGTCGTTCATGGTCTTGATGAGCGCGGCGGTGAAAGCGAAGGCGATCGCTCCGGCGGTGCCGAACCACGCGGCGCGCCACGCCGGCGATCCCACTCGGGTGACCAGGACCGCGAGTGAACACCCCGCGATCACCGCGAAGGACACGATCCCCCAGTCCTCGAGGTTGGGAGTCTCGTTCCCCCCGCTCGGGGCCGACAACGCCAGGAAGGCCGCCAACCCACCGGCGGCCATGCTGGCGCCGACCCACTCCCTCCACGTGAGAGGAAGACGGAACCAGATCCCGAGAATTGCGACGAGGAAGGGAAGCTCCAACGTCAAGATGGGCTGCACCGTGGTGAGCCGCCCGAAGTGCAGTGCCAGGAACTGCAAGAGGAACGCCGCGATCAACACCATGAAGCCGGCGATCCACACCGTCCGGCGCATCGCGTACGCGATCAGGCTCAGTTTGAGGTTCGTATCGGCGGGGGCGGACTCCACCCCCATCCGTTGCAGGACGCTGGTCAAGGCGTTGGCGAACGCCGCCATGACAGCGAGCACGTAGGCCATCAAGGTCTTTCTACCGCACCGGCCGCCCCACCCGTCCGGTTTCTCTGGGATCGAAAGGTGATCGAGCGCGATCGAGCGGTGATCGACTGCCGTTCGGGTTCGGTCTGGCGGCGATTCCGGGCCCCTCGGTACGCTGGGAGACCCACCTGAGTCCGCCCACAGCGTCGTGATGTGGCCCCGGAGGGTGGGCAACGACGTGAAAGGTGGAAGAGGGCCCCATGGTCGACACCATCACCGAAGAGGAATTCGAGCGGGCCGCGCTGAAGTTCCTCGAGGCGAACGCGAAGCCCCGCGTCGAAGCCGAACACGGTTGGGGCGAGGGATCCGACCAGGTGTCGCTGCTTCCCGAGCGGACCCTCGAGGAGGAGCTCGCCGAGCTCACCGCGGCCCGGGCGTGGGCGCAGCAGCGCTTCGACGCCGGCTTCAGCTGGATCGCCGGTCCCGTGGCGTATGGCGGCGGCGGTCTCACGCGCGACCACCAGCGGCTCTACGACTCGATCGAGGCCCGCTTCGACACCCCGCCCATGACCGCCTACGGCATCGGCCTCGGCATGGTGGCACCCACGATCCTGGCCCATGCCACCGACGAGGTGAAGGACCTCTACCTGAAGTCGCTGTGGCGCGGCGACATCGTCGCCTGTCAGTTGTTCTCCGAGCCCGGGGCCGGCAGCGACCTGGCCGGGGTCCAGACCAAGGCCATCCGTGACGGTGACGAGTGGTTGGTGACGGGGCAGAAGGTATGGACCTCGGGCGCGCATCTGTCCGACATCGGCGAGATCATCTGCCGCACCGATCCCGACGCCCCCAAGCACAAGGGCCTCACGGGATTCGTGGTGGACATGCGCGCCCCCGGAGTCGAGATCCGACCCCTGCGCCAGATGACCGGCGGGGCGTCGTTCAACGAGGTGTTCTTCACCGAGGTGCGCGTCCCCGACAGCCACCGTCTCGGTGACGTCAACGCCGGATGGACCGTGGCCCTGACCACGCTCATGAACGAACGGGCCGCCATCGGCGGCGGGAGCATGTCCTCAGGCAACGGCAACCTGTCCACGCCCCGACTGATCGAGCTCGTCCGCCACCACGGCAAATCGGCCGATCCGCTCATCCGCCAGCAGCTCGCCGACATCTTCATCCACGGGCGCGTGGCCAGCTACACCAACCTGCGGGCCATGGCCAAGATCGCGTCGGGCCAGCTACCCGGGCCCGAGATGTCGATCGCCAAGCTGTCGCTCACGATGAACATGCGACGGATGACCGACCTCTTGTCCTCGGTCCTCGGCCCCAAGCTCATCGCCGACACCGGCGAGTGGGGCACCTACGCGTGGTCGCAATTCCTGCTCGGCCTACCCGGGATGCGCATCGCGGGAGGAACCGACGAGGTCCTCCACAACATCATCGGCGAGCGCGTCCTCGGACTCCCCAAGGAGCCCGCCGTCAAGGCGTGAGCCCCGGGTCCGGTAGTCACCGGGCCACGTGGTGAGCTCCCACGGAAGGTTGTCGACGAACGCCCACGACCGTCGATGCACCGCGCTCAATCCGTACCCGCACAGGGCGCGTTGGTGCGCCGGGGACGGGTACCCCTTGTTCCGCTCGAAGTCGAAGGCCGGATAGAAGTCCGCGCTGGCGCGCATCATGCGGTCACGCGTCACCTTGGCGAGCACCGACGCGGCCGCCACCGACGCGCACCGGGCGTCGCCGCCGATCACGGTCGTGACCGGCGGGGCCCACACCCGACCCGTCATCTCGCCGGGACCGGCGCAGCGCGCCTCGGCCTCGACCGCACCCTCGGCGTCGAAGAGCCGGGGCACCGCGGGAGGGCTCACGAAGTCGAAGGTGCCGTCGAGCACGACGGCGTCGGGGACGACATCGGGAGACAACTGGTCCAGGGCCCGGCGCGTGGCCAGCCGCAGCGCCGCGGTCATGCCGAGCCGGTCGCACTCCTCGGGGCCGGCGTGACCGACGGCCCAACCCGCGCACCACGCCGCCACGCGCTCGAACATGGCTTCGCGCGAGTCCTCGGTGAGCTGTTTGGAATCACGCAACCCCCGCGGGATCCGGCGCGGCGAATCGCACAGCACCGCAACGCCCACGCTGAGCGGCCCGGCCCAGGCGCCGCGACCGACCTCGTCGATGCCCGCCACCATGCGGTGGCCCGCACCCCACAAACCGCGCTCGTGGACCAACCCGGGCCGGGCCGGGACGACCCGGCGCCGTGACCTCGCACCCACCGACGGTCCAGATGCAGCCCGGAGAGCCATCACGCAGGCACGCCGGGCCCAGGCGCATTGGCCCCTTGTTGTCCAAGTGGCCCTTGTAGTGAGAGGCCCGAGCGCCCATCATGGGAGGCGTTCGGGGCATGACAGGAGGTCACCCGTATGACCAACGGCCTGATGGACGTCGCCGCCGGCATGCCCGACACGTACCTTGCCGAGGGCACTCCCGTCGACGTGCGCAACCGCTTCGTCGGCTCTTGGAGCCACGGATTCGAGGTGGCCGAGCGCGTCCAGGGCGGGTACCGCGTGCGACGGCTCTCCGACGACAGCGTCCTGCCCGACATCTTCCCGAGCGAGGACGTCAGGTCGGAGCGTCGCAAGCAGGGCATGTGGTGGTACTGACCGAAGGATTGCCGCAGAAGCCGGGTTTGCAGCGACAGCTGAGGTAGGAGCGGTCGCTGGGGTTGGTGGGGTGGACCGCCTGGTCGGACGGACCAGGACCCCGGTCGACTCCCCATGGGTTACTTCGTGCCGACCGTCTCGATGAACTCATCGATCGGCACCGCGATCAACGTCTTGGTCTTCAAGGTGCCGCGCGCCCCGAGAGCCACCGCCACGCGGGTCATGACCTTCTCGTCGGGCGCCTCGAGCACCGTGGCGAAGTCGTACTGACCGAGCAGCGCCCACTGGGCCACCACGTGCGCGCCCATGGCCTCGACCTCGGTGTTGACCTCCTTCAGGCGCTGCGGGTTCTGACGTAGCGTCGCCATCCCCTCGGGCCCGAGGGTCGACAGCATGAGGAACGTCGGCATGCGGGCACGCTACCCCACGCCCTGCCGACCCGCGCGGTGACGGGAAACCGGCCCGCCGGTTCGGGATCACCCTCCCCCGGGCGCCGATCGGCGCTAAATACAATCTGGGGCCATGGCGAACCACTACCAAGTCACCACCACGACCACCGCCAAGGAGAAGGCCACCCGCCTGGCCCACCTGGCCGTCGAACAACGACTGGCCGCGTGCGCGCAGGTGTCGGGGCCGATCTCCTC
>JADGOL010000123.1 GCA_017882995.1 Acidimicrobiales bacterium | reverse complement strand
GGTGTGTCGCTGAGAGCTCCGGGAGTCAGTCCCTGAAGTTCTGGAACTGCAGGGGGATCCCGAAATCCTGCTCCTTGAGCGCCTTGATCACGGCTTGAAGGTCGTCGCGCTTTTTCCCCGTGACCCGAAGTTGGTCGCCCTGGGCCTGTGACGACACGCCCTTCAGGTTCATGTCCTTGATGAACTTGTTGAGGCGTTTGGCGTGATCGGCGGAGACGCCGGCCTTGATGGAGATCTTCTGGCGCACCGTGCCCTTGGTCGCCTCCTCGATCTTGCCGTCCTCGAGCGCCTTGAGCGACACCTCGCGACGGACGATCTTCTCCTGGAGCACCTGATGCAGGGCGCGCAGTCGGTCCTCGGTCGAGGACCGAAGCACCATGTCGTCCTCGCCGAGCTCGATGCTCGACTCGGTTCCTTTGAAGTCGAATCGGGTGCCGGCCTCGCGATTGGCTTGGTCGACGGCGTTGCGAACTTCTTGCATGTCGACTTGCGAGACCACGTCGAACGTGGGCATGCCGACACGATAGTGCTGGAGCGGGCCCGGCCGAGCGCCGGGGTCGGAGCCTCGTCCGGCGGCGCGAGGCGGTCGCGATATGGTCTCGCCTCGCGGGTCGGTGCCCGAGCGGCCAAAGGGAGCAGACTGTAAATCTGCCGGCACAGCCTACGAAGGTTCGAATCCTTCCCGGCCCACTCCCCACTCCGTCTCCCCAACTCTCACCTGGGGACGATGTGGCCAGGCACACCGGCCCCGGCGGTGCACTTGCCGGAGCCGTGGCTTTCATTACAATGCCGTTACGAATGTGTCCGACTCGTATCCTCCCAGCCTGGCGGACGGGGGGCCGCAGCAGGTGCGGAAGATAACGCGGGTACGAGCAACGTCAGGGCGAGGGCCGACAACGATGGGTCTCATAGGAAGGACCGCCGCATCGGTACGCGGCATTGACCCTTCGGCCATCCCCGTTGCCGGACGCGTGCTCGACCGGTTGACGATCTGGGACGAGGCCGTGCGCCGACGGTGGCCCTTCAGCGCGCTGGTCGGTCCCGACCTCGAGCCCGGCGCCGTCGACGGGGACGGGTCGCGCTTGCTCGTCCGACCCGCGGTCCTCGGGTTCATCGCCGTCACCGCCATCACACTCGGGTCTGTCCCCCAGGGCTCGCCGTTCGTGTTGAAGCTCACGGGCGCGTGGTTCTACGGTGTCCCCGGCGTCGGCGACGCCACGAAGCACCCCCTCAACTTCCTCGGGCTGATCGCCATGTACGGCGGCCTCGTGCTCTTCATGCGGGTCTGGTACGGCTTGATCCGGACCCTGTCGCAGATCAAGGGGGTGCCGGTCCGCAAGCTCGTGATGGTGCTGGCGCTGTGGATCGCCCCCCTACTCCTGGCGCCGCCGTTGTTCAGCCGGGACATCTACAGCTACGCGGCGCAGGGCGAGATGATGAGCCACCACATCAGCCCGTACCACTACGGCCCCGGGGTCCTCGGCGCAGCCCCGTCGGTGACGTTGGTCGACCACCTGTGGCTCAACACGCCCGTGCCCTACGGGCCGTTGTTCATGGAGACCGACGGCCTCCTGACGAGCGCGTCGGGGCACAACGAACTCGTCGACCTGGCGCTGTTGCGACTGCTGGCGGTCGTCGGTGTCGGGCTTATGGCCCTGTCCATCCCGTCACTGGCTCGCAGCCTGGGGCGAGATCCGTCCTATGCCTTCACGATGGCCGTCTTGAACCCGGTCACGATCCTGCATCTGGTGGGGGGTGCCCACAACGATGCCCTCATGCTCGGCCTGCTCATGGCCGGCCTGGCCGTGGCGCGCCGAGGGAGACCCGTGGCGGGCATCGTGCTGTGCGCGATGGCCGCCGCGGTGAAGGTCCCGGCCGCGCTGGGTGTCTTGTACATCGGCTGGAACTGGATGGGCACCGGTCTGCCTGTGCGCGCCCGGATACGACCCGTGGTCACCGCGGGCTTGATCGCGACCGCGGTCATGGCGGCATTGTCGGTCGGGACCGGTCTCGGGTGGAGCTGGGTGTTGAACCTGTCGACCCCGGGGACGGTCCGGTCATGGGTCGCACCCGCCACCGGGGCGGGGATCTTCCTCACCGACATCGCCCATCTGGTCGGGATCGGGGTGTCGCTGCACACCACGCTGTCGATGACCCGCGGGCTCGGGGTCCTCGCCGCCTTCGGTGCCGGCGTGTGGTTGTTGCTGCGATCGGACCGGATCGGGGCGCTGCGCGCCATGGGCCTGACGATGCTGATCATCGTGGCCCTGGGGCCGGTGGTCCAACCCTGGTACCTGTCGTGGGGGCTCGTGGTCCTCGCCCCCGTGGCCACCGGAAAGGTCCGGACCCTCATCATCGGGTCGTCGATCGTGGCGGCCTTCATCGGGCTGCCCGCCGGCCGGCAGTTGGTGTCGGGCCTGTTCCAAGCCGATCCCCTGACCGTGGCGGTCGCGTTGCTCGTGTGTCTCGCCATCTTGACCCTGCCGTTGTCGCCCTTCGACCGTGAGCGCCTCCTGGCCCGGTGGCGTCGGCGGGGCGACGGAGGCTCCGCACCACAGCTCGAGGAGTCTGGCGCCTCACGCGACCTCGTCGAGGTCTGACTCCCGCTCGAGATCGGGCTCCGAGGTCTGGCTCAGAGCATCCGCTGCAGGACGGCGACGTCTATCCAGTGGCCGAATTTGCGCCCCACCTCGCGCTCGACGCCCACCGGCGCGAAGCCGCACGCCTTGTGGAGGGCGATCGAGGGCTCGTTGTCGCCCGAGACCCGCGCGATCACGGTGTGGAACCCCCGGGCCATCGCCAGTGTCACGAGCTCCTCGAGCAGGAGCCGACCCACCCCCTTGGCCCTCCAGGCGCGGTCCACGTAGAGGGAGTCCTCCACGGTGGTGGAGTAGGCGGCCCGGTCGCGAAAGGGCGACAGCGACCCGAACCCGATGACGACGGACTCCTCGACGGCGACGACGGCGGGGTGCGCGCCCTGATGACGGGCGACCCAGGCGCGCTGGTCCTCGGCACTGCGGGGCTTGAGGTCGAAGGTCACCGTCGAGCCCAGGACCTCGACGTTGTAGATGGTCCGGATCGCCTCGGTGTCCTCCTGGCGCGCCAGCCGGACCTCCATCGGACGATCGTACCGGCGGTGAGTTCGACCCCGCCGGACGTCCTCGGGCCCTCCGAGGCCCACCGGAGAACGAGGACGTCGCGACTATGCTCGTCCGGCGCGGAGCTGCCGTGTCCGCCCCCTTAGCTCAGTCGGCAGAGCACAGCCATGGTAAGGCTGGTGTCGTCGGTTCGATTCCGACAGGGGGCTCGCCCCTGGCGGCGTAGCTCAGTTGGTCAGAGCACACGGCTCATAATCGTGTTGTCGCGGGTTCGAGTCCCGCCGCCGCTACCAGCCTGAGGGAAACGGCCCCCGCCCCGTGCGGAGGGCTCGAGAAGGAGCACAGTCATGGCGAAGAACGAGAAGAGGGTGCAGGTCACGCTGGCCTGTGAGGTCTGCAAGCGTCGCAACTACATCACCATGAAG
>JADGOL010000122.1 GCA_017882995.1 Acidimicrobiales bacterium | reverse complement strand
GCCACTGCGCCAGCTCGGCCTCGCCCTCGGGCGTGATGCGGAACACCTTCTGGGGGCGGTGCACCCCGACCTGGGCGCCGTCTCCTCGGGTCTGCGACGATGCAGGTGGCGCGCTTGCTCGGCGACGGCCGGGGAATTGCAACCGAAGGAGGCGATCGTGGACGGTGACATCGTGATCCGGGGAGGGTCGCTGATCGACGGGAGCGGCGCCCCGGCCCGGCCCGCCGACGTGGCGGTGTCCGAGGGGCGCATCGTGGGCGTCGGGAAGGGCCTCCGAGGCGACCGGGAGCTCGACGCCACGGGCCAGGTCGTCGCCCCGGGGTTCATCGACATCCACACCCACTACGACGCCCAGGTGTTCTGGGACCCCTGGCTCACGCCGTCGTCGTTCCATGGCGTGACGAGTGTCGTCGCCGGCAACTGCGGTTTCTCCATCGCACCGATCCGACCCGAGCTCGTGTCACTGCTCGCCCGCACGCTCCAGCACGTCGAGGACATGAGCTTCGACACGCTGGCGGTCGGGGTGCCCTGGGACGAGTTCGAAACCTTCCCACAGTATCTCGACGCGGTCGAGCGTCGTGGCACGTCGCTCAACTACGGCTGTTACGTGGGCCACACCGCGGTGCGGATGTACGTCATGGGGGAGGATTCCTACGAGCGCGCCGCCACGCCCGAAGAGCTGGCGCGCATGCAGGCGGTGGTGGCCGAGTCCATGGCGGCGGGCGCCATGGGTTTCGCGTCGAGCGCGTCACCGACTCACAACGGCGACGGCGGCCGCCCCGTTCCGTCGCGCGTCGCTGACCTTGACGAGCTGCGAGCCCTACTCGTGCCGGTGCACGACGCCAAGAAGGGGGTGGTGGCGCTGCTCCCGGGTGGGGTGATCCCCAACCGTCAGCTCTTCGACCTGCAGCGCGACGTGGGCCGACCCATCACGTGGACCGCCTTGCTCACGGTCAAGGGCTACCCGTACCACGAGAAAGTCGTCGCCGAGAACGACGCGGCGTGGGACGACGGGGTGGAGGTGTGGCCCCAGGTGTCGTGTCGACCCCTCGTATTCCAGATGAACCTGGCCGAGCCCTTCACCTTGAACATCCGGACCAGCTTCTCCAAGCTCATGGGCCTCGACCTCGAGCAACGCAAGACGGCGTATCGCGACCCGGCCTGGCGCGCGGCCACGTGGGAGGAGCTCTCGGTCGGCACCGGCGGTGGTGGTGGGCTCCCCTTCAACTGGCCGTCGGTGTCGGTGGCCGAGTCGGCGTCTCATCCCGAGCTCGTGGACCGCGGCGTCGTCGAGATCGCCGAGGAACGGGGATGCACACCCCTCGACGTGATCCTCGACATCTCGCTCGACGACGACTTGAAGGCCCGGTTCTGGTCGGTGCTCGCCAACAACGACCCCGACGCCATCGCCTGGCTCTTGCCACGGGACAACGTCCTGCTGGGTCTGGCCGACTCGGGGGCGCACGTCTCGCAACTGTGTGACGCCTGCTTCGCCACCGACCTGCTTGGCAACTGGGTACGCGACCGCGGCGTCATGTCGCTCGAGCGAGCTGTGCACAAGCTCACCGCCGAGCCGGCCGGGGTGTACGGGCTCACCGACCGGGGAAGCGTCGAGGTCGGTAAGGCCGCCGATCTGTGTGTGTTCGATCCTGCTGTCGTCGCCCCCGGTCCGTTGCGCCGTGTCTACGACTTCCCGGCCGACGGCGAACGGCTCACCGCCGATCAGCCGGTGGGGATGACCCATGTCCTCGTGAACGGGGTGCCGATCCGCATCGACGGCGAGGCCGTGCCCGACGGGCTCGACTCCCGGCCCGGGAAGCTCCTGCGGAGCTGAGTCTCGGGATCGGGTAGCCGTCGCCGGTTCAGTCGGCGACGGTCGCGACGCGACGCCCGTCCTCGAGATACACAGTGTTGGTCGCGCCGACGCACGCGCCCACACGCCGGCGCAAGGGACCGCTCAGAAGCTCGAGCGCCGACGCCATCTCCTCGAGGCGGTGCTCAGAGATCTCGTCCTCCTGAAGCACGATGCCGGCAAATGCTTCGTCGTCGAGCGCGCCACAGTCGAAGAGAAAGCGCATGCCGCCCGGCCTATCGGGTCGTGGGCGCAGGAAGTCGACGCACACCAGTCGACCGCTGTCGACGACCAGTCCGCTCTCCTCACGGACCTCGCGTCGACATGCTTCCCACGGGGTCTCGCCGTTGTCCTCCATCTGGCCACCGGGAATGGTCCACCCGCTCTTGTAGGTGGGCTTGAGCACGAGGAGGCGCCCGGCGCGGTCGAAGACCAGAGCACCCGCCGACGCCGGGATCCTCGGGATCTCGAAGACGAGGTCGCTGTCGAACACGCCGGGTGGGGTCACCACGTGAGGTTCCCGTCTGATCGCTTGCGAGTCAAGGATCTGACCGCCGGTGCGTGACCGGCCAAGCTGGGGCGACGACAGCGTCGGCGAATGGAGGTGGCGGCCGTGGATGGGGATGGAGGGGTGACGTTCTCTCACGTGGGGATCTGTGTGGGCGATCTCGAACGAGCGGTTCGTTTCTATTGCGAGGGTCTGGGCTTCGAGCTCGTGCAGTCCCATACCGTGGGCCAGGAGTTCGGACAGCTCATGGAGATCGACGACGTCGCCCTCCAGTCGCGCTTCGTCCGTCGTGACGGCATCTCGATCGAGTTGCTGTACTTCGACGCACCCGGGCACTGCGGCCAGGCGGTGCGCCGGCCCATGAACCAGCTGGGGCTCACCCACCTGTCACTGAGGGTCGCCGATGTCGACACCGTCGCCGAGATCGTCGAGTCGTTGGGGGGCACCGTCGTCAGGAGCACCCGGACCACCTTCGGATCGGCCGGATCGGCCGACGCCCTCGACTTCGTCTACTGCACCGATCCGGATGGGACCCGTATCGAGCTGATGCACCTCCCCGGATGAGGGGAGGGCTACGGTCACGACCGTGGCGGCACAGGCACCCCAGCACCAGCGCAGCGACCGGGCCATCGAGAACCTGATCGCCAGGTACGCCGAGCTCGTCGACACGGGAGATTTCGGCGGGCTGGGGGAGCTGTTCGCGGAAGGCGTGTTCGGAGGCGAAGGCGATGCGGTCGTGCGGGGTCAGAATGCAGTCGAAACGACCTTCCGCGCCATGGTGCGCGTGTACGAGGACGGGACCCCGCGCACCAAGCACGTGACGACCAACATTCGCATCGACGTCGACGACGACGCGGGGACGGCCGAGTCGCACTCGTACGTGACGGTGTTCCAAGCCCTGCCCGACATGGCGATGCAACCGATCGTTGCCGGCCGGTACCGCGACGTGTTCGTGTGTCGCGACGGTGTGTGGCGATTTGCGGAGCGACGTTTCACGACCGACCTCGTCGGTGATGTCAGCCGACACCTGCTCGTGGGACCCGAGGTGTTGGCGTCGTAAGACGCCGCCACACGAAGCATCCCCCACCGGTCCGAGGTCCTTCTGCTAGAACGCATTCGACGATGCGTGAGGTGTCGATGACGGGTCGTGGTTGGATTTCCATAATCCGCCTTCAACTCTTAGCATCGAAGACCGTGGAGGGCGATGGCGCGGTGACGGTACGAGAATTGCACGTAGCGTGAAGCTGGCAAACGTTTGGGTGGTCGAAGGCGGATGGGGCCACGCGGGCGCGAGTTTCGCCGCATTCGACCTCCGGGTCGGGCCCACCGGTTGGACGCTCACCGACGCCGAGGAGCCGAGCGTCGAGCGCGTGTGGTCCTGGCCCGTGATCGGTGGTCTCGAGGTCGTGCGGGGTGCGGGCAAGACGCCCGACGGACGCATCGCCACCGCGTTGGACGTGATCGTCAACGGCTGGCCGGTCCGGGTCCTCGTGCCCAGCCAGGACCTGACCAGCGAAACGATCGCCATGCTGGGTGCGTTTGCGCCGGTCGGCCATCCTCTCCGAGCCAGTCTGAGGGTGAAGAGGGAGTCCTCGCTCCGACGCCTTTCCGACGCGGGTCGCCGGTACGCAGGCGAGCGGGTCCGAGCCCGCCCCGTGTTCCTCCTGAGTGCCGGTGCCACCAGGCTGCGCTCGGCGCTGGTGGTCGCCGTGGTCCTCGGTGTCACGGTGGCGGTGGCGTCGATCGCCGGCGTGGCCACGAGCGCCCAGAGGACGACGACGGCACCAGGAGCCGCCTCGGGGCACGACACCACAGCTCCGCGTGGCACCGGCTCCGTGCCCGCATCGACCGGGGACACCACCCCGGGTCAGGTGCCGGGCTCGACTTCGGCTCCGACCTCGGCCCGTCCGGCGGTGGCCGCCTCGAGCCGCGGGAGCACGACCGGCGTCAGCGCATCGCTCACGGCGGGCTCGACCCCCGGGCGTCCGGCAGCCGGGGGGTCTTCGACCACCACCACCAAGCCCTCGACGACCACCACCAAGGGGACCACCACCACCAAGCCCACGACGGCAACCACGGCGGCCACGACGACAACCCCGGCTCCCACCACCACGACCACGAGGGCGCCGCGGCCGACGACGACCACCACCAGGGCGCCGCGGCCGACGACGACCACCACCAGGGCGCCGCGGCCGACGACGACCACCACGGCCCCGCCTCCCCCGACCACGGTGCCTCCGACCACGGTGCCTCCGACCACGGTGCCTCCGACCACGGTGCCTCCGACCACGACCACGTCTCTGCTGAAGTTGATCGGCCCGTTCCTCTAGGGCCGGGCCGGCAACTCCTCCTCCCGCCCAGGCCCCCGGGCAAGAACTGACACGTGTTCTAGTCTTGGGGTTGGTCACGCACCGGGCCCGAAATGCCCCCGGTGGGGAGGTGGCGAGCACGGTGGCGAGGGTGGCGCCCATCTACGACGGGATCGGTCGGGCCTACGCCCGTCACCGCCGGCCCGATCCCCGCATCGCCGCCCAGATCGAACGAGCGCTCGGAGACGTCTCGACCCTCGTCGATGTCGGGGCGGGGACGGGCTCCTACGAGCCCGCCGACAAGTCGGTGGTCGCCGTCGAGCCCTCGGTCGTCATGGCTTCACAACGTGACGCCGGGGCCGCACCCGTGGTGCGAGCCGTGGCTGAGAGCTTGCCCTTTCCCGACGCCTCCTTCGATGCGGCTCTGGCCGTGTTCACCATCCATCACTGGAGTGACGTCGTGGGCGGCCTGCGCGAGATGGCGCGGGTGGCACGCGTGGTGGCGGTGCTCACCTTCGACCCCGTGGCCCATTCGGACTTCTGGCTCTTTCGGGACTACGTCCCGGAGGCGAACGCCCTGGCGTCGAACCTGGTCCTGCCCCCCGAAGCGGTCGCCGAAGTCATCGGAGCCCAACGCGTGGAACCGGTGATGATCCCTTCGGACTGCGTCGACGGTTTCAACTGGGCTTTCTGGCGAAGACCCGAGGAGTACCTCGCCCCCGAGGTGCGGGCGTGTATGTCGGGCCTCGCCCTTCTGCCCGACGACCTCGTGGCGAAACGAATGGACCGCCTCCGGGCCGACATCGCCGGCGGCACCTGGCACGCGCGTCACGGGCACCTCCTCCACCAAGACGTGATCGACGGTGGACTTCGGCTCGTCGTCCGGCAGTGACGCATTCCCCCGGCGCGGCGTGCCGGTGTGACTCAGGTGGGTGTGGTCGAATGTCGGGACGCATCTCGAAGGGAGCCAGTGGGTGGGTCTCGACGACATCGACCTGACCGACCTGGCGCTCTTCGCCGAGGGCTTCCCTCACGACTCGTTCACGCGCTTGCGCCACGAGGCGCCGGTGTGGTGGCACGAGGCCACGAGCCACACTCCGGACGGGACTGGTTTTTGGGTGGTGAGCCGTCACGCCGAGATGCAGGCCATCGGGTCCGACGCCGACGCGTTCTCCTCGTCCCGTGCCCCCGACGCTTCGGGTGGCGGCACGCTGATCGAGGATCTGCCCTACGGGTTCGCGGCCGGGGTGTTGCTCAACATGATGGACGATCCCCGCCACCACCGGATCCGCCGGTTGGTCACACCGGCGGTTGCGCCGCGCGCCCTGGCGCGGCTCGAAGCAGAGCTCCGGGCCCGCACCGCGACCATCCTCGACGCCGTGGCGGCGCGCGGTGGGTGTGACTTCTTGGTCGATGTGGCGGTCGAGCTCCCCTTGCAGGCCATCGCCATGCTGATGGGCATCCCCCACGAGGACCGGCACGATCTGATGGCCTGGACCAACGCCACGCTCACCTATGACGACCGCGAGCTCGGATCCCGCAGTGTCAGCTCCGAGCAAGCCGCTGCCGCCATGGCCGCGTACGGTACGGCCCTGATCGAGCGCAAGCGCGCCGAGGGCGGTGACGACATCATGGCCACCGTGGCTCGTGCCACCGTCGAGGACGAGAACGGCGGGCTCGAGCCGCTCTCGGAGCTCGAGCTGCTCATGTTCTTCAACCTCCTCATCGCGGCGGGCAGCGAGACGACGCGCAACGCCATCGCCCTCGGGATGGCCGCGCTCATCGATCATCCCGGTCAATGGGACCTCCTCCGCCACGACCTGTCGGTGTGGCCCGGCGCGGTGGAGGAGATCCTGCGGTGGTCGAGCCCGACGCTCTACAACCGTCGCACCGCCACACGCGACGTGGAGGTGGCCGGGCAGGAGATCGGAGCCGGCGACAAGGTCACGCTGTGGTGGGCGTCGGCCAACCGCGACGAGGAGGTGTTCGACGACCCGTTCACCTTCGACGTCCGCCGGAGTCCGAACCCCCACCTGGCCTTCGGCTACCGCAGCCACTTCTGCCTGGGGGCCAACCTGGCGCGCCTCGAGATCCGCATCATGCTCGAGGAGCTCCAGGCCCGCTTCGAACGCCTGTCCCTCGACGCGCCCATCGAGCGATTCCGAACCAACAAGCACGCCGGGGTGAAGCACATGTTCGTGACGTTCCATTGATTCGTGCCGTCCCGATGACGGTGGCGCAACAGGAGGCGACATGGTGAAAGACGCCGATGACACGACCGACACGACCGACGCTGCTGCGGTCGTGGAGCGCTACCTCGACCGCCTGGTGGCCCACGACTGGGAGGCGATGGCCGCGTGTCTGGCCGAGGACGTCGAGCGCGTGGGCCCCTTCGGCGACACCTACTCGCCGAGAGATCCCTATGTGGCCTTCCTCGCCGAGCTCATGCCCGCGCTCCCCGGCTACTCCATGCGGATCGACCGCATCCTGAGCGCGGGCCGCACCGTGCTCGTGGAGCTCACCGAAGTCGTCGACATCGGAGGCTCACCGCTCGAGACGCCCGAGGCTCTGGTCTTCGACCTGGACGCCGAGGGCCGGATCGCCCACATCGCCATCTACATCCAGCGTCTCGGCGAGGTCCCCGCCATGCCGTGACGCGTCGGAGGGTCCCTCGTGCCCGCCCCGGTAGCTACTGCTCGGCCACCTGGACGGTCTTGCCGTCGAGCCATTGGCGCAGCACCAGGTAGCGGCCCTTCAAGGCGCCGTGGTCGTAGTGCCCGAAACCCATGGTGGTGCCGTCCATGCCGCTGGTGGCCGGGAGCTGCTTGACGCGCTCGAGGCCGTCCCTGATCCCGTCCCGGGTGAGGTGGGCGGCCCGGGCCACGGCCTCGGCCACGAGCCGGCCCATGTCGTACGCGGCGACCCCGATGGGGCCGGCCGAGCTGCGGGGGGAGCGATCTCGGAGCGCGGCGCGCATGCGGTTGTCGTTGGAGACGGTGTCGACATACACCCAGCCGTCCCACCCCGCCCGCCAGTCGCGCCGGCCGTAGGCGAACATGAGCGCGGAGTTGGCCACCACCGGGATGTCCCACTTCTCGGACTCCACCGCCAGGGCGACGGCGCGCGCCGCGACACCCAGGCCGAGGTAGACGAGGCCTTGTGGGCTCCCCGATCGCAGGCGCGCCACGATGGGCGAGACGTCTTCGGCGAGAGGCGGGACCGCCGCCATGCCGGTGATGTCGATGGCGAGCGCGCCGCACGCCTCGGAGAAGAACTCCGCGTAACGCCGACCCACGGGAGAGTGGTCGTGGGCAACTGCCACACTGCTGCGTCCCTGGCGCTCCAGGTATGCCGCCAGCACGGCGGGCTCCTCTTCGAGCGAGCCGACCTGGTAGTGGAACATGAACTCCCCGCGCGTGCGCTCGCCACCGGTGTAGTTGATGCAGGGCACCCTTGCCGCGTCGGCCAGAGGCCCCACGATGAGCCCGTTGTCGCTGATGGTGGGGCCCAGGATGACGAGTGCACCCGCGTCCACGAGCTCGGCGAAGGTCTTCTCGACGTCGAAGGCGGTGCCGCCCGGGAGCCCGTGGGCGTGGCGGGCCATCAACTCGACCGGGCGGTCGAGACGCCCCGTGGCGGCCACCTCGTCGATGCCGATGCGCACCGCTTCTTCGAACAGGGCTCCATTGTCGGCCTGGGGGAAGTCGTAGAGGACACCGACGAGGATCGGTGCCGTCGTGCCGGGCGGGTTGGACATGGGCCCCCTTCGAACGATCGTCAGCGGGTGAGGACGACGACACTGGCGTTGGCGCCCCGCCCCACGGTGTGGGCGAGCGCGACGCGCGCCCCCTCGACCTGATTGTGACCGGCGTCGCCGCGCAGCTGGTGGACGAGGGTGACCACCTGCCCGAGCGCCGAGGCGCCGAGCGGCTCACCCTTGGACAAGAGGCCACCACTGGGGTTGACCGGAATGCGCCCGCCGAGTGCGGTGGCACCCTCCTCGCACAAGGCGGCGGCGGCACCGGGCGGGCACAGCCCGAGCTCTTCGTACGAGAGCAGTTCGCGTGCCGCATCGGTGTCCTGACATTCCACCACGTCGAGGTCCTCGGGGCCGATCCCGGCCTCCTCATAGGCGGCGGTGGCGGCCAGGGTGCTCGGGGCAGGGACCGATTCGTCGGCGAGCCCGGACATCGGCGTCGACTCGTTGAGGACCGATCCCGGCAGGTGCGATCGCAACACCGCCGCGCCGAGGCGGACCCGCGCCGGCCGGTCACCACCGACGCTGCCGCCCGCAGCGGACCCAGCACCCGCCCCCGCACCGGCGCTCGTCAGCACCACCGCGGCGGCTCCTTCGTTGGGCGTGCACAGCATCCACAGGTGAAGGGGTTCGCACACCAGGCGTGACGCGAGCACGGCGGTGGCATCGACCTCGGACCGGAACATGGCGTCGGGGTTGTGGACTCCGTGGCGACGGTTCTTCACCACCACCGACGCCAGATGGTCCTTGGTGACCCCGGAGTCCTGCATCAGGCGCTGGGCCCGGAGCGCGAAGTAGGCCGGCGTGGCGCCCAGCCCCGACTCCTCCTGCCACGGCTCGAAGAACGACGACCGGATCATGCCCTTGGGCATCTTCTCCACACCGAACACGAGCACGGTGTCGTAGGCCCCGGCCCGGATGGCACCGGCGCCCAACATGAGCGCCGCGCCGCCACTGGCACAGCCCGCCTCGACGTCGACGATGGGCATCCCCGTCATGCCGATCCGCGACAGCACCTTGTGTCCCGATGCCACGCCGCCGTACGCGGTGGCGCAGAAGGCGGCTTGGAACCCACCTCGGACGAGCCCCGCCTCGGCCAGGGCGCCACGAACTGCCGTCACCCCCATGTCGGTGATGGTCCGGTCCGCGAAGCGGCCGAAGGGGTGGATCCCCACCCCGGCGATGTCGACGTCGGTCACCGTGGGTCCTGCGGGGCGAAGGCGTAGGTCACGACCCGATGTCCGTCGTCGTCGACGCGCACCGGCACCACGACCATGGCCATCCGCTGGCCGGCGGACAGTCGTGACGGGTCGGTCTCGGTCAACCGCGTCACCACCCGCAGTCCTTCGGGGAGCTCGACCACGCCGAAGCCGTAGGGGACGTCCCCGCCATATCCCGGCGGCGCGATGGTGACGGTGGTCCAGCTCCACAAGACGCCCGTGCCCGACAGCTCGACGGGAAGGGCCCCCTCCGCGGTGCAGTACGGACAGGTGTCGTGGCGCGGGAAGTGATGTCGCCCACAGGCCTGGCACCGGCTCCCGAGCAGTCGCGGCGGATCGGTGTCGGTGAAGAGCCCCTCTCGAACAGAGACGGCGACTCCCGTCGCGCCCCCGTCGGGCGCCGTCTCTCGGTGGGCCACGGGAGTTGTGTGCTCAGGACGCCTTGGTCGGCATGCTCTGCGCGCACACGATCTGGCGGAGCTCCTCGACGGCCCGGCACAGCGCGTCGACCTTGTCGTTGAGCGAGGCCAACTCGCTCGAAGATCCCGCCGCAGCACCCGAGGAAGCCGACGTCGGGGTCGAGGTCTCGCCCTGGCGCGCCTTGAGCTGCTCGTAGCAACAGCGCAGCAGCCGGGCCGTGTCGAACTCCTCGGCGACGTAGCGCCCGAGGAGTTCACCGGTCTGGATGTCGATGGTGTGGTCCGAGAAGATGGTGTCGAACGCGCCCAACACCTCGTCGAGGCGGTCCTGGCCGAAGTACTCCATCTTCTCGAGGTCGCTGCGGTCCGAGCCGGCGACCTCGAGGCGGTCGGCGAGGTTGAGGTCGTCGCGGTCACGGAGCTCGTAGCCGAGCTCGTTGACCCGCTTGGCGAAACTCATGCCGTGCTCGCCCTCGCGCCACGCCACGGTGCGCAGCACCGTCTTGACGTCGGGGTCTGTGGTCTTGTCGATCCAGACCTGGAGGTACTGATGGGCGCGGGCCTCGTTGACCGCGATGGCGTTCAGCAGTCCGAGGTAGCTGGGCTTGTCCGACATCGTGACTCCCTCCTGGGTGGCGCAGCGCGCACCCGGTGTGGCCTTCTCACGGAGGAGGGGCCCTCCGGAACGATCCCATGGACAGGACCGGTGGGCAAGCCGCCGCCCGAGCGTGATGGGCCGGGCTCTCAGTCGGCGCCGGAGTCGGCGCCGGAGTCGGCGCCCGAAACCGGGGCGAAGAGCGCGATCCCCGCCTCGTCGGACACCGCCTCGAATTGGGCCCGGACCGGCATCCCGATGCGCACGTCGTCGGGCTCGCATCCCACGATGTTCGTCATGACCCGGGGGCCTTCTTCGAGGTCGACGAGTGCCACGACGTAGGGGATCCAGTCCCGGAACGGTCGGGAGTAGTTCTGGCGGATCACCGTGAAGCTGTAGACGGTGCCCCGCCCGGTCGCCTCGACCCATTCGACCGGGCCGCGGCACACGAGGCACCGGTCGCGCGGATACAGCTGCCGGGCACCGCAGTTCGTGCAGCGCTGGACGACGAGTCGCCCCTCGCGCGCTGCGGACCAGTACGGAGCGGAGTCGGCGTCGGGCGTGGGTGCCGGGCGGGGTTTGGGCGGCCGCTCGTCAGTCGCGTTCGGGGTGCGGTCGGTCATGGGGCCTCCCGTCCGAGTACGAGGGTGGCGCCGGTCGACAACATGCCGCCGGTGCCGTGGGCCACGGCGATGCGTGCCCCGGGGACCTGGGTGGCTCCCCCCTCACCGCGCAACTGTCGCACCGCTTCGACGATGAGGAACATGCCGCGCATCCCGGGATGACAGGCCGAGAGGCCTCCGCCGTCGGTGTTGGTGGGGAGCCGCCCGCCGATCTCGAGGCCGCCGTTCTCCACGAAGGCACCGCCCTCACCCTTGGCGCAGAACCCGAGGTCCTCGACGGTGAGGACCACCGTGATGGTGAACGAGTCGTAGAGCTGTGCCACATCGACATCGGCCGGCGTGATGCCCGCCCGGGCGAAGGCGACGGGCCCGCACTGCGCGGCGGGGGAGACGGTCAGGCTGGGCATGGCGGACAGATTGAGGTGATGGGTGGTGGCGTGGGCGGCGCCGAGGATGTAGACGGGGTCGCCGGGCAGGTCCGCGGCGCGCTCCTCGGTGGTGACCACGCACGCCCCTCCACCGTCGGAGATCACGCAGCAGTCGAGCTTGTGCAGCGGGTCGGCCACCAGTCGCGACGACACGACGTCCTCGACGGTGATCGGCTCGCGCTCTTGCGCCTGGGGGTTGGTCGCAGCGTGGTGGCGCATCGTCACCGCCACCGCGGCGAGTTGCTCGGGGGTGGTGCCGAACTCGTGCATGTGCCGGCGGGCCGCCATGGCGTAGTTGCCCACCAAGGTGTTGCCCCACAAGGCGTCGTAGATGGCGGGCCCCGGGGCGAAGCCACCCCCACCGCCGCCACCGGTGCCCAGCCGGCGCCCCATCTGCGAGAGCTGGACGCTGCCGTAGGTGACGAGCACCACGTCGACAGCCCCGGACTCCACCGCGTAGGCGGCGTGCTCCACGAGCACCTCGAACGACGACCCCCCCGAGTTGGTCTCGTCGAAGTAGATGGGATGGAGCCCCAGGTACTCGGCCACACCGGTGGCGTACATGGGGAAGAAGCCGGTGGTGGCGAAGCCGTCGACATCGGCGAAGGTCAACCCGGCGTCGGCCAGGGCGCGATCGGCGGACTGGCCGTGGACGGCGTGCTCGGAGAGGTGCGGGAGATGGGGGTAGTCCGACGTCGCCACCCCGGCGATCACGGCCCGACGGCCGCGTGGCGGCGTCATCGGCGCTCCCCTCGGTGCCCGGCGACGCGAAAGCGCGGGACGGCGAGCTCCGGTCCCATGTCCTCCCACGCCACCTCGACGGGCATGCCCACGATGACCTCCTCGGGTTCGACGTCGACCAGGTTCGACACGATGCGAGCTCCCTGCGCGCCGTCGAGCTCCACCGCCACCACGACGTAGGGGAGCTTGTCGGCCAGCGACGGGATGAAGGCTTGGCGCACGACCGTGAAGGTGTACACCGTCCCGGTGCCCGCCAGCGCGGACCACTCCGATGCCGAGCTCCGACAGCGCGGGCACACCGGCCCCGGGGGATGGCGCAGGTGGCCGCACGCGGTGCAGCGCTGGACGACGAGACGATGGGCGGCGGCCGCCTCCCACCATCCGACGGTCTCGGCGTTGGCGGCGGGCATCGGCATCTCGTCGGGGAACCAGCGCTCGGTCATCGCCGTCCCAGCACGAGCGCACTGGTGGGCACGCCGGCCGCACTCGTGACCAGGCAGGTCTCGGCCCCGTCGACCTGGCACGTGGACTCGCCCCGGAGCTGGCGCACTCCTTCGACGACGTGGTTGAGACCGTGGATGTAGGCCTCCGACAGGCTGCCGCCGTGGGTGTTGGTGGGGAGGGCCCCGTGGGGCCACGCCAGCGCGCCCGACGCCGCGAAGGGACCCCCTTCGCCTCGCCCGCAGAACCCGAAGTCCTCCAAGCTCAGCAGGACGAGGCCGGTGAAGTGGTCGTAGATCTGGGCCACGTCGATGTCGCTCGGCCCCACCCCGGACCGCGCCCACATCCGCGCCGCCACCCCCCGGGCCCCGGCACTGGCGTAGTCGTCGTCGGGCATGCCCACATTGGAATACTGCCCGTGACCGAATCCCTTGAGCGCGCCCTGGGCCGCGCCCAGGACCGAGACGGGGCCCTTGGCGCTGTCGGCGGCGCGCTCGGTGGTGGTGATCAGCACCGCGCAGGCGCCGTCGTTCTCGAGGCAGCAGTCGAAGAGGCGGAACGGCTCCGAGACCATGCGCGACGCCAGGTAGTCGTCCATGGTCATGGCGCGGTCTCCCATCACGGCGCGCGGGTTCCTGGCGGCGTGGGCCCGCGTCGTGACGGCCACGTGTCCCATCTGCTCGACGGTGGTGCCGAACCGGTGCATGTGCCGGCGCAGCACCATGGCGTAGGCGATGGGCGGACTGAACATGCCGAAGGGCATGGTGAACGCCACATGGGCCTCCAACAGGCTGGTGGCGCGACGCACGTGGGGCACGCGGGGCGGGCCGACACGTGCGGGCATGTTGCCCGGTCCCTGGCCGAAGCGACGGAACTGGCCCTGGCACAACGACCGGTAGACGACGACGGCTTCCGCCGCGCCGCTTTCGACTGCCATCGCCGCGTTGGCGACCGCCGCGCAGGCCCCGCCACCACCGGGGAGCCACGACAGACTGGCGTAGCGCAGTTCGGGCAGCCCCAGATCCGCGGCCATGAAGGTCGCCTCGTTGCGGTCCTCGGCGAACGACGCCAGGCCGTCGACGTCGTCGGGGGTCATGCCGGCATCGGCGATGGCCGCCAGGACCGCTTCCACCGCCAACTGGTACTCGCTGGTGTCGGCGATGCCGCCCCACTTGGCGTAGCGGGTCTCACCCACCCCGACCACACAGGCGGCGCGCCCGTCCGTCGTCACCGCGCCGACCAGTCGACGAGGACCTCCTCGGTGTGCTCGCCGAGCAGCGGCGGGCGGCGTTCCATCACCCATGGCGAGCCGTGGGCCAGGAACGGCGCCCCCGAGTAGGTGACGGTCCGGTCGAGCTCGGGGTGCTCGAGCTCGACGAAGTGGCCCCGGGCCCGCAGGTGCCGGTCGTCGAGGACCTCGTCGGGGGAACGGATCACGCCCCAGGGCAGGCCCGCCTTCTGGCCCAGCCGGTAGAGCGTCTCGCCGTCGTTGTTCTCGGCCAGTCGCTTGAGGGCGCGCCACACCTCGCGATAGTTCCCGGCCCGGTGGACGGGGTCGGCGAAGGCGGGGTCCGACAAGGGGCCGGCCACGCCGTGGTCCTCGAGCATCTCGAGCATGCCGGCGAACACATGGGGACCGAGGAAGTCGGGGTTGAGCGCGGCCACCTGTCGGCCGTCCGACGCGGTGAGGGTGGGGTGCGGCCCGCGCCGGTGGACGCCCCCCGAACACAGATAGGTCATGAGGTGCCACTCGGTCATCGACGCCGAGCACTCATGGGCGGAGACGTCGATGAGCTGTCCGACCCCCGACTCCGATCGCCACGCCAGCGCGCCCAGGACCGCGATGGCCGCGTAGGTCGACGCCGTGCGCCACGCCTGGTCGCCGAGGCTGGCGAGCGGGGGGGTGTCGTAGACGCCGTCGGCACCGGGCCCGTACCCGCACGCCGCCATCGACCCGCCCAGCGCCATGAGCACGAGGTCGTCGGCGAGGTAGTCGGCCCACGGCCCGTCCGATCCGAAGGGAGTGACCGCGCACACCACCAGGCCCGGGGCGCGCTCGTGGAGGGAGGCGAAGTCGAGGCCCCGGGCCTCGGCCTGGGCGGGTCGCAACGTGTGCACGAGGACGTCGGCGCCGTCACAGAGCTCGAGCAGCCGGGCGTCGTCGTCGATCACGACCGAGCGCTTGCCGACGTTGTCGGCCCAGAAGGCGAGGCTGCGGTCGGGGCCGGGCTCGTCGTCGAGGAACGGTCCGATGGTGCGTGACGGCGCGCCCTCGACGGGCTCCACCTTCACCACATCGGCGCCGAGCCCCGCCAGCAGTCTCCCGCAGTACTCGGCGGACTCGTCGGTGAGCTCGAGGACGCGCACCGCCTCCAGAGGAGCGCTCACGACAGGGCCCCCTCGGCCGCCAGGGTGGCGACATCCGACGCGCTCATCCCGAGCACCTCGGTCAGCACGGACTCGTTGTCCTCGCCGAGACAGGGCGGACCACGGTGGAGTACCCCCCCGGTGTGCGGTGGTGTGGCCGACATGCGGAAGGGGACACCTTCGAGCGGGAGCGGCTCCACCTCGGCGTTGCCGAGCATGGTGTAATGCCCGCGCGCCGCCAGCTGCGGGTCGCGCTCGAGGCGGTCGGCGGCGTCTTGGACCGCGCCGGCGGGAACCCCGACGCGCTGGAGGAGGTCCATGACCTCGTAGCGGTCGCGCTGCGATGTCCACGCCCCGACATGGGCGTCGAGGTCGTCGACGTGCTCGACGCGCCCCGCCATGGTGGCGAAACGGGGATCGTGGGCCCACGGCGGGCGCCCCATGGCCTCGACCAGTGCCTCCCAATGTTCCTCGGTCCGACACGACACGACCACCCATTTGTCGTCACCCGCGGCGCGGTACGCGCCCGAGGGTGCGCTCGGGGGATGGGCGCGGCGGTTGCCGGTGGGGAATCCGGGCCGGCGGCTGGGGCGGTCGTTGAGCACGGCGTCGAGCAGGAGCG
>JADGOL010000121.1 GCA_017882995.1 Acidimicrobiales bacterium | reverse complement strand
CATAGGTCGAGGGACCCAATTCACACCCCCCGGGGCCGCAGATAGGTCACCATGGCACCAGCGGGGGGTGGCGCGC
Source organism: Acidimicrobiales bacterium (assembly GCA_017882995.1). Classification (GTDB taxonomy): domain Bacteria; phylum Actinomycetota; class Acidimicrobiia; order Acidimicrobiales; family UBA8190; genus Chersky-840. The sequence goes on along the minus strand of JADGOL010000121.1, from coordinate 11,207 downwards.
GGTGCAGGACCAGCTTGTAGTCGACGCGACGACGCACGAGGGGCGTAGATCCCGAACCTGGTCCACCTTCGTCGCCCCCGTTCTCGCTGTCTACCTGCTGAGTCGATTGGTGGTGTTCGGCGCTCTCCTCGACGCCTATGGGGGCCACTGGACGATCACCAAGTTCGCCGGCATCTGGGACGGCCGTTACTACCTCCGAGTCGCCGAGCACGGCTATCCGACGACCCTGACGCACAAGCCCCCTCTGGCCGCGTTCTTCCCGCTCTACCCACTTCTCGTCCGGGCCGCCGCGCCGATCCTCGGCGGCAACTGGGCGCTGACCGCGGTCGCGGTGTCGCTCCTGACCGGGGCGGCGGCGTGTGTGGCGGTGGGTGCTCTGGCTCGGGAGAGAGCCGGCGACGAGACCGGCGTGCGAGCCGGCTGGCTCATGGCGGTCGCTCCCGGGGCGGCATTCCTCAGCCCCGCCTACGCCGAGGGCTTGGCCGTCACGCTGTGCGCCGCCGCGCTCATCATGTTGGACCGTCGCCGTTGGCTGGCGGCCGGGGTGATCGGCGCGCTCGCCACCGCCGCGTCGCCCCTGGCCCTTCCTCTCGTGGCGGCTGCGGCGTGGTCGGCGTGGCGCTCCCGACAAGCCCAGGCGTGGAAGGCCCCGGTGGTCGCGTCACTCGGTTTCGTCTCCTACTGCCTCTACCTCTGGGCCCGCATGGGGACGCCGTTCGGGTGGTTCGACGCGGAGCGCGCCGGCTGGGCCGGGCACCATGTCGACCTCCTCGCCCCGGTGTCGTGGTTCGCGAAGTCACCGGGGATCACCCTCGTCGAGCTCTTCTGTGCCGTGGTCGCGGGCGCGGGCCTGTGGGCAATGCATCGCGCTCGGGTTCCGGGCACGTGGTGGGCCTTCACCCTGGCGTTTCTGGCGTCGATCGTCTTCGACGGAGGGCTGTGGCTGACGCCGCGCCTTCTCCTCAGCGCGTTTCCGCTCGTCCCGGCGGCTGCGATCGCGGTCCGCAGCGAGCGCTTTCGGGCGTTGATGGGGGTGAGTGCCGTCGTGATGATCCTGGTCCTCGTGGCCTACACCCAGAAGACCACCGGCTTCGTCTACCAGCCCTGAGCGCTCCGGTCAGTCCCGGAAGTCCGGGGGACGTCGTTCGCGCCGGGCCCGGACGGCCTCCTCGAAGTTCTCGGTGGTGAGCCGGACATAGAGCTGTGTGGTGCCTTCGTGGTCCATGTGGCCGTGCAGGCTCCCGGCGTCGAGGCTGGCCCACAGCATGCGCTTGGTCAGCTCGATGCCCACCCGCGAGAAGCCGATGATGCGCTCGGAGAGCTCGTAGGTGGCGTCGAGGAGCTGGTCGGCGGGGACGACACGAGAGACGAGCCCGATGCGCTCGGCCTCCGCCGCGTCCACGTCGCGGCCGGTCAGCATGATGTCGAAGGCGCGTGACGAACCGATGGCTCGGGGCAGGAGATAGCTCAAGCCGAGCTCGCTCGAGGTGAGGCCGTTGTTGATCCCCGCCGCTCGGAAGTAGGCCGCCTCCGACGCGACGCGGATGTCGGTGGCGACGCTGAGGCAGAACCCGCCCCCGACGGCCGGCCCGCTGATGGCACCGATGACGGGTTGGTGCATCTTGCGGATGGCCCGGATGACGTCGTCGAGCAGCTCCATCGAGCGCTGGGCGATGGAGCTGCGAGTGAGCCCCGCGATGTTGGGGATGATGCCGGCGTCCTCGAGATCCGCCCCCGAGCAGAACGCCCCGCCCGCGCCGGTGAGGACCACGACACGCGTGTCGTTGTCGGCGCTGGCGGCTTCGAGCGCTTCTCGGAACGGGATCATCACGTCGAAGGCCATGGCGTTCATGCGCTCGGGTCGGTTCAGTGTGATCACCGTCACGTGCGGACGAGGCTTGTCCACCAGGACATAGGACATCGCCGATCAGCCTCTCGAACCCGGGGCGCGCAGGTGCAGGGGCGAAGCACCGAGCAGGCGGAAGGTGTTGCAGTAGACGACCTGTCCGCCCGCGGCCTTCCAGTCGGCCCACCGCGCGAAGGCCTCGGTGCGCGAACCTTCGAAGTACTTGGCCATGTGTCGGGCCATCCCCATGTAGGCGGCCTCGGGGTCCGCGGTGTCGAGCTCGTAGAAATGCATGTAGCGCGGGTCGTCGTCGGCGGTGTTCTCGTAGGGGGTGACGTGGGTGAAGCCGGGGATGGCGGCCGCGGCGATGTGCCGGATGTGGACGAAGTCGCCCCAGTCGCGCAGCGCCTGGGTGTGGCCCGGGGACTGGGGGCTGATCCAGACGATGAGCAGCCCCGTGGTGGGCGTGCCCGTGAGGATGCCCTGACTGGGGCGGGCGAAGCGGCGGAAGTGACGTGCCGTGGTCCCGGGCAGCGGGTCGGGCGCGGTGAAGGCCTCGTCGACCTCGGCCACCCCGAGCAGGGTGCCGTCGACGACGGCCATGGGGAGCTCGGTCCGGTTCGGGACGTTGTTCTCCCACCACGTCACCCGGTCCACGCCCGGTCGGGCCGCCAGCTCCGGCGCCCGTTGGGCGGCGTAGTGCCCGGGGTCGAGGTCGCCGAGCTCGAGATACAACCCGGTGGTGATGCGGTCTTCCACTCAGGCCTCGAGGGCGCGCTCCCGGGCCCATCGGTAGTCGGCCTTGCCCGCCGGGGAGCGCACGATGCGGGGAAGAAAGGCGATGGCCTTGGGGAGCTTGAATCGGGCGATGTGCTTGCCGGCTTCCTCGAGCAGTTCCTCGGTCGTCACCGTGTGCCCGTCGGCCACCTGCACCAGGGCGACCACTTCCTGGCCCCAGCGCTCGCTCGGGCGCGGCGCCACCACGACGTCGGCGACGGCGGGGTGCCCGATGAGGGCTTGTTCGACCTCCTCGGCGAAGATCTTCTCGCCACCGGAGTTGATCGTCACCGAGTCGCGGCCGAGGAGCTCGATCTCGCCGTTGGCGAGAAGGCGGGCCCGGTCACCGGGAACCGAGTAGTGCTGGCCGTCGATGACCGGGAAGGTCCGCGCCGTCTTGTCGGCGTCGCCGAGGTACCCGAGGGGCACCGAGCCGCGTTGGGCCAACCAGCCCGGGTCGTCGTCACCGGGCTCGAGGACACGGCTCATGTCCGAGCTCACCACCACTGTCCCGGGCCCGGGGACGAAGGTCCCCGTCGACACCGACCCCGGGGTCGACGCCACCCCCATCTGGACGCCGGTCTCCGAGGCGCCCGCCACGTCGGAGATCATGACGTTGGGGAGCACCGCCAGCAGTCGCTCTTTGATCCCGACGCTCAACGTGGCGCCTCCGCTGCCGAAGGCCATCAGCGTGCTGGCGTCGTGACCGCCGCGTTCGAGCTCCTCGACCACGGGGCGGGCCATGGCGTCACCCACCACCGAGATGCCGATGACCCGCTCCCGGGCCACGGTGTCCCAGACGTCGACGGGGTCGACCGACCGCGTGTTGGTGGGGAAGACCATGGTGGCCCCCATGGTCATGTAGTAGAAGCACGCCCATTGCGCGGCGCCGTGCATCAGCGGTGGGATCGACATGACGCGGATATCCGCGGTGGGCAGTATTCGGGCCGCCAGGTGCTCGTAGCTCTCCACCAGCTCCCAGGTGCCGTAGGTGCGCCCGCCCATCGCGGCGCGGAAGATGTCGTGCTGGCGCCACAGCACCCCTTTGGGCATGCCGGTGGTGCCGCCGGTGTAGAGGATGTAGAGGTCGTCGGGCGTGAGCTCCACCGGAGGCAGCTCGGGCGAAGACGACGCCAGGGCGGCTTCGTAGTCGACCGCCCCGGGGAGAAGGTCGTTCCCCGACTCATCGGCGACCTGCAGGAGGAGCTCGAGCTTCGGGAGCGACGGGAGCACCCGGGCGAGCACCGGCGCGAACATGGCGTGGTAGATGACGGCGCGGGCACCGGAGTCGGTCAGGAGATACTGCAACTCCTCCTCGACGTAGCGGTAGTTGACGTTGAACGGTGCCACCCGGGCCAGATACGACCCGATCATCCCCTCCACGTACTCATTGGAGTTGTGGAGATAGAGCCCGAGGTGGTCCTGGGCCGACTCGTGCCCGGCGAGCCCCTCCCGTCCGCTGTGCGCGCCCACCCCGTGTTTGTGCAGGAACATCGCCAATCGCCGGGAACGATCGCGTAGCTCGGCGTAGCTGAAGCGCCGCTCCCCCCACACGATGGCCTCGCGCTCGGGGATCGTCGCTGCCACCGTCTCGAACACCAGCCCCAGGTTGAACTGCTCGTCGCTCACGGACCCCCCTCCCGGGTCGACGGCCCTGGTCGGCCGGTCGACGATGACGACGGCACCCCCGTCGCAGGACGGGCGCATGTTATCGGGGGCAAGATGACGCCATGGACCGTGACAAGGCCGTGCCGGAAGCCGACGCGCTCGAGCAGGAGCGGTCGGTTGTACCCGAGAGAACCGTCCAGGCGACACAGCACCGTGACGACGTGCCCGAGGCCGACTGGCTCGAGCAGTCGGTGGCCGAGCCCTTCGACGACGAGGATCGCTGACTGCGGAGGCCCCGGCCTCTACTGCTGGTAGTGCTCGACCACCGGGGCGGGCCGGGCGGCGGCCTCGTCGGGGTCCTGCCCGGCATTGCGTCGGGCCCGCCGCTGGCGCAACAGGTCCCAGCACTGGTCGAGGGAGACCTCGATGGTGCGCAGCTTCTCGGATTCCTCGGTGGTGAGCCCTTCTCCCACGTGCGCCTCCTCGAGGCGGTGCTCCTCCTCGGCGAGACGGTTGATCTCGTTGACGATCTGCTTGTCGTTCACAGACACTCCTTCTGTTGGGGTGGGACTCGGACCGTGCTAGCGCAAGAGCTTCGACAGGCGCCGGTCGGCGAGTGGCTTGCCCCCGGTCTGACACGTAGCGCAGTACTGCAGGGACTTGGTGGCGAACGACACCTCGCGCACGACGTCGCCGCACTCCGGACACACCTCGCCGGTGCGACCGTGCACGCGCATGGCCCGCTTCTTGTCGCCCTTGAGCTCCGACGCCTCTTGGCCGACGGCGCGGGCCACGGCGTCTGCGAGCACACCCACCATCGCGCCGTGCAGCCGCTCGATCTCGCCGGCGTCGAGGTTGCGCGCCGCCTTGTATGGCGAGAGCCGGGCGACGTGGAGGATCTCGTCGGAGTAGGCGTTGCCGATGCCGGCGATGATCGACTGCGCGGCGAGCACGGTCTTGACGTTCCCCGACGCGGCGCCGAGCAGCGCGGCGAGGGCGGTGGTGTCGAAGGACGCGTCGAGGGGGTCGACGCCGAGCGTGGCCAGCGGCTCGACCTCGTCGGGGTCACCCACGACCCACAACGCCAGGCGCTTCTCGGTCCCCATCTCGGTGACGTCGAACCCCGAACCCCCGTCGAATCCCATGCGCAGGGCGAGAGGGCTGCGGCTGGGCCGGGCCCGGTCGGAGGGAAGCTTGTCCTTCCATCGGACCCAGCCCCCCCGGGCCAGGTGCATCACGAGCCACTGCCCGTCGAGGTCCATGCACAGATACTTCCCGCGCCGTGTGACCGATACGACGACACGCCCCACGAGCGACGACAGGGGAGGGTCGAACGTCTTGAGCGCGGCGATGGCGCCGAGCTCGCACCGTTCGACGCGCTTGCCGGCCGTGCGTTCGGTGAGGAAGCGGGTGAGAGCCTCGACCTCGGGCAACTCGGGCACGCCTCGATCCTCCCACGCCCGGGGTGAGCCCCGGTACGGCCAGCTGCCGTGTCACAGTGAAGACGTGGACCGGGTCGGCGGGGGAGGAGGTCACCGTCCCCGCCGGGCGACGCTGCTGATCGTGCTCGTCGCCATGGTGCTGGGCGCGTGCGGGCCCGCCGTGGGTCGGGTCGGGGCCCCGAGGACCACATCGGCCTCGAGCCCCACGACGTCGAGTACCACCACCTCGAGCACGACGACCACGACGGTCGTCGTCGAACCGCCGGTCACCCCCGTGCAGTGGACGCCGTGCGCCGCGTTGGAATGTGGAACGGTGGCGGTGCCGCTCGACTACACCCAACCCCAGTTGGGCACGATCCAGATCGCGCTGGCGATGCACCGCGCCACCGACCCCGCCACCCGCATCGGGTCCCTCGTGATCGACCCGGGCGGGCCCGGCGGGTCGGGAGTGAACGACCTCCCCGCCGAGCTGGGTGTCCTCACCTCCTCGTTGCTGGCCCGCTTCGACATCGTCGAGTTCGATCCCCGGGGGGTCCAGCGCAGCAGCCCCGTGCTCTGTAGTTCCGGGACGTCGAGCACCACGGGCTCGACACCGGGACCGCTCCCCGACCCGGTGCCGTCCACGACCGGTGCCCAGCTGGCTCTGCTCGCCAACGACGCCGAGTACGCGGGCCAATGCGAGTCGATGAGCGGCAAGCTGCTCCCCTTCGTGGGGACCGTCGACGCGGCGCGCGACATCGACCGGATCCGCCAGGCGCTCGGGGACGCGCAGCTCACGTACTTCGGCCACTCCTACGGCACCCTGCTCGGTGCCACCTACGCCGAGATGTTCCCCACCCACGTCCGGGCCATGGTGCTCGACGGTGCCATCGACCCCGCCATGACGACCCAGCAGATGGTCGACGAGCAGAGCGTGGGATTCGAGTCCGTGCTCAACGACTTCTTCGCCTGGTGCACGTCGTCGGGGTGCCCGTGGCGACCTTCGGGAGGCGCGTCGGCCGGCGCGTTGCTGGCGCTGATCGCGCAGAGCCGGAGCCAGGCCCTTCCGGCCGGCGCCGGCCGTAGCGCCGGGCCCGGTGCCGTCTACTACGCGGTGCTCTCGGCGCTCTACGCCCGGAACTACTGGCCCAACCTGTCCCGGGCCCTGGCCCAGGCGGCGGCCGGCGACGGCACCGGGGTGCTGTCGATGGCCGACAGCTACGTCACCGGGGGCTCGACCAACGCGGTCGATGCGGAGACCTCCATCGACTGCCTCGACCATCCCGTGGCGCGGGGCTCGTCGGGCCTTCCCGCACTGGCGGCCCAGGCTGCGGTCAACGCCCCGTTCTTCGGCCCCCTCCTGGCCTGGGGCGAGGCCGCCTGCGCGGTGTGGCCGGTCCCGGCCACCCGGACTCCACAGGCCACCACGGCGGTGGGATCACCGCCCATCTTGGTGGTGGGGGCGACAAGGGACCCGGCCACGCCCTATGTCTGGGCGCAGCGCCTCGCCGCCGAGCTCCAGCACGGCGAGCTCGTGACCTGGCAGGGCGAGAACCACGTGGCCTACTACTACAGCGGCTGTGTCCGGGCCCTCGATCAGGCCTACTTCGTGGCGGGCACCCTCCCGGCCCCGGGCACGGTCTGTAGCGACTGAAGGCGACGAGACGCCACGGTCGGGGCGTCTCGCCATGCGCGGCTCGCCACGTTCGACACGCGATCATGGTCGCCGTGGCCGAGGTGACGTCGTCCCCGGACATCTCCTCGAGCGCCCTGGTGCCATCCCCGTCGGGCCCAGACGTGATCGGCGTGGACACCGGACCGGCCGATGTAACGCCGCGCCCCGCCCGACACCGCCGCGTGCGGGCCAGCCCGTGGCGACGCCTGGCCCTGCCGGTGGGCGTGGTCGGCCTGGTGGTGGGTTGTCTCATCCCGTGGCGCGACGCCTTGCACCGCGGCGTGTTCGACGACACCTTCTGGCACCGCGCCGCGGGGGTGTGGATGCTCGACCACCACCGCGTCATGCGCAGCGACGTGTTCTCCTACACCGTCCTCGGAAAGAAGTGGATCACGCCGGAGTGGGGATACGACGTGGTGCTCGCTCAGTCGGTGCGGACCGTGGGCCCCGTCGCGTTCTGGCTCTTGTCGGCGGGCTTGGCGACGCTGACGGTCCTCGCCGTGGCCGTCCGGAGCCGGATGGTGGGAGCCGGATGGACCTGGACGGGGCTCCTGTGCGTGGAGACCGGCGCGGCGATCACCCTCTTCCTCGACGACCGGCCCCAGATGGTCAGCTATCTCTTCCTCGCCCTCCTCTTGTTGTTGCTGAGCCTGGCCCGGCGCCGACGGGCGTGGTTGTTCGCCGTCCCGGTCCTGTTCGCGTTGTGGGCCAACCTGCACGGGAGCTTTCTCCTCGGCCTCGCCATCGTGGCGTTGGAAGTGATCGCGGCGCTGGTGCGACGAGGTTGGGGCCGGGTGACCGTCCCCGCCGCGCTGGGGCGGGGGCCGATCATCGCCACCTTCGCGGTGTCGGGGGCCGCCACCCTCCTCAACCCGTTCGGGCCCGGCGTCTACTCGAGCGCATGGGGCATCACCTTCAACCAAGACGTCCGCAGGCTGATCGCGGAATGGCAGTCACCGGACTTCCACGACCCGGCCACCCTGGCGGTCTTCGTCCTCCCCGTGGCCGTCACCGTGGCCTACCTGGCGTTCTCGAAGCGAGACGTCCCCGCCCTGGAATTGGCCCTGGCCGCCTTCCTCTTGGTGTCGAGTCTCGACGCGGTGCGGTTCATCCCGTACTTCGCCATCGCCTGGTGTGCCCTGGCGGCAAGCTGTCCGCCCATCGAGGACGAGCGCCTGCGCCCGAGCCTCGTGGTCTGGCCGCTCGTGGCCGTGCTGGGGGTGTCGTTGCTCCACGGACCGTTCTACCCGGCCGCCCAGCCCGCGGCGAGCGTGCCGGTGAAGGCGGTGGCGTATCTCGAGCACCATCACGGCCGGATCTTCTCGACCTATCTCTGGAACGACTACCTCGACTGGGTGGGTCGGCCCGTCTTCGTCGACGGCCGCACCGAGCTCTACACCGACAACGGCGTGCTGTCGCAGTACCTGAAGGTCGCGGATCTCACCACCGACCCCGATCCGGTCCTGCGCGCCCATGACGTGGACTACGTGCTGTGGCAACCGGGAACGCCGTTGGCGTTCTATCTCCAACACGACGCCCACTGGCGCGTGGTGTGGCGCTCGAGCCAGGCGGTCGTGTTCCGCTTCACGGGCGCGCAAACGGCTCAGCCCGGGATTCCGAGCTGAGCCGCTGCGAGCACCAAACTGTTCGCCGAGGCGCTGAGGCGCCTTAGCCCAGCGGGGCGTTGACGGAGCTGCCGACGCTGTTGAGCGTGTTGGCAACCGACCCGCCCAGGAAGTGCAGAGCCACGAGCGCAACGACAGCGATGAGGGCGAGGAGCAGCGCGTACTCGACCAGGCTGGCTCCCAACTCATCCCTGCGGTTCCACGTGGCGCGGATCGGGTTGATCACGTGCATCACGAGAGAGACGATGTTCACGGTTTCCCTCCTTTCGTGGTGTCTAGAACGAATAGCGGTTTGTGCAACGGTCCGGTCAGCCGCCTTAGCCCAGCGGGGCGTTGACGGAGCTGCCGACGCTGTTGAGCGTGTTGGCGACGGACCCGCCCAGGAAGTGCAGAGCGACGAGTGCCACCACAGCGATGAGGGCGAGGAGCAGCGCGTACTCGACCAGGCTTGCGCCCAGCTCGTCCCTGCGGTTCCAAGTGGCACGAATCGGGTCAACCGCGCGCATCACCAGAGTGAAGATGTTCATTTGCTCCCCCTCGTTTCGATTCCGACCTTGGTTCCACTATCGGGGAATTGCCCCCGGATCGCCATAGGTCGGGAGGCCCAAAAGTCACTCTGTGCAGCCAAAACGTGGGTCGCAGGGCCTACGCGACCACGTGCGGTCGCCGGTCAGTGGACCGGGCTCAGTCCATGCGGATGAGACCCATGCGCATGGCCTTCAAGACGGCCTGGGCCCGGTCGTGGGAGTCGAGCTTCTGGTAGATCGAGGACAGGTGGTTCTTCACGGTCTTGACGCTGATGAAGAGCCGTCGCGCCGCCTCGGGGATCGACACCCCCGTGGCCATGAGACGCAGCACCTCCTCCTCTCGCTTGGAGATGAGCGGGCGTGTCGAGCTCAGGGTGGGCCTCGACGGTTGGGTGCCGTGGTGAGCCGCGGCGCCGGCGGTGCCGGCCACCGAAGGGGCGATGACGCGCTCTCCCCGAGCCACCCGGTTGACGGCGTCGACGATCTCGGTGGTGGTGCAGTCCTTCACCAGGTACCCGCCCGCGCCGGCATCGAGTGCGGAGGACACCGCGGTGTCGTCGGAGAGCATCGACAGCACGAGCACCGAGGTGTTCGGCATGAGGGCCCGGATCCGCTTGGTGGCGGCCGCCCCCGACAACACCGGGAGCGAGAGGTCCATGAGCACCACATCGGGGTGGTGCTGCTCGGCCATGTCGACGGCCTCCTCGCCGTCGGCGGCCTCGCCCACCACGTCCAGCCCGGCATGCTCGAGGGCCCAACGCAGCCCCTCGCGCACCATGGTGTGATCGTCTGCAATCAGTACTCGTACCATTACGCCGCCTTCATTCGCATTCGGACCAACGTGCCCTTGCCCGGGCCCGAGGTGATCTCCAATTGGGCGCCGATCGAGTCGGCCCGCTCGCGCATGCCGACCAGGCCGTAGCCCGACTCACCCGACGTCTTGCCGGCGGGGAGCCCCACGCCGTCGTCGGCCACCTCGAGCAGAGCGCCCTCGCCATTGCACAGCCACAGGATCGAGACATGCGATGCCCGGGCGTGCCGCTCGGCGTTCATGACGGCCTCGCGCGCCACGCGCCAGACCTCGCGCTCGACGGGCAGCGGCATGCGGCTGTCGGTGTCGGCGACGAGGGTGACCTCGACCCGGTGGCGCTTGTTGACCCGTTCGAGGAACGACCGCAGGACCCCCTCGACGTCCTGGGCCTCGGTGACGTCGCTGCGCAGGTCCACGAGCATGTCGCGCAGTTCCTCGACGAGGTCGCGCAGGTCTCTGCGCAGCTCCAGGAGATCGGCCTGGACGGCGCGCCCGTGGTTGAGCTCCACCAGGCGGTCGATCTCGAAGCCGAGATAGACCACCGATTGGCCGATGTGATCGTGGAGCTCGCGCGCCAGGCGCGTCCGCTCCTGCTCCATGCCCAGGGTGTGGATCCGCTCGAGCCACCGGGCGTTGTCGATGGCCAACGCCGCGGCCCGGGCCAGGTCGCCGATCCGGCGCCGCTCGGTCGACCCCGGTGGTTTGGTGGCGCTTCCTTCGACCGCCAGCACACCCACGATCTCGTCTCGGGCGTGCATGGGGGCGTACAGGCCCCAGCGCGACCGGTAGTGCAGACCCTGGTGCAGATCTTCGAGGACGACCGGGTCGGTCCCGTGCGCGGCGCCGTACAGGGCGCGCGGCAGCTCGACGGGGTTCTCGGGAGTCCCCGTGCGCACGCCGTGGCCCGCGGCGACGTG
>JADGOL010000007.1 GCA_017882995.1 Acidimicrobiales bacterium | reverse complement strand
TCCGCCGACCTCGTTCCCGCCGCCACGCTCTCTGAGGCCCTCGAAGCGGTGGAAAGTGGGCGTGCAACACTGGCGTTCGTCCCCATCGAGAACTCGATCGAGGGTGCGGTGAACGCCACCGTCGACAGCCTCGTCTTCGAGGTCGACCTCCTCATCCAACGCGAAGTGGTCCTCGACATCCACCTCCATCTCGCGGCCCAGCCCGGGACCGAGCTCGGGGACATCACCCGCGTCCTGTCGATCCCCGTTGCCTCCGCGCAGTGCCGGCGCTACCTCGCAGCACAGGTCCCGAACGCCGAGATCGTGGCCACCAACTCCACGGCCGAAGCGGCTCGCATCGTGAGCAAGGAGACCCAACCGGGGTCTGCGGCGCTTGCCCCGCGCCTCGCCGCGAAGCTCTACGGCCTCGACGTGATCGCCGAGAGCGTAGAGGACCATTCCGACAACCAGACCCGGTTCGTGGCGCTGGCCCCGGTCGGGCTGCCCGCGCCCACGGGGCATGACAAGACGAGCATCGTCTGCTTCCAGCGCGAGGATCGGCCCGGAAGCCTGCACGGGATCCTGAGCGAATTCGCGGCTCGCAGCATCAACCTGACCAAGCTCGAGTCGCGGCCGTCCAAACGGGGGCTGGGGAATTACTGTTTTCTGATCGACCTCGAAGGGCACCTGGCCGACGAGGTGGTCGCCGATTGCCTTCGTGTCCTGCACGCCGAGCTCGCGGGTGTGAAGTTCCTGGGCTCGTACCCCGCCGCCGGGGACCATGGCCCGGCCGTGCGCGCCCGCGCCGACACCGCGTGGCGGGAAGCCGACGCGTGGGTCAACTCGCTGCGATCACAGATTCACCCGTCCTGAGCGGCGGTACCCTGGCATTTCGGGAGGGATGGCAGAGCGGACGAATGCGAGGCTCTTGAAAAGCCTTGGCCCAAAAGGCTCGTGGGTTCGAATCCCACTCCCTCCGCTGTTGCCAAAGCACGTCTGGGCTGTTCAGTACGCTGATTTGGTGTCGTATCGCTAGGCACCGAGGCGGTCGGGTCGTCTCAGCTCAGAACTGTTGGTCTCTCTTGCTGGTGATCGTCCCCGACCTTCCGAGTGCTGGGTCAAGTGTGTAGACGGCAACACTCGGCGCCAGGTTCGTGAGTTGTCCGACGTTCTCACTTCCCAACGTGATCGTGAGCGTGTTCTTCCCGTCCCAATGGATCCTGGTGCAACCGATCGATTCCGTCCCGCTGCACTGACTTGTTCCGCCGCCAAAGTTTGCACTGTTCTTTAGATAGCCGGTCTGACCCATGTCAATGCCTCCGAAGTGAAAGCCAGTCGCGCAGTCGGACGAATCCGTCACGGATGTGATGGCGTCGTCGCCCGACTGCGGATGACTCATCTTGACCGAGACGTTGGGATCGGCCAGGTCTGGATGCGCACCCACGCTCCAGGCACTGCAAAAAGACGTAGGGCTTGGTGCTGCCGAGAACGTCACGATGATCTGGTCGCCTTGATCCGGACGCCCGGCTTGGCCGCTGCCGTTGCGGATGGTCAAGGATGCGGTGATTGGCACTCCACCCAATGGGGCTGAGGTCGGGGGAGGTTGTGAGCCCGGGCCGATTGTGGTCGTTGCCCCGAAACTCGTGCCTCCGGGTGCAGGACGAGCCGGTCGCGCGGCAGTGGTACCGGACACCGTCGACTTGCCAGGAGAAGGTTCCGCCGCCACGACCGACGCCCCTCCGGATGGCCCGGCCTTCCCCAGTTGGTCTGCCTGTGTTGTGGGTGAGCCGTTTGCCGAGGTGCCCGTCGTGCCCAATCTCCCCGTTTTCGGGCTGGCGGCGGAATGACCGGCAAGGGGTCTGACCGATCTGGTCTCGACATGCAGAGCGCCGAGCGTGACCGCTGCCCCCACCGTGACGATGGCCGCTCCCACCCGCCCCAACACCGATGCCACTTGCCCGAGCTGGGGGATCCTGCTCACAAACGGCAGCGAACCGAGCCATGCCAGTGGCCCTGAGACAGGACGGACTCGCCCGATCGAGACATCGAGAAAGGCTCGTACCATTTTGGGATCGAAATGTGAGCCGGCGCAGGCGGCGAGCTCGGTCCGAGCCGCCTCAGGGCTGATCGGCTGTCGATAGGTGCGGATGGCTGTCATGGTGTCGTAGCAGTCGGCAACGGCCACGATCCGACCCCCGAGTGAGATCTCGTCGCCTTTCAGCCCATAGGGATAGCCGGTCCCGTCGTACTTCTCATGATGCTCGGCGATCGTGTTTGCCCACTCACCGAGCCAGGGCGCCAGGGGCGCGGTCAACTTGGCACCCTCGAGAGGGTGGATCTTGATGATGGCCCACTCGTCCTCGTTGAGCTTGCCCGGTTTGTTCAGAATGTCGGGGTGGACCGCGAGCTTGCCGATGTCGTGAAGAAGCGCAGACCAACGCAGGCGGTCCCGACCACCAGCGGGCACGTCGAGCTCCTCGGCAATCAGGTCGGTATACGCCCGCACCCGTTCGCCATGGCCCCGGGTGAGCCGATCATGGGCGTTGAGTGCTCCCGCCAGAACGAGGATCTTCTCTGCGGCGAGAACCGGCTCGTCATCGATTCCGCGTGTCCGGGCCTCCTCAACGCGTCGAGCGAGATCGCGAATACTGCCGGCCTTGCGAGCAACGGCGAGGCGCTTTGGCGCGTGGTCGGGAAAGACCATCGTCATCTTCAGCAAGACCGCCAACGGCAACGCCCGACGGGCGATCCGGTCGGTGGCAACAAGCATGACGGTCGGTACCCCAAGGACCACGACCCACCAACCCACCCACAAGCCGATCCCGCGCGGCCTGGGCAGGAGATGCGCGGCAATCGTCGCCGAGACGATGGACAGGGCGATGGGGGTGACGAAGACGATCGCGTTGACCAGGGCGGAGAGAACTGGGTGACTGTGCCACCGGTCTTCTGCCGCGTCTCCCGGAGGCCTCTTCCTGCCGAAGATCCACATCAGCACTTCGCCTCGTTCGAGCCGTTGACCGCCGAGAACCAGCCTGGATGGACAACCCTCGTATCAGGAGTTATCGGCCGACTTCGGTCAGATGTTGAGGGTGGGGCGCTGCCTGGTTGGCGGAGGCGCGATTCTCAGCTCCTAGAGCCAGGAGATGAGTCTTACGGCACAGGGACTTTCGGCTGGTCGGTTTGGGCTCTGAGGGGCACCGAGCGCGAGTGTCACTGGATCTCCGAAGAACACTGCTCCGGAGACCACGACACATGCGAACGTGCCGCCCATTCGGAATCTCCTACGTGGTGTTGGAATGGAGCGCGGCGATGAACCCTCGGACGGCGCTGCGAACCGTGTCACCTTGCCGGGTACAGGCGAACCAGGGTTCCTCCGGAGTCAGATGCGATACCGGGAACAACTCGACCACACGTGCTCCGGCGAGGGCGTCCCGACAGACGAATTCCGGTACGAGGCTGACGCCCAGGCCGAGCTCGACGGCTCTCAGCACCGCCCGGAGGTCGGGGACCACCAGTTGCTGGCGCGCCGCGAAAGGGCGACCGAGCACATTGAGCCAGAAGCGACGGGTGCGCGGGAGCTCCAGGCTGTACGACACCCATGACCGACCGCCCAGCCACGTCGACAGTTCCTCGACGGAGCGCAACGGGCTCAACGGCGCGACCAGTGGCGAGGCCACCAGCACGAAGCGATTCGCACGCAGCGTCACGGCACCGATACTTCGCCGCGGCGGTGTCGAGCTGGTGACGATGACATCGAGCTCACCGCGGTCCAAGTCTGCGAACAGCTCCGGATCACTTCCGAAGACGGCGGACACGGCCAGGTCGAGGCCGACGAGCCGAGGGAGGACTTCGGCGGCCAAGAACTCGGGGCTCGAGCCGAAGCGGACGGGTGGTTCGGGTGCCGGCACCGCTCCGGCGTCCAGGTCGCGCAACACAGCCTCGAGGCCGTCGAGGGGCTCGGCGACACTCACATAGAGCTCTCGTCCCCGGCGGGTGGGCTCCATGCCGGTGGGCTTGCGGACGAAGAGCGATTCACCCAGGGCCCGTTCCAATGCGGCGAGCTGCTGGCTGGCGGCGGGCTGGGTGAGGCCGCGGTGCGCGGCGCCCTCGGTCACCGACCCGCTGCGGTAGACGGCCACGAAGGTCCGCAACCAGTCCGAGCGAGCCATAAGCAAATCTTATCTCATTGATAAGAAGTACTTCTTTGCTTATTGGACCTCGCGACCCGACGATGGGTGGATGGACCACTCCGCCGCC
Source organism: Acidimicrobiales bacterium (assembly GCA_017882995.1). Taxonomy (GTDB): domain Bacteria; phylum Actinomycetota; class Acidimicrobiia; order Acidimicrobiales; family UBA8190; genus Chersky-840. The sequence continues at coordinate 718 of JADGOL010000007.1, read as the reverse complement.
GCTACCCGTCCCTATCTCCATGGCCATCACGACAGCGTCTTGCGATCGCATCGCTGGCGCACGGCCGAGAACTCCGCCGGCTATCTGATCCCGTCGCTCCACCTCGGCGCGCAGGTGCTCGATGTGGGGTGCGGCCCCGGCACGATCACCGTGGGGTTGGCGGCTTACGTCGGTGAGGGACGAGTCCTCGGAATCGACCCGGCCGAGGGCGTCCTCGCCGACGCCCGGGGCGAAGCAGCGCGCACAGGACACGGAAACGTCGACTTCGAGGTCGGCGACGTGCACCATCTCGGCTTCGATGACCCGGCCTTTGACGTCGTGCATGCGCACCAGGTGCTCCAGCACCTACCGGATCCCGTGACCGCGCTGGCCGAGATGGGCCGGGTGTGTCGCCCCGGTGGCATCGTGGCGGCGCGCGACGGGGACTACGGGGGAATGCACTGGTTTCCCGAGGATCCCGAACTCGAGGAGTGGCGAACCCTCTACCAACGAGTTGCGAGGGCGGTGGGCGGAGAGCCTGACGCAGGACGCCGCCTTCTTGGTTGGGCTCGGCGGGCCGGCTTCGCCGACATCAGGGCGTCGGCGAGCTCGTGGTGCTTCGCCACTCCCGACGAGCGTTCGTGGTGGGGAGGGCTGTGGGCCGAGCGGATGACGCGATCGGGGTTTGCGGCCCAAGCGCTCAACAATGGCCTGGCCACCAACGAAGACCTGGAGCGAT
>JADGOL010000120.1 GCA_017882995.1 Acidimicrobiales bacterium | reverse complement strand
TGCGCCACACGCTCCAGTGCGGCGCCGAACCCGTCGCGCCCCCGCAACGTGGCGACGTCGAGCCTCCCCACCGACGCGCCCAGGTCGTCGAGGCCCGCGGCGACCTCGGTGCCGGCCCACGTGTCCGCGCCCACCACGGCAACGGCGGGACCGCCGCGTTCGTCAGCCATGGCGGACCTCTCCGTCGACGATCCAGCGCGAACGCAGGTCCTCGAGCCAGGCGGGCAATTCGATGGCGGGATCCGGGAGTGCCTCGGCACCGCGCGCCCTCAGGGCAAGGCGAAAGGCGTCGGGGTCGTCTCCCCACGAGCGGGGATCGCCCATCATGACCTCGAGCAGGAGCGTTCCCGACTCCCCGGCCACGAAGGGGCCGAAGGCCGCACCGAAGGGCAGCTCGATGTGGGTCCCGGCGGGGCAGTGGCGGTCACCGCACCACATGTCACCCTCGATGACGAACAGGACATGCGGGCTGTAGTGCCCGTGGCGTCGCACCACCACGCCCGGGTCCCACTTGGCATAGAGGGAGAGGTACTGGGGATCGGGCGAGAAGGCGAGCCATTTCTCCCAGACCGACGACACCGTGCCATCGGCGTTGCGGATCGCCTTCACCTGCTGCCAGGGGACATCCGCGTCGTCGGTGTGACGGAAGGTGGGCTCGAGCCCGGGCACCTTCGCTCCGGCGCCCTCGTCGGCGGGCGTGTCGGTGGGCGCGTCGGTGGGCGCGTCGGCGGGCGGCTCGGCGTCGCTCATCGTCGGACTCCCCGGCGTCGTCGTGTCGAGGGCGGGCCGAAGCACCAGCGGTAGCGCGACACCTCGACGAATCCGAGTCGCAGGTACAGGGGCTCGCCCGCCTCCGATGCCTCGAGCACGACGGCGCGCGCCCCGAGGTCGAACCCGGCCCCGACGGCCCAGCGGGTGCACAACTCCCCGAGGCCCCGTCCCCGGGCGCCGGGGACCGTCCCGACCAGCTGGATCCCGGCCACCGACCCCGTCGCCACGACCATCGCGCCGGCCACCGGTCGTCCGTCGATGCGGGCCACCACGGCGCGCACGTCGGGAGCGCACACGGCGCGCAGGGTCCCCAACTGCGCTTGGGCCGCGTCGCGGGGGAGGAAGGAGTCGGCGAAGGCGTCGACGGTCACCGCCAGGTAGTCGAGCCGGGCTTCGTCGTCGGTGACCTCGTCGAGCCTGACCCCCGCCGGCACGACGGCGGGGTCGAGTCTGTGCTCGACGGCCAAGCGGGGAGCGCCCACCTCCGAGACCGAGGCGTACCCCGCCTCGAGTGCGGTCTCTTCGAGGTCGGCGTCGGCGTGCGCCGCGATCCAGACGCAGTACCCGGGGCGCGGCGCGAAGAAGGCGGCGGCACGGCTCAGGACCTCGTCGGGAGCGAGGGACCGGTCCAGGCGGATGGCCCCGTTGTGATACGGGCCGGGCCAGGTCGAAGACGTCGAGTACAAGAGGAGCCCGCCGTCGTCCTCGAGCATCGCGCCGGTCGCCGTGGTGGCGTACAGGCGCATCGTCGCGGCCAGATTGTGGTCGCCGCCAGCCAGCAATTCGTCGCGATCCATCATCGGCAACGTAGTTTGCAGGACCGTGGTGAGAATCGGGTTCGTGGGGACGGGGGTGATCGCCTGGGCCCATGCCATCGGCGTACAGGCCATGATCCAGGCCGGCGTGGTCGACGCGGGCGTGGTGGCCGTGCACGATCTCGACGAGGAGCGCGCCGAGGGGTTCGCGGCGGTGAACGGGGCCGAGGTCGTGCCGAGCGTCGCCGCGGTGCTCGAGCGCAGTGACGCGGTGTGGGTGTGCACCCCGACCGCGGCGCACGGCGCGGTCGTCGAGGCCGCCGCGGCGCGCGGCTGCGCGGTGTTCTGCGAGAAGCCGCTCGCGCCCGACCTGGCCGGGGCCCAAGCCCTCGCCGCCTCCGTGGCCGGCGCCGGGGTCCCCGCCCAGGTGGGCCTGGTGTTGCGCTCCGCCCCGGTGTTCCGCGCCCTGCGGGACCTGCTCGCCTCGCAAGAGCTCGGCGCGCCCATGACGGCGATCTTTCGCGACGACCAGTACTTCCCGGTCCAAGGGGTCTACGCCTCGACGTGGCGTGGCGACGTGGCGGTGGCGGGAGGCGGGTGCCTCATCGAGCACTCCATCCACGACCTCGACATCCTCCGGTTCTGTCTCGGCGAGGTGACCGAGGTCACGGGCCGCACCGCCAATTTCTCGGGACACGAGGGGGTCGAGGACCTGGCGACGGTGTCGCTCCAATTCGCGTCGGGGGCCTCGGCCGAGCTCGTGAGCGTGTGGCACGACATCTTGAGCCGGGGCTCCACGCGCCGGGTCGAGGTGTTCTGCCGCCGGGGCATGGCCTGGCTCGACAACGACTTCCTCGGTCCGCTGTACGTGCAGACCACCGACGGCACCGAGGTCCGGCCCTGCCCTCCGCCGGGATGGGTGCGCGACCTGGCGCTCGGCGACGACGACATCGGCCTCGCCATCACCGCCTACGTCGAGGCGGATCGCGCCTTCCTCGACGCCGTGACCGCAGGTCGTGTCCCCGAGCCCAGCTTCGCCGAGGCCGTCGTGGCGCACCGACTCGTGGACGGCGCCTATCGCTCGTCAGCTGCGGGCGGAAGGCCGGTCGCCGTCACCTGAGCCGGAGATCACCGCAGGCCGAACAGCGTCCTGTCCTCAGGCGCTGGTGCGGATCCGGGAGGCGAGGGTCCAGCTGCTCAGGTCGTCGGCGGGGTAGGGCTCGAGGGCACTCGCCGGCTGGGGGTAGCCGAACAGGTATCCCTGGGCGATGGAGCACCCCAGGGCCATGAGCGCGACGGCCTGGGCCCGGCGCTCGACCCCTTCGGCCACGATGGCCAGGCCGAGGGAGTCGCCGAGCCCGACGATGGCGCGCACGATGGCGACGTCGTCGGCGTCGCAGTCGAGCTCGTCGACGAAGCTCTGGTCCACCTTGAGGGTCTCGACCGGGAGTCGCTTCAGGTAGCTGAGCGAGGAGTACCCGGTACCGAAGTCGTCGATCTCGAGGTGCGCCCCGAGCCCCCGCAGCGCGGCCAGCGCGGCCACGCTGGCGTCCCCGGTGCTCATGAGCGTGCTCTCGGTGATCTCGAGCCAGAGCTTGTCGGGGTCGAGCCCCGACTCGGTGAGTGCCGAGGCCACCTGGCGGGGGAACGTCGGATCCGCCAATTGCTGGGCCGACACGTTGACCGAGATGTTGAGTAGTCCCGGGTTCTCGCCCGCGGCGGTGCGCAGCGCGTCCCAGCGCGCCCCCTGGCGGCACGCTTCGCGCAGCACCCACGCGCCCAGGGGCACGATCAGCCCGGAGTCCTCGGCCAGGCCGATGAACTCGCCGGGCAGGAGCAGCCCCCGGGTGGGGTGGTGCCAGCGCACGAGTGCCTCCATGCCGACCATGGTCTCGGTGTGGAGGTCCACCACGGGCTGGTAGAAGACCTCGAGCTCGTCGCGCTCGAGCGCCCGGTGCAGTTCGTTGGACGTGCGCAGCCGTCGGATGGTGCCGGTCTCGTCGTCGGTCCGGTAGACCTCGATGCGCGACGGCCCGATCTCCTTGGCGCGGTACATGGCGACATCGGCCTTGCGCAGCAGCTCGGTGCCCGACTCGAGGCCGTCGAGCGAGAGGGCGACGCCGACGCTCACCGACACGAACAGCTCGCTGTCGGCCAGGTTGAGCGGCTGCTGCATGGCCTGGACCAGTCGGAGCGCGATCTCGAGCGCCTCGGACTTGTCCGACACCTCGCAGAGCACGGTGAACTCGTCGCCGCCGAAACGCGCCAGGGTGTCGACCGAACGCAGAGCACCGCCCAGACGCTGCGCCACGCGCTCGAGGAGTCTGTCCCCCATCTCGTGGCCGAGGCTGTCGTTGATGAGCTTGAATCGGTCGAGGTCGAGGAACATGAGCGCCACGCAATGGTGCTCGCGCTGGGCCCGGCTCAGGGCCAGCTCCAGGCGGTCCATGAACAGCACCCGGTTGGGGAGCCCGGTGAGCTGGTCGTGCACCGCGGCGTGGGCCAGGCGTTCGCGCATCTCGCGCCGTTCGGTCACGTCCTCGATCTGCCCGATGAGATACAGCGGGCGACCCCCGTCGTCACGGACGCAGCTGGTACTGACCGTCACCCACACCACGCGCCCGTCGGCGTGGTGGTAGCGCTTCTCCATGTGATAGCGGTCGATGTCCCCGGCGACCAGTGCGTCGAATTGCGCGGCGTTGGCCTCCCAGTCGTCGGGGTGGGTGATGTCCTTGATGGCCCTGCCCACGAGCTCGTCGGGGTGGTACCCGAGGATGTCGGCGTAGGCGCGGTTCACCCGCACCAGGTGCCCGTCGGGTGTGGCCAGGCCCATGCCGATGGGGGCGTCCTCGAAGGCACTGCGAAACCGCGCCTCGGCCTCGAAGATGGCGGACTCCGACTTCCGCAACAGGCCACCCACCCACGCCACGCTCTCGCCCACGAGCACGCAGCACGGCACCACGAACAGCGCCGAGCTGAGTGCCATGGCGCGCCGGGCCGAGTCGATCTCGAAGAGGGGCAGCGCATAGGACAGCGCCAGCAGGGGAGCGAAACGGAGGCAGGTCCAGCGCGGGTGGCCGATCCCGAGCCACACGAACACCACCAGGAAGAAGGTGCCGTAGAGGAAGGCGTCTTCGCCGGTGAAGCCGTTGTACAGCGTGATCATCCCCAGGGCCACGGGCACGAGCCACAAGGTGGCCGAGCGCCGCCACCGGGCCCACGGCATCCGGTACACCACGGCGCCGATGGCGAGACACGCCAATCCGCTTCCTATCATCCCCGGTCGCGAGAAGCCGGTGCGGAAGCTCAGGACGGCACCGGCGAGCACCACGAGCACCCCGGTCCCGATCCACAACGCGGCCGACAGGCGTCCCACCAGGTGGGTGGTGAGGGTCCCCTGGCCCACCTCGTCGATCCCTGCGCCGTCCATACCTCTCCATCGGCGCTTCGGCGGTCGGGCCAAGGGGCGGGGCCTGCTAGTTGGGTCCCCGTTGGGAACTCCGGTCACCCCAGGGTCAGTCAACCCAGGGTGGCGAGCACCTCCGCGGCGGCGCGCCGACCCGAGGCCACCGCACCGTCCATGTAGCCCGACCACACACTGGCGGTCTCGGTCCCGGCCCAGTGGACGGGCCCCACCGGTTCGCGCAGGGCGTGTCCGTAGCGGGTCCACACGTTGGGCCCGAACAGCGTGCCGTAGCACCCCCCGCTCCACGGCTCGGCCTGCCAGTCGAGCTCCACGAAGTCGACCGGATGGGCCGCTCTCTTCCCGAAGTAGCGCACGAAGGAGTCGAGCACGGCCTGGCGTCGCACGTCGGGGCCGGCCCGGCCCAGGCGTCGGGCCTCGTCACCTTCGAGGAACCCGAGCAGGATCCCCGGCGAGCCGTCGGGGGGTGAGTTGTCGAACACGACACGCGCTCCGGCACCGTCGCCGGTGGCCTGGCCGCTCAAGCCTTCGGCGCGCCAGAACGGTTCGTCGTAGATGGCGTTGCACTTGATGACAGAGCCCATCGGGGTGCGCTGGGTGAGTTGGCTCCTCCACGGTGGGAGCAGGGGTTGGTAGTCGATCCGGCCTGCCAGCATCGGCGGCACCGACACGATGACGCGCCGACACCTCCACGTCCCGTTGTCCGACACCACCGTGGTCACGTCGCCCGTCACGTCGATGCGGCGTACCGGTGCCTCGAGCGCGACGACCTCGGGGCCGAGCGCCTCGGCCATCTTGTCGCACAGGAGTTGGGACCCGCCCACGAACCGGTCCTGCTGCGCCCCACCGCCGGTGTCGATCGCCATCTGGAACGACCCTGCGGAGTGGGCGTAGAAGAGCACGTGCAGCAGCGACACGTCGCCGGGCTCACAGGCGAAGACCGCCTCCACCCCCAGCGCGAGGAGCAGCCTTCCCGCCTTGGTCAGCGTGTTGCGACGCAACCAGGTCTCGAAGGTGACGGCGTCCCAGGCCTCGGCGCGCGCCGCGGTCCACGGCGCGTCGAGGGGCACCTTCTTGGCGAGAGACTCCAATCGGGCCTGGGCCCGGCCCACGTCCGCGATGACGAGGGGGTTGATGCGGGGGATCGTCCCCTTGTAGGTGCCCCGCTTCCCACCGAAGTGCAGGACCCGGGCGCCGGTGTCGTAGGTGGGGAAGGTCTCGACCCCGAGGTCCTTGGCGAGCGCCAGGACGTGGTCCTGGGTGGGCCCGACCCACTGGCCCCCCACCTCGACGACCTTGTCCGGCCCGATGGACTCGTTGCGGACCCGGCCGCCCACGCGGTCGCGCGCCTCGACCACGGCCACCGAGCGCCGGGCCGCCACCAGGTCCCGTGCTGCGGCCAGCCCCGCGAACCCCGCCCCCACCACCACCACGTCGACTTCGGTCATCGCCATGGCGCGGTTCTAGTGCGTGACGGTCCGCTCCGCGTCCGGTCGTGGACCCGGGCCCGACCCGCCCGCCTCCGGTGCTCGGCGCGCCGCGACCCCGCACGCCGCGCAGTCGGTGAGCAGCACCACGCCCACCCCCACCGCCAGCCCGGCCAGTGCGTCGGTCGGGAAGTGCCACCGCAGAGCCACCACCGACAGGACTGCCAACACCGTCACCGTGCCTCCGATGGCGGCCACCCCCGACCGCCACGGGTCCGGAGTGGCCAGCAGTCCCACCGCCGCCACCGCGGCGATGGCGGTGACGGTCCCCGAGGGGAAGCTCACGACATCGGCGAAGGTCCGGCCCACGACGGGCTTGATCACCCAGTCGCACGCGGTCACGGCCAACACCGGTCCGACGAGCAGGGCGACGGCCCGGGGTCGGTTCCGCCCGATGGTGGCCAGGAAGCCGGCCACGGCTGCCGCCACCACCACGAAGGGAGAACCCAGGCGCGTGACGGCGAGAAGGAGCCCGGAATGGTGCACGGCCGGGATGGCCGCGAAGGCCCAGCGGTCGAACACGGTGGCCTTCGGTCGAGCCGAGAAGTAGAGCCCGGCCACGACGACACCGCCCACGAGGAGGAGCGCCACGGTCAGCTCGATCCCGGCGCCGGTCCTCCTGGTCGGCGTCCCGGGGGTCATGGGTGGGCTGCTCACGCGCCGCGGCTCAGCGCGTCGAACTGCTCGTCGGAGAGCACGACGGTCGACGCCGCGCAGTTCTCCTCGAGATGCGACACCTTCGAGGTGCCCGGGATGGGCAGCATCACCGCCGAGCGGCGCAGCAGCCAGGCCAGTGCGACCTGGGCCGGCGTGGCGCCGACCGTCTCGGCCACCGTGGCCAGCCTGCCGCGCCGGGCCGACAGGGTGCCGTCCGCGATCGGGAACCACGGGATGAACCCGATGCCCTGGCCCTCGCAGTGCTCGAGCACCTCCTCGGAGCGCCGGTTGGCGACGTTGTAGAGGTTCTGCACCGAGACGATGGGGACCACGGCGCGCGCCGCCTCGATCTCGGCCACGGTCACCTCGGACAGCCCCACGTGGCGGACCTTGCCCTCGTCGCGCAGTTCCTTCAAGACCCCGAACTGCTCCGCGGCCGGGACCAAGGCGTCGATCCGGTGCAGCTGGAAGAGGTCGATGCACTCGACGCCGAGGCGGCGCAGGCTCATCAGGCACTCTTGGCGCAGGTACTCGGGACGGCCCACCGGAGGCCAGTCGGCGGGGTCGGGGCCGATGCGGGTCAGCCCCGCCTTGGTGCCGATGACCAGTCCCTCGGGATAGGGATGCAGGGCCTCGCAGATGAGCTCCTCCGACACATAGGGGCCGTAGGAATCCGCGGTGTCGATGAAGTCCACACCGAGCTCGACGGCGCGCCGGAGCACCCGGATGCATTCGTCGTGGTCCTCGGGCGGGCCCCAGATCCCCGGCCCGGTGATCCGCATGGCCCCGAAGGCCATGCGATGCACGGGCATGTCGCCGAGCATGAACGTGCCGCTGGCGCCCACGGGCCGGTCCGTCGTCGGGGTCACGTCCACCTCCTCGTCAGCGCCGGGTCGACGCCGTTCCATCCTTCCACCTGGATTTCGGGTCCGGTCCCCGGCCCCGCCCGAGCTGGCCGAGGACGCCCAGATCAGCGCGCGTCGATGTCCCTGGCGTGGACCCCGCACGCCACGCTCGCACTCGTGACCATGCCGAGGACGACCTCGTCGCTCGAGGCACCCTCGCCGACATCCGCGTTCAGGTCGATCGAGCTCGGGGACCCACCCGATGACCTCGACCCGAGAACGAGGTCGCTTCTCAGCGGAGGACGGCCTCGACGAGCGCGGGGCCGGGAGTGGAGAAGGC
>JADGOL010000119.1 GCA_017882995.1 Acidimicrobiales bacterium | reverse complement strand
CCAGGCCCAGGTCGAGGAGCTTGGTGTGCGCCGCCCGGTAGTAGTGCTCTTGCTTCTCCACCCGGGGGTCCTCGACGTGCTCGATGGTGCTGGCACCGGGATAGGCGTCGGCCACCATCTCGGCCATCTGGAGCACCGAGAAGGACTCGGTGAACTGGTTGAAGACCCGGTACTCCCCCGGATCGGCGGGGTTGAGCAGGGCCAGCTCCACACAGGCCAGGGTGTCTCGGATGTCGAGCATGCCCCGGGTCTGGCCCCCCTTGCCGTAGACCGACAGGGGATGGCCCACCACGGCCTGGACGCAGAAGCGGTTGAGCACGGTCCCGAACACGGCGTCGTAGTCGAAGCGCGTGGCCAGGTCGGGGTGCATGGTGGTCTCGTCGGTCTCTTGGCCGTAGACCACGCCCTGGTTGAGGTCGGTCATGGCCAGGCCCCAGATGCGACAGGCGAAGTGCATGTTGTGGCTGTCGTGGACCTTGGACAGGTGGTAGAAGGACCCCGGCTGCTTGGGGTAGGGGAGGATGTCGGTCCTGCCCTTGTGGGTGATCTCGATGAAGCCCTCTTCGATGTCGATGTTGGGGGTGCCGTACTCCCCCATGGTCCCGAGCTTCACGAGGTGGATCTGCGGGTTGCGCTCGGCGATGGCGTAGAGCAGGTTGAGCGTCCCCACCACGTTGTTGACCTGGGTGTAGACGGCATGGGCCCGGTCGATCATCGAATACGGGGCGCTGCGCTGCTCGGCGAAGTGGACGATGGCCTCGGGCTCGAAGCGCTCGAGCAGGGTCTCGCAGAAGCGGTGGTCGGTGAGGTCGCCGACAAAGGCGTCGACGGTGAGCCCCGAGACCTCGGACCAGCGCCGCACCCGGTGCTGGAGATGGGAGATGGGGACGAGGCTGTCGACCCCCATCTCGAAGTCGTATTGCCGACGGCAGAAGTTGTCGACCACGCCCACGTCATGGCCACGACGAGACAGGTGCAACGCCGTCGGCCAACCCAGATACCCGTCGCCCCCCAGCACGAGGATCCTCACCCGTGCCACCTCCTTCTTCGTTCCCCCCTGCGCACGTGCAACAGGCAACTCCAGGATCCCTGATGAACCTGGGAAGAACCTGGGATGACCTGCAAAAAGCTCTGTGAAGCCGTCCTCGGTGAAGCCGTCAAGAGACCGTGAGATTACCGGTCACGGCTCCCCCGTCCAGACAGCTCGAGGACCTACGATCGTTGTGTGCCCGGTGCCGCTCATGTGCTCCTCGCCGCGCACGGCGCCCAGGTCCACCTGCACCTGACCTGGTTCCAAACCGTGGTCCTCGGTGTCCTGCAGGGCGTGAGCGAGCTGTTCCCGGTCTCGAGCCTGGGCCACATCGTGCTCCTGCCCTCGCTCTTCGGATGGCACCAGGTCGTGACCGTGCAGTCGGACCCCGAGTCGCCGTGGCTGGCGTTCGTGGTCATGCTCCACGTCGGCAGTGCCTTCGGCCTGCTCGTCTACTTCTGGCGGGACTGGGTGGCGATCATCAAAGCCTGGCTGCACACCCTCGTGACCAGGAAGATCGAGACTGCCAACGAGCGATTGGCCTGGCTGATCATCGCGGGCAGCATCCCCGCCGGCGTCATCGGCCTGGCCTTCGAGCATCAGTTGCGCGTGGCCCTGGCCAAGCCCGAGTCGGCGGCGCTGTTCCTCATCCTGAACGGCGGCATCCTGCTCGGTGCCGAACGCCTGCGCCGGCGCTCCGAGATCAGGGCCCTCGCCGTCCGGGAGGGAGCCAAGGCCGACGGCGGGCGTCGCCTCGATTCGCTGGACTACCGAGAGGCGGCGGTGGTGGGCCTGGCCCAGTCGACCGCACTCATCGCCGGGATCAGCCGGGAAGGCGCGTGCATGACCGCCGGCCTGGCCAGGGGTCTCGACAACGAGGACTCGGCGCGCTTCGCCTTCCTCCTCGCCACCCCGATCATCCTGGCGGCGGGTCTGTTCAAGCTGTCGGACCTGACCGGGCCGCTCGGCAACGGACTGCGGGCCCAGGCGTTGGTGGCCATGGTCATCACCGGCGTCACCGCACTGCTCTCGGTGCGCTTCCTGATGCGCTACTTCAAGACGCGCACGCTGACCCCGTTCGGGATCTACTGCCTGGCCTTCGGGACCTTCATGGCTATCTACATCGCCGTGAAGTGAGCCCGGCGCCGGCGCCGCAGACCGCGTCGAAACCCGGGCCGCGCCCAAGTTGCACCGGCCCCGCCGGTAAAATGTCGATTGCCGGCACCGGGCAGGTCAGTGGGGGTGCGCAGGCACGGGAGGGGGGGCAGTGGCGCGACAGCAACCCGGGAGCGGGCTTCGCGACTCGCGCACGCCTCGGACACCCCTGAGCCTCGTGGGACCTGCGACCTTCCCTCCCCCTGTTCTCGACCTCACCGTCGTCGTGCCCTATTACAACCCGGGCCCGATGCTGCGCTCGACGGTGGAGCGCGCCGTCGAGGTCCTTTCTGAGACCGGGATCTCCTTCGAGATCGTGACCGTGTCCGACGGCTCCACCGACGGGAGCGACGCCTCGCTCGAGGGACTGCCCTCGGACCTCGTGGTCCAGGTCGTGCTCCCCCACGCCGGCAAGGGCAAGGCGGTACGCGCCGGGCTCGCCCGGGGCCGGGGCCGCTACCTCGGGTTCATCGACGGTGACGGCGACGTGCCGCCCGAGCTCCTGGCCGAGTTCGTGGAGGTGGTCCAGAAGCGGCACCCCGACGTGGTCCTCGGGAGCAAGCGCCACCCCGACTCGGAGGTGGTCTACCCGCTCGCCCGGCGCCTCTACTCGTGGGGATACCAGCAACTTGTCCGCGTGCTGTTCCATCTCGACGTACGCGACACCCAGGCGGGCATCAAGCTCGTACGCCGCGAGGTCCTCGCCGAGGTCCTGCCCCTCATGGTGGAGCAGGGCTACGCCTTCGACCTCGAGATGCTCGTGCTCGCTCGGCGACTCGGCCACCGTGACCTCGTCGAAGCACCGGTTCGCATCGGGATCCGGTTCTCGAGCACCGTGTCGCGCCGCGTGGTGTTCGACATGCTCCGCGACACCTTCGCCATCTGGTGGCGGCTCCGCTCCGGCGACGCGTACGGAGCGAAGCGCCCGGCCTGAGCGGCCTGACCCGACCGGTCTGACCTGCGTCGCTGGGCCGGCGTGGTCCCACCCGGGGCCCGCCGTCGCACCACGGCCGGGTCGCCGGGAGCGGTGAGACAACGGGGTCGTAGCATGCCGCGATGACGCGCCGCCCGGACACCGATCAGGTCACGGCGGTCGACGCCGACCCGGTCGTCACCGCGCTCTGCGCCGCGGTCCGCAGCGTCAAGGGGGCCGACCCCCTCGCACCGGTGACCGTGGTGGTCCCGTCCGCCTACGCGGCGCTGTTCGCGCGTCGAGCTCTCGGGTCGTCGGCCGGGATCGACGGGCGTCGAGGGATCGTCAACGTCAGCTGCACCACCATGGACAAGCTGATCCGCCAGCTCGGTGTCCCCGCGCTGTCGGCACGCGGGCAGCGCCTCGTGCCGGCTCCCGTCGACCTCGAAGCGCTCCGCACCCGAGCCCTGGCGTCTCGGGGTTGGTTGGCCGAGCTCGTCGGGCACCCGCGCGGGTTGGTGGCGCTGCGCGACGGGGTCGCCGAATTGCGGCGGTGCCCCGCCCCCGTGCTGAGCGCGCTGGGACGACGTCGGGGCCGTATCGGGGACCTCTGCGCGCTCGTGGAGAACGTGCGCCACCATCTGCACGAAAGCGGTTTCGCCGACACCGTCGATCTCGCCCAGGCCGCCGCGGACGCCGCCGCGGGGCCCGACGGCGCGCTGGCGACACTCGGCCCCGTGCTGCTGTTCGAGGTCGGCACCATGACACCGTCGGAGCAAAGGATCCTCGATGTCGTGGTCGCCCGGAACCGCACCGGCCGAATCGAGGCCGACACGGGCGGGCACGGTCTGACCGAGGTCCGCGCCTGTGCCGACCCTGACGAAGAGGTGCGGGCCGCGGTCCGCGCCGTGGTGGCGTCCATCGACGCCGGCATCCCGTCGTGGGCCCAGGCGATCTTTCATCCTCCTGGTCCCGGCTACGGCCGGGCGTTGCACCAAGAGCTGGCGGCGGCCGGCGTCGCCGTCAACGGACCGGGGACCCGACGCCTCGACCGGACCGTCGCCGGAGCCACCGTGTTGGGCCTGCTCGACTTGGCCGCCTCCGACTGGGCGCGCGACGAGGTGATGGCGTGGCTCTCGACCGCCCCCATCGTGTCGGGCCCACATCGTCGCCGTATCCCCGCCAGCCGGTGGGACTCGCTGTCGTCAGAAGCAGGGGTGGTTCGCGGACCCGCACAGTGGGGCGAACGACTCAGGAACCTCGCCAACCGGCGCGCCGACCAAGCGAGCGCGGCCGAGACGCTGGCCGCCTTCGTCGAGAACCTCGTGACCCGCGCCACGTCTCCCCACGGGTCGTGGTCGACCCACGCCACCTGGGCGGTGGAGCTCCTCGACCATTACCTCGACACCGACCCCGGGTCATGGCCCGCCGACGAGCTCGCTGCCGTCGAACAGGTGCGGGGCTCGGTGCTCGCGCTGGGTGAGCTCGACACGGTGTCGGAGCGCACCGACCACGGCGCGTTCGTGCGGGCCGTGCGGACCGTGCTCGAAGAGACCGCGCTCGACACCTCGGATCTCCCCGACGGCGGATTTGGCGACGGCGTGTTCGTGGCCCCGTTCGGTCGGGCCCGGGGCCTGCGTTTCGATCGTGTCGTCGTTCTCGGATTGGCCGACGCCGTTGTCCCGGGCGGGATCGGAGACGATGCTCTGTTGCCCGAGGACATCCGCCGACTCGACGTCTCCGGAGGGTTGCGCACGCGCGCGGCGCGACTCGACGAGTTGCACGACGATGTCGTCGCCGCCATCGGGGCCGGAACGACTCGACGCGTCGGCACCTACCCGCGCGTGGACCCCCGCAACGGACGGGCCCAGGTGCCGTCGCGCTGGATGGGATCGCTCACCGGCCCTCGGACCAGGTGGCGATCCGTCGACTCCTTCAGCGCGGGGATCTCCTCGGCCAACCCACCGCTCTCGAGGCGCGAGCTCGAGCTCCACGACATGGTCCGCTTCGCGGCCGACGGCGGTGACCCCACCCGGTCTCCGTTGGCGATCACCGCGGATCGGCTGCGAGTCGGGATCGAGGCGGCGCGCGGCCGGATGAGCGACGCCTTCACCCGGTTCGACGGGAACGTCGGGGTGGGGCGCGTCTCGCCGTTCATCGCGGCCGCGCCGATGTCGGCCACCCGGCTCGAGGCCTATGCCAAGTGCCCCCGCCGCTTTCTCTACGACCGGGTGTTGCAGGTCTCCGAGCGCACTCTTCCCGAGGAGATCTGGCAGATGGAGCCGACCGAACGCGGCACGCTGGTCCACGCCATCCTCGAGGAGTACCTGCTCGAGCGCCTGGCCGGCGCGTCGCGATCGCTTCCCCGGCTTCTCGCCGTCGCCGAGGCCCAGTTCGCATCCGCCGAGGGCCGGGGTCTCGTAGGAAAGGCGCTGTTGTGGCAGATGGACAAGGCCGCCATGCGACGCGACCTCGTGCGATTTCACGACGAGGAAGGCGACCTCGAACCGTTGGCGGCCGAGCTCGAATTCGGCAGTGGGGTCGACGGTGCCGATCCCGCTGTGACCGTCATCCTCGACAGCGGGCTCGAGATCAGCTTCAAGGGCAAGGCGGACCGCGTGGACCGAACGCCGTCGGGCGAGCTCGTGGTGTCGGACTACAAGACGGGCCGACAGAGCATGCTGTCGGGTCTCAAGAAAGACCCCGTCGCCGGGGGGCGACTCCTTCAGCTCCCGATCTACGCCATGGCGGCGCGAGCCCGGTTCGGCCAAGAAGGAGAGCCTGTGCAGGCGCGCTACTGGCTGCTGTCGCAAAAGCGCGTGGCGCCGTGCTTCAACCTCACCATCACCGACGAGGTCCAGGCGCGCTTTCTCACCGTCCTGGCCCTGATCGCGGGTGCCGTGGAGGCCGGCGCATTCCCGGGTGCCCCCACCGAGAAGCCCGGAGACCGTCAGTTCGATGCGTGTCGCTCGTGCGACTTCGACGTCCTGTGTCCGGTCACCAGAGAACGGCAATGGGCGCGCAAGAGCAGTGACCTCGGGGTCGCTCCGGTCCTCGCCCTCATGCACGCGGAGGTCCCCGACGACCTCGAGGGGGCGGTCGTGGACGGATTCGACGACGCGGGAGTGCCGAGGTGACAGCTCTGCACGACGACGACGAGGCCCGGGGGTCGATCGAGTTCGACCTCGACTCCACCTTGGTGGTGGTGGCGGGTGCGGGCACGGGGAAGACCACGGCCCTGGTGGGCCGGATCATCGAGCTGGTCCGCAGCGGACGCGCCACGCTGCGCGAGATCGCCGCCATCACTTTCACCGAGGCGGCCGCGGCCGAGCTGCGCCAGCGCATCCGGGAGAGGATCGAGGCCGTCGCCGCAGACCACCCGGACGAGGCGCTCCTCGTCGCCGCTCGCCAAGAGGTCGACGAAGCCGCCATCTGCACGCTGCACGCCTTCGCCCAGCGCATCCTCGTCGAGCACTCCGTGGCCGCCGGGATCCCGCCGGGGTTCG
This sequence comes from Acidimicrobiales bacterium, assembly GCA_017882995.1. Classification (GTDB taxonomy): domain Bacteria; phylum Actinomycetota; class Acidimicrobiia; order Acidimicrobiales; family UBA8190; genus Chersky-840. Next base: position 2,771 of record JADGOL010000119.1, on the reverse strand, counting down.
ACGTGCTCGACGAGACCGCCGAGCGCGCCGACTTCGACGCCCGCTTCGAGCGCTTCGCCGACGCTCTTTTGGCCGACCCTGACGCCGAGCCCGCGCTGGTCCAGGGATTCTCGATCGGGTTGACGCGCGACGACATGGTCGAGATCGCCCGGGCCCTGCACCGGCACTGGGACCGCCTCGTTGACGGAGGGCTCGAGAGCCTCGAGCAGATGCGTCCTGCGCCCGGGGTGTGGCCGGCGACGGACCCGGGACCGGTCCTCGCCGCCATCGATGCGGCGCTGGCCATGTCGGGGTGGTGCACCGACGACCGGGACAAGTTGAAGGAGCACCTCGCCACCCTCGCCGCGGTCCGCGGGCAGTTGGCGTCATATGACGACGAGCAGTCGAGGTTGCAATTCCTCGACGCCGTGAAGTCACTACGGAGCAAATTCGGCCAGCAGGGGAATTGGGCTGGTCATATCGACGAGGTCCGCCACGCCTGTGCCGCCGCGGAGCAGGCGCGTCTCGATCTTCTCCGGGCCAGTTACCATGCCATCCTCGGCGAGCTGGGGGCCAGACTGGCGAGCTTCGTCATGGCCGTCGCCGACGAACGACGGACCGAAGGCCGGCTCGGTTTCCATGACCTGCTGGTCCACGCCCGCAGGCTCCTGCGCAACGACCTCGGCGCGGCGCGGTCGCTGCGTCGCCGCTACCGGCGCCTGCTCATCGACGAATTCCAGGACACCGATCCCATCCAGGTCGAGTTGGCGGCCCGGATCGCCGCCACGGTGGACGGATCAGCCGACCTGGCCCACGCCGAGAAGGGCGGGCTCTTCGTGGTGGGAGACCCCAAGCAGTCGATCTACCGCTTCCGACGGGCCGACATCGAGTTGTTCTCGCACGTGGGTCGGCAGATCGGCGAAGAGATCGTCCTGGTCACCAACTTCCGTTCGGTGCCGGGCATCCTCGCCTTCGTCAACACCGTCTTCGACGAGCTCTTCGGCACCGAGCCCGTCGAGGGCCAGGCCGCACATCATGCGCTGATCGGCGACCGCGATCCGGTGGCGTTGCGCTACCGGGGCGGCTCGACGGGCCCGTCACGGCCCGCGACGAGACCCGGAGCCGGAGTGGCCTCGGTGCAATTGTCGCTCGACGGAATCGGGGCGGGGCCCGAAGAGCCCGCCGACGCCGCCCCGGCTCCTCGGCGACGGCCGGCGACGGGGATGCCCCCCGTCGTCATGCTCGGTGGGCCGATGAAGACGAGCATCGCCGAGGTGCGGCGGGCCGCCGCCCACGACCTGGCCATCACGATCGACGACATCCATGACACCCGCTGGGCGGTCCTCGACGAGCACGACCACACCACCCGGGCGGCGCACTGGCGTGACATCGCCGTGCTGCTCCCGGCGCGCACGGCCCTGGCCGCGCTCGAAGAGGCTCTCGAGGAGGCCCGCATCCCCTACCGGCTCGAGGGCGTGGCGCTGCTGTGGGGATCCGACGAGGTGCGCGACGTCCTCGCCGTCCTGCACGCCACGGACAACCCCGTCGACGCCGTGGCCGTGCTCGGCGCGCTGCGGAGCCCGGGCCTGGCGTGTGGTGACGACGACCTCGTCACCTGGCACCAGGCGGGCGGCACGTGGGATCTGCGCGACGGCGCGCCCGAGGGCCTCGAAACCCATCCCGTCGCCAACGCCATGGCGGTGCTGGCTCGGCTGCACGACGAGCGTTGGTGGCGCGAGCCCTCGGCCATGGTGGCGCGGGCGTTCGAGGAACTTCGCAGCTTCGAGCTCTGTCTCGCCTACCACCGCCCACGCGACCACTGGCAGCGGCTCCGCTGGCTCATGGACCAAGCCCGGCTCTTCGACGAGACGGTGGGCGGGTCGTTGCGGTCGTTCCTGGCGTGGGCCGAGCTCCAAGCCGAAGACGACCGCCGCAGCGGTGGGGTGGGCCCACCTGACCCCGACGACGACGCCGTGCGGGTCATGACGATCCACGGCTCCAAGGGCCTCGAGTTCCCGATCGTGATCCTGGCCGGCCTCGAACGCGAGGTGGCGACGGGGCAGCGACCGCCGGCGGTGTTGTGGGGCGAGGACGGCACCCCGCAGCTGCGAGGCGGCGGGCAACTCCGTTCCTCGGGGTTCGACCAGGCCCACACGCGCGAGCGCGAGCTCGACGCCCTCGAGCAACACCGCCTGCTGTATGTGGGCATGACCAGGGCACGAGACCATCTGGTCCTCTGCCTGCATCACAAAGAGCTCAAAGAGAACTCGAACGCCGCCCCCACCGTCGCTGCGCAACTCCAAGAGATCTGCCTGCGCTCTGCTTCGCTGTGGCGACGCCTGCCCATCGCGGCGCTCACCACCGTGGACGACCCCGATGAGGTACCCCCGACCGAGGCGGTCGCCAGGGTGCTGGCGGGCCTCGGCCTGGGCCCGGCGTCGGCGCCCGTGCCCAGTGAGCAAGACACCGAGGTGGTCGCCTGGCGCCAGGGAGTGGCAGCCTTCGCGGCACGACGCGCCCTGGCGCTGGCCTCGACCCGACGGGCCCCGGTGACGACGGCCACCGCCATCTCGCAACGGGCCGCGCTCGACCACGTACCGGACTCGGTCGACCCGGGAGTCGATGCCGCGCACCGCCCCCGACCGACCCGGGCCAACGGGGCGGATCCGGGATCGCCCGACGCCACGGGGCCATTGTGGCGCGACGCGGACACGGCGTTGCAGATCGGGCGCGCCGTGCACAGCGCGTTGGCGGCCATCGACCTGTCGACGGGGAGCGACGACGTCGGGCAT
>JADGOL010000118.1 GCA_017882995.1 Acidimicrobiales bacterium | reverse complement strand
GGTCAGCGCGTGGAACACCTCGTGGTATCCGAAGACGCCCGGCACCGGGTTCGGTCGTTTCATGGCGTAGCAGACCGCGCCGGTCGTGTAGCAAGCACCACCGGCGAGAATGAGCCCGAAGCCGACCCCCCCGAGGCCGTGCAGGAGCTGCGGGATGATGGCCAGGGCGGACCATCCCGCCACGACATAGGGCACGGCGATCGCCCATTTCGGAGCGTCCAGCCACACCTGCCGAACGGTGATGCCGATGGCACCTCCGAACCACACGAGACACAACACGAGGACCTGCGCCCACCCGTGCACGGTCAGACCGGCCACCGCGGTGTAGGTGCCGGCGATGGCGAGGAAGATGGTGGCGTGGTCGGCGCGCCGCATGCGCCGGCGTCCCGCCGGGGACCACCGGACGCGGTGGAAGGCGGCACTCACGCCGAACAGAGCCGCCAATGACACCACGTACACCGTCAGCGCGGCTCGTGCGCCGTCGGTGTGGGCGTGGGCCACGAGTATCGGCCCGGCCACCAACGTGACGAAGAACGAGACGAGATGGAGCCAGCCGCGCAGCACGGGACGCGCCGTCTCGGTGGGCGGTCCCCGCAGGGTGTCCGGGGCCTCGGTCTCGGAGTGCTCGACGTGTCGGGATGTGATGCGCCGGAGCGTACCCATCGCCCTCGGCGCCGGTCGACTACGAGTCGGTACCGGTGTTACGAGGATGCACCCCGACGGACCATCCTCCGGTGGCGCCATGCCATGAAGAACCCGTCGAGTGGATCGTCGATGGTGCCGAGGTCGGAGTTGCACTCCTGACAGGTCACTGCCCTCTCGCTGCACCCACGGGACCCGGGATCGCGCATGGGAGGGTGGAATGCCACCCACCGCCAGAAGCGGAAATGGTGCCGCGTCGCGAACCCTGAACCGCTGTCGTCTTTGGTCACAGGCCGGATCCCCCCGTCACGAGTATGCACCGTCGGGCGGGCCCACGGGGGGCGGTGGGCCGAATTTCCGTGTCGCCGTCAGGACTGTTCGCACCGTCAGGCCCACAGCCTCCATGGTGGGACTCGAACCTGTTGTTTCCCTGTGGGAGTCGAGTCCCACCCTCTTGTCACGATTGAGGATCGCGTCGGGGTGGAGGGGCGAGAGCGCCGAGCCAGATCAGGATCGGGCGGAGACGGTCCTGCCCTTCGGAAGGCGCCATCACGCCCAGCCGCACACTTCGGAACACCGAGCCGCGGGCTGATTCGGCGGAGATCGTGGCCGGTATCGTCAGGTCGGCAATCGACGAGGTCGGCGGAAGGAGGAGACCATGATCGAGCTCGAACACGACGGCCCGGTCTGGGTCATCCATTTCCAGTCCGGCGAGAATCGGTTGAACGAGACCTTCGTGGGTGAGGTCAACGGGGCACTCGACCAGGTCCAGAGCGCGGGGCTTCCGACGGCGTTGGTCACGACGGGCGCGGGCAAGTTCTACTCCAACGGGCTCGACCTGGATTGGCTCGGCACGTCGCCGGACCCCGGTGGCTTCATGGACGAGGTCCATCGACTCCTGGTCCGCATCCTGATGTTCCCGGCGGTGACCGTTGCCGCGGTGAACGGTCACGCCTTCGCCGCCGGAGCGATGTTGGCGACCGCCCACGACTTCATGATCATGCGGTCCGACCGTGGCTACTGGTGTCTCCCCGAGGTCGACCTCGGACTGCCCCTCACACCCACGATGCACGCGGTCGTGGCGGCGCGACTGCCGAGAACCACGCTGCACGAGGCCGTCACGACGGGCAAGCGCTATGACGCCGAGGCCGCCCTCGCCGCTCGCATTGCGAAAGACGGCGCGCCCGAGAGCGAAGTCCTCCCTAGGGCGGTCGCGCTCGCCACCGAGCTGGCGGGGAAGAACCCCGAGGTCGTGGCAAGACACAAGCAGCTCATGTACGGCGACATCGCCAGCCTGATCGGGCCCTAGTTCCCTGGTCCGAGATGCCAGTCCACGACGCGATTCCATGACGCGAGGCGCGGGAGGGACTTTGGTCCCTACCCGGCGTGGACCGGTGAGGCGCAGGATGGGAAGGCATTGATCGTCCGGGATGAAGGAGGTGAGGCGGCTGGTGCGTCGGGCCTTAACAGAGCGCCTTTCAGGTGCTGGGTAGCGGGGTGACATGGGTCTCCCCGGCGGGACTGATTCCCCGGACACACAGGCGACGATCGTTCTCGTCGCTTCTGTGCGAGGGCCCAGTCGCAAAGACCACGGCGTTTGAAGCCGGAACGGGGGTCCCGCCCCACATCTTTCGAAGGCGCTGACAATCGAGGAACGGCGCCCGCCACCCGACACGGGAGTGCGGGCGCCGTCGCGTCGGGCACGCGGCGAGTTGGACCGGGCCGGTCACGGGCGAGACGCGTAGACGGCCCTGGCCCGGTAGCGGATGGGTCGTTCTTCGAGCTCCTCCAAATAGTGCGCCGTCCACCCCGCCACGCGGGCGATCGTGAAGATGGTGCGACCGGCGTCATCGGCCATGCCCGCGGCACGCGTCAGTGCGCCCAACCCCAGATCGACGTTGGGGCCGGGGATGCCACGTTCGGCGGCCAACGCCAACAGCGAGTCCAGGACCTGGCGGCGCTCGGGCGGTCCCAGCTCGTCCACGAAGGCTTTCAGGACCGTGAAGCGAGGGTCGTCTCCCTGATAGACCGAGTGTCCGAATCCCGGCAACCGCTGCTGCCAGCGCAGCGTCTCGTCGAGGGCACGCTCGGGGCCGAGCTCCTCGGCGTCTCGCATGAGGCCGTAGGCCAGCTGGGATGCCCCCCCGTGCAACGGGCCGGCCACCACCCCGAGCCCCGCCAACAAGGCGTCGTAGAGATTGGCGCGCGCCGACGCGGCCACCCGCACCGCCACGGTGGAGGTCGCCAGCTCGTGGTCGGCAAGAAGGATCAGCGCGGCGTTGACCGCTCGCACGAGGTCGGTGTCGGGGTCCGACGCGAGCCGCGCCGTCAGTGCGCCCGCCACCGTGTTCTCCCAACGGTTGGCGCCGAGCTCGAGCGCGGGCGCGGGAGCCGTAGCTCGCGGACTCGGGAGGACCTCGACCATCGTCGCCACCAGACGCCGGGCGACGGCGACGACCGAGGCGGGACGCAGGTCCGAGCGCAAGGGATCACCGGCGCCGGCCATGACGACGGCCCAGCGCAGGCGGTCCGACGCGCCGAGGGTGGTCGGCGGACTCAAGGCAAAGGGCTCCCAACCGCTCGCCGCCTGGGGATCGCCGCGCCACAGCAGCTCGGCGGCCTGTTCGTAAGGGACGGAAGTGGCGAGCTCGATGGCGGGGGTCCCCCGGTAGACCGGACCGTCGTCGCGCAGCTGAGTGGTGGAGGTCGTCACCGTGGCCAGCCTGGTCTCGGTGGTCCGGCCGCCCCGAGAGCGCTTGGCGAGTGCCTCGACGTCCTCGGCCGCGAACAGGCTCCGGCGGCCCTCGGGTGCGGGGTGTGACACGAGCAGGCCCCGGCTGACATAGGCGTAGAGGGTCGGCAGTTTGACTCCCAACCGCCGGGCCGCATCGGCGCTCTCGAGCATCCGTGTCACCAGCTCACTGTCGCGTTCCGCCTCGTTCCGTCTCGTTCCACCCGGTGATATTGAGTTGATCAACATTTACACACGAGGGAGAAGGGGAGCAAGATGGTGTTGACCAGCCGCAACGACGGACCCGCCGTCCAGGAACGGAGCCCTGCCCATGCCGACCGTCGTCCGTGATCTCATGTCCGCCCCCGCCGTGACCTGTGAGGCGGGGACCTCCCTGGCCGAAGTCGCCCGCACCATGCGCGACGCGGGTATCGGATCGGTCATCGTCACCGAACGGGGCAAGGTGGCGGGCATCCTGACCGAGCGCGACCTTCTGCGCGCTGCCGCCGCCGCGACTGTGGCGAGCGCGGAGTCGGTCGAGTTGTGGATGACGGCGAACCCCGATGTCCTCGGGCCCGACGAAGAGGTCGGTGCGGCCTGGATCAGCCTGGCGCATCACAACTACCGGCATCTGCCGGTGGTGGACGGGCACGAGCTCGTGGGCGTGGTGTCGTTGCGCGATCTGATGGGAATGGCCCGTCTGCGCCCCGCCGACGAGCACGGGACGGAGATCCCGGCCGGGCTCGAGGGCGTGGTGGCGGCGGAGACCGAGCTCGGCGACGTCCGGGGCGAGGAAGGGTTCTTCCACTATCGCCGGTACTCGGCGGTGGATCTGGCGGCGCGGCGATCGCTCGAGGACGTCTGGTACCTGCTCCTCGAAGGAGAGCTCCCCGATGCCGGTGAGGCTCGTCGGTTCGCCGCCGACGTGGCGCAGCGGCGCGCCCTGACTCCCGGCTTGGCGGAGATGTTGCCCGAGGTGGCCAAGCAGGGCTCGCCGTTCGAGGTCCTGCGAACGGCGGTGTCGTTGCTCGGTGCCGAGCTGGGCTGGCGCCCCACCCATGACATCGACGGTGCCGAGCTGCGGGCCCAGACACTGCGGTTGTGCTCGGTGGTGCCGACGATCATGGCCGCCGCCTACAACCTCGGCGAAGGTCGCGCACCGGTCGAACCGAGAACCGACCTGTCGAGCGCCGCGAATTACTTGTGGATGGTGACCGGAGAGGAGCCGACGCCGTTGGACGCGCGCGCCGTCGAGCAGTACCAGATCCTCACCATCGACCACGGGTTCAACGCGTCGACCTTCACAGCCCGCGTGATCACCTCGACAGGGGCCGATCTGGCCGCCGCGGTGTGCGGGGCCATCGGTGCCCTGTCAGGCCCCCTGCACGGGGGTGCCCCTAGTCGCGCCCTCGCCATGCTCGACGAGATCGGTTCCGCCGATCAGGCCGACAGTTGGCTCCGCGGCGCGGTCGAGCGCGGCGACCGCGTCATGGGTTTCGGTCATCGTGTCTACAAGACCGACGATCCCCGCTCGCTGTTCCTGCGCGACGTGGCCCGCTTTCTCGGGGGGCCCCTGGTGGAGCTGGCCGAGAAGGTCGAGCGCACTGCGGTCGACGTCCTGGCCGACATGAAGCCCGGGCGCCGGTTGTTCACCAACGTCGAGTTCTACGCCGGCGTCGTGATGTCCACCTGCGGGCTTCCCCGGGAGATGTTCACGCCCACCTTCGCGGCGGGTCGGGTCATCGGGTGGTCGGCGCACGTCATCGAACAGGCCGCCCACAACCGCCTCATCCGTCCGTCGGCCCGCTATACGGGCCCGTCGCCCCCGGTCCCGGTCCCCGATCCCTGACCCACGTCGCCCCGGACCGGCGCGCCGGTGAGCACGGGCCCATCGGAGTCGGAGTCGGCCTGGTGCTCGAACTGCGTCGTGTAGAGCTCGGAATAGAGCCCGCCCGACGCGAGGAGCTCGTCGTGGCGACCCTCCTCCACGATCCGCCCCTCTTCGATGACGAGGATCTTGTCCGCCTCGCGCACCGTCGAGAGCCGGTGCGCGATCACCAGCGAGGTCCGACCAGCCAGCGCGGTCTTCAGTGCCTGCTGCACGGCGACCTCGGACTCCGAGTCCAGATGGGCGGTGGCCTCGTCGAGGACCACGATGTCGGGGGCCTTCAACAACAGGCGGGCGATGGCGATGCGCTGCTTCTCGCCCCCC
>JADGOL010000117.1 GCA_017882995.1 Acidimicrobiales bacterium | reverse complement strand
GCGGTGAAGCGTTGCGCCACGTCCTCGTCGGCGGTGTTCACTCGGTCGAAGACTTTGCCGCTGAGATCGCAGAGGCCGAAGGCGGCGACCCGCTCTCGGCTCATGAGACGACGAAGATCATCGGTGAAGTGCTTACCGAACTCGATAAATGATCCGCTCGCCGCACGCGGTCGGAGAGATCACCTTCCGTTCGCAAACGGCGATGCACCATCCCGAAGAGCCTGATCCGGCGCGCCTTCCGGAGCCGGTGAGCGAAGAGTCGACGAGGGCTCCCCGCTCGGTAGCAACCTGATTCCAGGCACCCAGCCTGTTGATGACTGCGTTCGGTCCCCGCTCGAGGATCTCCAACCCCATTCGGGCGTGGAGTGGAACCTAGCGGAGACTGCTGTTTCGACTCCTTGGACCGGAGTGATTGCAACCTCAATCCAGTGTCGTCCTCGTGGGTACGTGAATCCGAATGCAGCCCTTCCGCCCCCGCGGCAGCCCTGCCCATCCCACTCGGTCGAGCCACATGGTCGCCGGTGCCCCGCCGATCTTGCCTCCTGATGCAAGGCAATTGCGAAGATCGGACTGCTCGGTGCTTTGATCCAAGAATCTGCGCGTTAGGAGATGCTGGCTGTCGCCGCCGGTGCGGTCTTGAGCGTTTCGAGCAGGAGGTTGAGGAGAGCTGTCTTGGCGACAGGTTTGGCGAGGTAGCTGTCCATACCGGCGGCTAGGCAGCGGCGTTTGTCTTCTTGGCGTGCGTCGGCGGTCAGGGCGATGATGGGTGTGTGGTGGCGTGGGCCTTCGTGGGCCCGGATGGCGGCCGTGGCTTGGTAGCCGTCCATCTCTGGCATCTGGCAATCCATGAGTATGGCGTCGTAGTCGCCGGTGTCTGCGGCGTCTACGGCGGCAATCCCATTGAGCACGACGTCTACCTGGTACCCGGCGCTCGTGAGCATGACAACGGTGACCTTCTGGTTGACGAGGTTGTCCTCGGCCAGCAGGAGGCGGGCGGTTGGGGTTGGTGTGGACGGTGTCGATGTTGTGGTGGGCGTAAGGGGGGTGGGTATCGGCAGGCCGAGCACGGCTCTGACGCATGTGTAGAGGTGCCGTTGGTGAATTGGCTTCAACAGCGTCGCGAGCGCCCCGGTGCGCATTGAAGGTGGGCGGTCAAGATGGGCTCCCAGACCGGTCATGACGACCATCTGGGTCGTCCCGAGTGGAGCGGCGAGCACGGCCGCGGAGGGGTCGAGCTGGTTGGTTCCGGGTACGTGCTGGTCGACGACGACCAGCGCGAACGCTGATCCATCGTCCGCGGCCACCTGAAGCTTTGAGACGGCCGCCTCACCGGAGTCGGCTGCGGTCACTGCCATGCCCCACCCCGTCAGGTATTCCGTCAGGATGATGCGCCGCGTGGCGTTGCCATCTACGACCAGTGCCGTCCGTCCGGACAAGTCGGCGTCGGGCGATCGAAGCTCGTCGGCGATATGGCTCGGCTGGTCGTGGACGCGGATGGTGAACCAGAAAGTGCTCCCCATCTCTGGTTGGCTGGTGACTCCGATGTCGCCGCCGAGCAGCGCCACGAGCTGCGCGCTAATGGAGAGCCCGAGCCCGGTCCCACCAAACTTCCGTGAGGTTGACGTGTCGGATTGGATGAAGGGGCGGAAGATCAATTTGAGCTCATCTGGGGACATGCCGCGCCCCGTGTCGGTGACCTCGAAGCGCAGGACTGACGTGCCCTCCTGCTCGATGGTGCCGATGGCGGGCGCGGCGCGGACGACGACCTCCCCGGTGCTGGTGAATTTGATGGCGTTGGCGACCAGGTTGATGAGCACCTGACGAACTCGTCCCCGGTCAGTGCGGACCAGGCCGGGCACCGACCGGTCGATGGCTGCCATCAGTTGTATTCCTTTGGTCTGCGCTTGGGGAGCCATCAGGTCCATGACATCGTCGACAATCGTCCGGAGGTCACAACTCGTGATCTCCATCTCAACCACTCCGGCTTCTACTTTTGAGTAGTCCAGGATGTCGTTGATAACGCTCAGGAGGGCTTGTCCCGAGTTGCGTACCGTCTCTGCGTAGTCGCGCTGGTCGGCGTTGAGCTTGGTTTCGAGGAGGAGATCGGCCATTCCGATGACTCCGGTCATGGGAGTGCGGATCTCGTGGCTCATGTTGGCGAGGAAGTCGGACTTGATCTGTGATGCCTGGATCGCCTCGTCTCGGGCTTCGGCGTTGACCAGATAGGCCGCAGTCACATCTGCCAGTGTCTGTGCTACCCCCATGTCAGCATCGCTCAGCGTCCCTGGTGTATCCCGATAGAGGTCGAGGGCACCGAGTTGCTTGTCGACCTGGCGAAGGGGGAAAGCAAAAACGGCAGCGAGCCCGGCCTCCAATGCGCGAGGACGGAACCTGTCGAAGCGGTCATCGGATCGGAGGTCAGGCACGCTGACAGCCTCGCCCGTCCGAAAGGACGCCAAGCAGGGCCCCTCGTCTAGCTCGGTCTGCAGCTTCTCAAACCGCAACGCGGAATCGTCGGACGCGGCGACATAGCGTGGCTGGGTCCCGGGGGTGATGAGGGTAACCCCGGCCGCCGTGATCGGCAAGATGTCCACTGTTTGCTGGACCAAATGATCCAGGATCCCCTGGATGGGGAAATTCGTGACCATCGTACGAGCGAACTCGCTCAGCACCTTTGACAGCTGCCGTTCGGTTGCCATGTGCCGCCTGTCCTTTGTGAACCCCGCAAGGACTAGGCGGCGGTCTGTGTCGTCTGAGCGACGAGAAAATGTTATCTCGGTGTTCACGCCATCTCGTGGATAAGTCTCCCGTCGTGCCGGGAGCTTCCCCGGTGATGTGAATGCCGGGTGGGCTGACACTGTGTCATCGACCTCTGACATGGCGTTCGTCGATCCAAGATCGAAACTGTTGCCGAAAGCCAACTGCGCTGGTCAGATGGGTAATGCTGGAATGTCGCCGTACACGGCGGGCACCCCGGATTCGCGCTCGGGCGCCGCTATGCCGGCCAGCGGGTGACGTTGCTCGTGGCCCACCGTGACGTTCGGGTTCTCAACCAGGCGGGGCGCCTGATGCGTCGCCTCACCTTGGATCCAACCCGGGACTACCAACCTCAGGGATGACCTGGGTGTCCACGATGTCTCGCGACATCTGTCTCCGATGTCTCGCGACACCACAGAGTGGAGGCGAAGGGACTCGAACCCTCGAACCTCTTGACTGCCAGTCAAGCGCTCTACCAACTGAGCTACGCCCCCGGGACGAGCCGCCACGTTACCAGCCCCGCTTGGCCCGACCACGAGGGTCCGGAGCGCCGCGAGGGGTCGTGACGACATCTCGCGCGACCGCTCCGACCCTGGTCGGGCAGGGGGCGGCGGTGTCCGAGGCGGTGCGCCCCAGTCCGTAGAATCCGGGGATGGGGCGGCCCTACGACGTGCAGGAAGTCGAGCTCAAGTGGCAGCAGCGCTGGGCTGACAGCCACCTCTACGAGATCGACGCCGACGATCCCCGCCCCCCGCAGTACGTCCTGTGCATGTACCCCTATCCGAGCGGGTCTGCCCACCAGGGCCATGTTCGGAACTACACCTTCGGTGACCTGTTCGTCCGGCACCGCACCATGCAGGGCTTCGCCGTACTGTCACCTTTCGGCTTCGACTCCTTCGGGCTCCCCGCCGAGAACGCTGCCATCCGGACCGGCGAGCATCCCCGTACGTTCACCGATGCCCGGATCGCCGAGCTCAAGGCCAGCGTGAAGCGACTGGGTGCCGTCTACGACTGGCGTCGCGAGATCCGAAGCCACGACCCGTCCTACATCCGATGGAACCAGGTCATCTTCTTGAAGTTGTTCGAAGCCGGCCTGGCGTATCGCGCCCTGGCCCCGGTCAATTGGTGCCCGGGCTGCCAGACGGTATTGGCGAACGAGCAGGTGTTGGCGGACGGGACCTGTGAGCGTTCGGGCGACGTCGTGGTCCAGCGCGAGCTCGAACAATGGTTCTTCCGCACCACCACGTACGTCGACGAGCTGCTCGACGCACTCGACGAGCTCGACTGGCCCGAGCGGGTCAAGACCATGCAGCGGAACTGGATCGGACGTTCCGAGGGTGTCGAGTTCGACCTCCAGGTCGTGGGGGGCCAGTCCGACGGTCTCGTGCTGCGCGTCTTCACGACGCGGCCGGACACGAGCTTCGGGATGACCTATGCCGTCGTCGCCCCCGAGCATCCCCTGGTAGACGTGCTCACCACGCCGGAGCAACGAACCGAGGTGGAGAACCTTCGCACTTCCACGGCCGGCAAGAGCGAGCTCGATCGAACCTCGGAGCACGGCGCCGAGGTCCTCGCCAAGCGAGGTGCCTTCACCGGCGGCCACGTCGTCAATCCGTTCAACGGGAAGGCCATCCCGGTCTTTGTGGCTGACTACGTGCTCATGCGATATGGCACCGGTGCGATCATGGCCGTCCCGGCCGAGGACGAGCGGGATTGGGATTTCGCCCAGGCCCACCACCTTCCCATCGACCGGACCACGCAACCCCCCGACGGATTCGACGACGGTGCGTGGACCGGTGACGGGGTGAAGATCAACTCGGGCTTTCTCGACGGGTTGGACGTCGGCGCCGCCAAAGAACGCGCCATCGCCTGGCTCGAGGAACAGGGGATCGGTCGTCGCACCGTCAACTACCGCCTCCGTGATTGGCTCGTGTCGCGTCAGCGCTACTGGGGATGCCCGATCCCTGTCGTCTTCTGCCCGGTCGACGGCATCGTCGGGGTTCCCGAGGACCAACTGCCCGTCCTCGCCCCGGACGACGTCGAGTTCCTCCCGACCGGTGAGTCTCCCCTCAAGCGTCATCCCGGCTTTCTCCATGTGACATGTCCCAAATGTGGCGGCCCGGCCGAGCGCGAGACCGACACGATGGACACGTTCGTCGACTCGTCGTGGTACTTCCTGCGTTTCTGCGATCCCTGGTCGAACGACCAGGCCTTCGACCCGGAGAAGGCCCGGCACTTCATGCCGGTGGACCAGTACATCGGCGGGATCGAACACGCCATCTTGCACCTTCTCTATGCGCGTTTTTACACCAGGGCCCTGATCGACGTCGGGCTCGCTCCCGGCGTGGAGCGCGAGCCCTTCAAACGGCTGTTCACCCAGGGCATGATCAGGATGGACGGGAAGAAGATGTCCAAGTCGAGGGGAAACCTGGTCACACCGTCGCGTTATTTCGACACCGTCGGTGCCGACGCGTTACGCCTCTTTCACCTCTTCGCGGGTCCTCCGGGCGACAACATGGACTGGACTGACCAGACCGAGAACGTCATCGACGGGTGCGGCCGATTCCTCGACCGCGTGTGGAGGCTCACGGTGGAGCCGCCCACCGACTGCCGCCAAGGCGAACCTTCGACCGAGGACGTGGCGATCACGCGGGCGACACACCAGCTCATCGCCAAGGTGAGTGACGACCTCGAGCGGTGGTCGTTCAACACATCAGTCGCGGCGTGCATGGAGTTCTCCCACCTCCTGCAGCGCTATCAACGGGAGTCGCCCCAAGGTCCGCACCGGGAGACGAACGACTTCGCCTCGGACGCGCTGCTCCTGTTGCTCGCTCCGTTGGTCCCCCACATCGCCGCCGAGGCCTGGGAACGGCGCCACGGGGAAGGGGCCATGGTGCATGCCGAGACCTGGCCGTCGTTCGACGCGGACCTTGCGCGTGCAGAGCGCGTGACAATGGTGGTCCAGGTCAATGGCAAGGTACGCGACCGGATCGAAGTGTCACCCGACATCACCGAGGAGGCCGCCGTGGCGCTCGCCGCCGCGTCAGAGCGCGTGGCCGGTGCACTCGGTGGCACCGAGCCGGCCCGCGTGGTCGCCCGGCCGCCCCGGCTCGTGAACTTCGTCACCTGATGCACCGGCGGCCGGCGGATCGCCGCCGTGTCGCGAGGTGACTACGACGCCCTGAACCCGGCCAGCAGCTCCTGGATCTTTTCTCGGTCCATTCGGTACGGGGCGTAGAAGCTCACCCGGGTGACCATGTCCCCATAGCGCTCCACGACTTTCCCCGGGACCTCCCCGATGTCCCCGGTGACGGCGAACGCGTCGAGCATGTCGGGGGGGATGAGGTCAGCCATCTTCACCCACTCGCCTCTCTTCGACAACGTGTTGAGCTCGCTGAACAGATCACCCCACCCGTGCAGCTCGAGCACCGGCCGATAGGCGGGTGTCGACGAATAGAACGCCAGCTGCTGCTTGACGGCCTGGGTGGCGGCCTGCATCTCAGCCTCGTTGCTCCCCGTGACCATCATGGCCGGGTACGAGATCTCGAAGCCCTCTCGGGTCCGACCTGCTCGAGCGAGCCCTCGATCCAACGCCGGCAACGTCACCTCGCGCATGTATCGCGCCGTCGTGAAGCCGTGGGCAAGAAGGCCGTCGGCGACCTCGCCGGCGACCTCGGTCATGAGCTGGCCCACTGCGGCGAGGAAGACCTTGGGAGCGCCGTACTGATTGGGCCCGGGGTTGAAGAAGGGCGTCATCAACGTGTGCTTGTAGAATTCTCCTCGGAAGGCGAGCTTGGTCCCGTCGTGCCATGCCGACCAGATGGCCCGCATCGCCGTGATGAACTCGCGCATGCGCGGGGCGGGGTGGGACCACGGCATCGAGTAGCGCTTCTCGATGTGGGGTTTGATCTGTGAACCCAGCCCCAGCATGAACCGACCCTTGGAGAACGACTGAAGGTCGTTCGCCAGCACCGCCGTGCTCATGGGGTTGCGGGCGAAGGCCACCGCGATCCCGGTGCCGAGCTCGATGCGTTCGGTGTGTTCGGCGGCGAGCAGGAGGGGGAGGAACGGGTCGTGTCCCGTCTCAGCGCACCACAGCCCGTCGAAGCCGTCAGCCTCGGCTCGTTGTGCGGTCTTGACCGCGTCGCTCGGATCGAACCCGATACCCCCGTCGACTTGCATCGGCGCACCATATCCGAAGCCCAGCGGACACACCCAGGGCGGTGACCAGGGCATCTGCCCGTGAAAAGGGTCGAAAAGCGTTGCAGTTCCCGACGCCGACGGCCGACAATTGTGAGATGGACGACGCCACATCCTCGTTCAGCCACGAACCGCTGGGCCCGTCCCGACCCGGGGGGGCCGATCCGGGGCTCGAGATACGAGAGCCCTACCTCCGGCGGGTTCTCGCCGATTTCGAGGCCGGCCACCTCGAGGCATACGAGTACACGCGCCGAGTGCTCGCCATCAACGCGGCCGGATCGACCGAAGAGCTGAAGGCCATCGTCAACGAGCTCCCGGATGGCTCTGGCGTCGGCTCCGACGCGGCGTCCTCGCGAGGGCTCGATGCGGTCGATCTGGCCCGTCTCCGAGCGACACGATTGTCGGAGTCTCGCAATCCCAACGCGCGTTACATCACGTTGGCGGTCGTGTTCGTCTTGTTCGCCGTGCTCATCGGCATCGGGATGTGGCTCGCCACCCACGTCCACGGAGCGGCGCTCCCGCCGC
>JADGOL010000116.1 GCA_017882995.1 Acidimicrobiales bacterium | reverse complement strand
GACTGGTCGAACAGGGCCACACGGTGTCGATCATCGACAAGGTTTCGCGCGCTTTTCGGCGCCTGCCGGCGGACTGGCCCGGGACATCGATCGTGGGCTCGGGCTTCGACCGTGACGACCTCGACAAGGCCGGGGCCAAGCAGGCCGGTGCGCTCGCGGCGGTGACCAGCGGGGACAACTCCAACATCCTGACCGCCCGGATCGCGCGGGAGAACTACGGCATCCACAGCGTCGTGGCCCGGATCTACGACCCCCGTCGGGCCGAGATCTACCAACGACTCGGGATCCCCACCGTCGCCACCGTGACGTGGACGATCGACCAGGTGATGCATCGACTGGTCCCCGATGCAGTGGTCGGGGAATGGAGCGACCCCTCGGGGCACCTGGTCCTCGTCGAGCGCGTGCTTCCCGAGTCCTGGGCCGGCAAGGCATTGCGCGACCTCGGCATGCCGGGGAAGGTCAAGGTCGTCGCGGTCACCCGCGCCGGCATGCCTCGACTCGAAGTCTCCGACCTCGTGGGCCAGGAGGGTGACGTGCTCCACCTGGCCGTGCTCAAGGACGCGGTCGGTGAGCTCGAGCGCCGATTCGACGGCGGAGCCGCCCTCCCTGAGGGTCGCGCCTTCGGTACCGCACGGTGAGGGTCGCCATCGCCGGAGCCGGCAACGTGGGAACGGCCATCGCCAAGGACCTGGCCGCCAACGGTCACGACGTCTTGCTCATCGAACGAGACCCCGACCTCGTGGAGCGACTGCGTCCCACGGTCGACGTGACGTGGGTGGCTGCCGACGCGTGCGAGGTCAGCTCCCTCGACGCGGCCGGCATGGCGCAGGTCGACGTGGCGGTGGCAGCCACCGGTGACGACGAGGACAACCTGGTGATCTCGTTGCTGGCCAAACAGGAATTCGCGGTTCCCCGCGTCGTGGCGAGAGTGAACCACCCCAGCAACCAGTGGCTGTTCAACGAGTCGTGGGGAGTCGACATCTCGGTGTCGACACCACAACTCCTCACCGCGCTGGTCGAGGAAGCGGTCTCGGTCGGATCGCTCGTCAGACTCCTGCAGTTCGAGCGGGGCAACGCCCATCTCGTCGAGGTGACCCTGGCTGAGAGCTCGCCTGCAGCCGGGACGTCCCTGGTCGATCTCCAGTTTCCCCGCGACGCGACGGTCGTGGCCGTGGTGCGCGGTGACCGACTCGTGGTCCCGCGCGGCGACACCGTCCTCGACGCCGGGGACGAGGTCATGGTGCTCGTGACCGGAGAGGCCGAGAGGGCCGTCCAGCAGCTCCTGGTGGGTGACTGAGCCGTCGTCGCTGGCCACGAGGCGCTTGACCGGCCCGTCGACCCCACCGAAGCCTGGTCCCTGGTCGAGGTGTCGCCCCCATACAATTCCCGCCATGGAGGCGGCGTTCTTCGATCTCGACAAGACCATCATCGCTCGGGCGTCGATGGCCGCCTTTGGCCACCATTTCTACCGCGGCGGCTTGATCTCTCGGTCCACGGTGGTGCGCGCGCTGGCGTCGCAGTTGGTGTACCTGCATCTCGGCGCCAGCGAACAGAAGCTGGCCAAGATCCGTGAGTCGGTGTTGAAGCTCACCCGAGGATGGGACCAGGGCGAGGTGTCGCGCATCGTGCGCGAGACCCTCGACGAGGTCGTCGAGCCCATCATCTACGCCGAGGCACTCGAGCTCCTCGAGCAGCACCACGCCTCGGGGCGAAAGACCTACCTGGTCTCGGCGTCACCCGAGGAGATCGTGCAGCCCCTGGCGGAGTACCTCGGCGTGGACGGTGCCATCGCCAGCCGGGCCGTGGTGGACCTCGACGGGCGCTACACCGGCGAGATGGCGTTCTACGCCTACGGGCCCTTCAAAGCCGAGGCCATGCGCGACCTGGCCTTGTTCGAGGGCATCGACCTGGCTGCGTCGTATGCGTACTCGGACTCCTACACCGACGTTCCGATGCTCGAGGCGGTCGGGCACCCCGTCGTGGTCAACCCCGACCGGGTGCTGGCTCGACTCGCCCGGGACCGGGACTGGGAGACCCTGCAGTTCACCCGACCGGTTCGGCTCCGCGACCGCGTGCCGGTGCCCAATCTTCCGACGGCAGCCGCGTTGACCGGTGTGGCGCTCGCCGCCACGGGTGCCGCAGTACTCGTCAGGCGTTACGGGCACAGAGAGGCCCGCGCCTAGGTTTGATCAGGCTTCGCGCAGCCGCTTGGCGGCGATGAGGCCCAGACCGACGAGGATGGCGAGGATCAGCAGCTTCTTCACGAGACTGGATCCTACCCACGAGCGGGACCCCCTCGTCACGGGGCTCTGACCAGGGAAATCGCGCCCCAGAGGCGTTTGGAGATGCTCAGACGGTCAGCAGGTCGCGAGCACCGGTGTCCGATGACGGATGACGCAACTTCGACATCGCCCGCGCCTCGATCTGGCGTATGCGCTCCCTGGTGAGGTTGAAATGCTCCCCGACTTCCTCCAAGGTGCGCGGCTCACCCCGGTCGAGGCCGAAACGCAACCGAAGGATCTCTCGTTCGCGTTCGTCGAGCGGGGACAGGAGCCGGTTGATCTCTTCTGGCAACAGAGACGTCGCCGCCACTGCGAAGGGTGATTCGGCGGAGCGATCCTCGACGACGTCGCCCAGCTCCGCGTCCCCGTCCTCGCGCAGGGGCTCGGAGAGCGACAACGGTTCAGCCCGGAAACGCAGAGCCTCGATGAGCTTGTCCTCGGGCATCTCGACCTCGGCGCCGAGCTCGGCCAGCGTGGCCGGACGGCCGAACTTCAACTCCAGTCGGGCCTGTGCCTTCTGGACGCGGGCCAGGGTGTCGCCGGCATGCACCGGGAGCCGGATCGTCCGACCCGTGTTTGCTATGCCCCGGGTGATCGCCTGACGGATCCACCACGTGGCGTACGTGGAGAATTTGAAGCCTTTGCGCCAATCGAACTTCTCCACCGCGTGCATCAGACCCAGATTCCCCTCCTGGATCAGATCGAGGAGGGGGAGCCCCGAAGCCTGGTACTTCTTGGCAATCGACACCACCAGGCGGAGGTTCGACTGGACGAACGTCTGTTGGGCCTGTTCGCCCGTCTGGATCTTGCGCTTCAACTCACGGCGCTTGGCCGGTGTGAGGTCCTTGATCTTCGTCGCCAGGTCCAGCTCGGCTGCCCGGCCACCCTCGATGGTCTGGGCCAGCCGGACCTCGTCGTCCTTGGTGAGCAACGGGTATTGCCCGATATCGGTCAGGTAGAGCCGGACCAGATCTTCCTCGTCGCGCTCGACGCGCTCCTTTGCCAACGTCTCAACCCTTCGTCGGAACCCTCCGGCGATCCCTGCCGGTGGTCGAAGCCTTGGGGCAACGCATGCAATTCACCTGTGGATATCAGTTTAACGACGGAGTCAAGACCTGAGCCTTGGAAACGGCCCCGGCGGCGACGACGAACACCTGGTCGACGCCAGGTCAGGTCGACGAAGGCTTGGGTGCTCTCTCCGCAGCGTCGGGCCCGAGGGGCCACGGCACGAGCCCGGCCCCTGACCCCGCGATCATCTCTTCGAGGCGCTGCTGGTGAGCGGTGACGACAGCGACGTCGTGGGGACGCCGCAGCAGGGCTTGGGTCAGGGCCTCGAGGGCCTGCCACTCCTCGGCCTCGTCGCGCAGCACGAGACCGAGACAGCGGGTCATGGGCGCGTCCGCAACCGGTGAGACCCGTCGAAGATGGAGGGTGTATCCCGTGACCAACCGGGCCAGGACCACCCGGCCGATACCCACCAGACGCGGCAGCGTGCCACGCGCCGGGATGTCGAGGGTTCCACCCCGAGACAGGAGACTCCCCTCCGCGTCCCGATCACCGTCGGGCACGGCGCCGGCCAGGACCGCCAGCATGCGGTCCACCTCGGGGCTCGGGGCCACCATCAAGGCGTCGGCGTCGACGGAATCGAGCGCGGGCAGCCGATCCGCGAACAGTTCCGCGTGCCAGGCGTGTTGTTGGCTGAACACGTCGAACATCATCTGGGCTTCGGGCACCGGCTCCGAGGCGACCCACGTCCCGAGGATCTCGAAGAGGCGACGCTCGACCCATTGGTACGACCCGACGAGCCGGGCGTGCGCGTCGAGGGGCAACGCCGCTGTTCCCGATAGGGCCGCACCATCGAGAGGTCCCCCGCCCATGGCGAGTCCCGCCGCATCGAACCGGTCAGGCATGGGGAGCCACCCCGCCGCCACCGTCTGCTCGAGGGGCAGTCGGCGTCGTCTCGGGCGCCGGGTCGCGGTAACGGTTCGTGATCGGCATGCGCCGATCCTTGCCGAACGCCTTGGCTGTGATGCGGACGCCGGGGGGGGATTGCCGGCGCTTGTACTCGGCGCCGTCAACCAGCGCCGCCACTTTGGCCACGAGCTCTGGCGCATACCCGCTGCCGACGACATCAGCGATCGACCGGTCGTGCAGTACGAGCGCCTCGAGCAGCGGGTCGAGGACCTCATACGGCGGCAGGCTCTGGTCGTCGCGCTGGTCGGGGCGCAACTCGGCTGACGGGGCCTTCGTCAACACGGACTCGGGGACGAGCTCCACACCCTCGCGGGCGTTGCGGTACCGGCACAGCCGGTACACGAGGGTCTTCGGGACGTCCTTGATCACTGCGAAGCCACCCGCCGAGTCGCCGTACAACGTCGAATACCCCGTGGCGAGCTCACTCTTGTTGCCGGTCGTGAGGACGATCCATCCCCGGGCGTTGGACACCGCCATGAGCACCACCCCACGAATCCGCGACTGGAGGTTCTCGTCGGTGAGGCCTGTGGGAGCCTCTCCGAGCGCGGCCGTCAAGACAGCGTTGAAGGCGGCGTGCGCGGTTTCGATGGGCACATGGCTGAGGTCGATCCCCAGGCGCTGCGCCAGGGCGTCGGCATCGGTGATCGAACCCGCGCTCGAATAGCGTGACGGCATCGACAAACCGTGCACGTGGGCGGCGCCGAGTGCGTCCACCGCCACCGCAGCCACGAGCGACGAGTCGACACCCCCTGACAGGCCGATGACCGCATCGGTGAAGCCGTTCTTCTTGAGGTAGTCGCGGGTGCCCAGGACGAGCGCCTCGTAGACCTCGGCTTCCTCCTCGAGCGGAGCCGGCTGCTCCGGCGGCGGTCGATGGGCGGGATCACGAGGGCCACTGCTCACCGACACCACCGGGAGGACGGTGTCGCGACTCTCGGGGGGAACAGGGATATCGACCAGGAGCGACGCGTCGATGAATCTCGGCGCCGAGGCCACAACCGTGCCGGCCGCGTCCATGACGAACGAGCCGCCGTCGAAGACGAGCTCGTCCTGACCGCCGACCTGGTTGACGTAGGCGATTGTGCAAGGGGCTTCCGCCACGCGTTGGCGCGCCACCGCGAGCCGATCGGCCTCTCGTCCGATCGCATACGGCGATGCGTTCATGTTCACCACGAGTCGGGCACCGCCTATCGCCTGCAGCGGGACCGGCCCGTCGGGAAACCACAGGTCCTCACAAATCGACACGCCGACGGGCATTCCGGCGATCTCGTAGAGCTCGATACCAGTCGTCCCCGGCGCGAACCAGCGCTCCTCGTCGAACACCCCGTAGTTGGGAAGCCGGCGCTTGTGGTACACGCCGAGCACCCTGCCGCCCACACACACGGCGACGGCGTTGCGAAGACGGCGAGGCGCTCCCCGGATGGCGGCCTCTCTGGCCACCGCACCCGCACCGGCGGCATGGGCCACGGCGTCGTCGAGGTCCTCGTGCCCGACGACGTCGACGAAGCCGACCAGGGCCACACAGTCGGAAGTGGCCGCCGCGACTTTTTCAAGTGCAGCCAGGTTGTGGGCCACGAAGGCCGGCTTCAGCAGGAGATCTTCGGGTGGGTAGCCCGTGATGGCGAGCTCGGGAAAGGCGGCCAGGTCGGCACCTTGCGCCTCGACGCGCGCCAAGCAGTCGATGATGCGCTGGGCATTACCGTCCACTTCCCCCACGACAGTGTCGAGCTGACACAATGCCAAACGCAGGTGGGACACGGCGAAATCCTACCGGCACCCTTCCCGTGTCTCGCCTGGCATGCTGCGGAGATGGCCACGCCGTCACCCGGAGCACACCGGGCCGGCAACGGTTCGATCAGACCGGCGCCGGTGCCCGAGGCGCTCATGAGCCTCGCCGAGCGCTCCGCATCGCCCGGAAGCGTCTCGGCCACCTTGCACCGGCTGGTCGACGAGCATCCTGAGGCCGTCGAGCGTCTGGTGCGGGGCGCCGAGCCCAGCCCCCTGGCGACGGCGCTGGTCCGTGTGAGCGCGGCGAGCAACTCACTGGGTCGACTCTGTGTCGTCGACCCGTCGGCGCTCGACGTCCTCGATTCTCTCGACCGACCGGTCACGGTGGACCGCTCGGAGCCGGCTGCCCTGGCACGCTCGAAGCACCTCGCACTGCTCCGCATCGCGGCGCGTGACCTGCTCGGGCTCGACACGCTCGAGCACGTCGGGAAGGCGCTGGCGGAGCTTGCTCGTCAAGTGCTCGACGGTGCCGTCGCGCTCGGGAGCGCGGGGAGTGCCATGGCGGTGATCGGCATGGGCAAGCTCGGCGGACGCGAGCTCAACTACGCGAGTGACGTGGACATCATGTTCGTCACGGCGGGCGATCCCGAGGATGGCACGGCTCGGCGGATCCTGCAGATCGCGCAGCAATGCTTCCGGGTCGACGTCGACCTCCGTCCCGAAGGGCGAGCGGGGCCCCTCACGCGGTCCCTCGACAGCTACGGCGCCTACTGGGAGCGATGGGCTGCAACGTGGGAATTCCAAGCACTGCTGAAGGCGCG
>JADGOL010000115.1 GCA_017882995.1 Acidimicrobiales bacterium | reverse complement strand
CGGGCGCGTCCACGAGGATCAGATCGGCGGCGCGCTGGCGCTCGAGGCTCTTCACCTTGCCGAGGACCAGGATGTCCCGGATGCCCGGGATGGCCGTCGACACGACGTCGAGGGCCCCTGAGGACACCAGGCGCTTCGAGATCCGCTTCATCCCGTGGTCGGCGAGGTACTCGAGCAGGGCGTCATCGGGGGTGATCCGCCGGGCCCGGACCGTCCCGCCCCCGGGAAGGGACTGGACGCCCGAAAGGTGGGCCTCGTCGTACCGCAGTGCTCCGGACCCCCCGAACGCGGTAGGAACTCCGGGCTTGCCCTCGAGCTCCACCACGAGGACCGACAGGCCCGCGTGAGCGGCCATTCGGGCCAGAGCGGCGGTGATCGTGGTCTTGCCGACCCCACCCTTGCCGGCGACCACCAGGACCCGGCTCTTGCTGCAAAAGGTGGCGACGTCCATGTGCGGCCGAGCGTATCTGGCCCCTCCCAATGAGCGCGAAGTGTCGCCTCAAGAGCGGATGCCATGTCCGAAACGCTGGGCGAGCCCGTTGGCGGTACTGGCCCGTGGGACCTTAAATGGGGAGAACTTCCTGGTCACACCCCTTGTCGGGTTCACAGACATGGGAGTAGCGTCACGTTCAGGAGGGGGAGTGCAGACTCGAACTTTGGGGGAGGCTTGGCAGGCTCGGGCGGCTTGTCGGGGACCGCAATCGGCGGTCTTCTTCCCGCCCACCCACGCCGAGCGCAAAGAAGACAAGATCGAGCGGGAGAACCGCGCCAAGGATATTTGCGCGTCGTGCGTGGTCCAGCAGGACTGTCTCGAATACGCCATCAGGATCCGTGAGCCGCACGGCATCTGGGGTGGCCTCAACGAGAACGAGCGCAAGCAGGTCCTGCAGCGTCGCGCCGGCTGACGCCGGCCCGATCCGAGGTCAGGGCAGGCCCAGCCGGCTGGCTCCGGCTCGGACGCCCGGAGACGTGCAGACCGACGCCGGTCTGCCCCCCGTGGCTGCGCAGATGGCGGCCGACAGCTTGTTGGCTGCCCCCAATAGCGCTTGGGTGTCGGACTTCGTCGGTTCGGCGAGGTCGTCGGCGACCTGCGTCATCGACTTGCCCTGCAAGACACCGGGGGAGAACCCGATCCCCGACCCCGAGACCACCAGGCGGTTGTCCACGTCGACGAAGGGGAAGGTGCCCGTCCCGGGCACGAACGGCTCGGTGTCATAGCGCTTGAGCAGTGCCCACTCGACAGGAGTCGGGTCCCGCAGTTTGGGGAAACCGGCCGGAGCCGTGGCCGAAGGCCGGTCACCGTATTCCTCGACCGCCGCGAACGTGACGTAACGGCTCCGGTAGGTCGTGCCGTCGAAGGTGAAGGTCGGAATCCCGGGAAAGACCTCGACGTCCGACGACGTCGTGGCGCCAAGATGCGAGAAGGTGCCGAATCGCCCGAGCGCGGCAACGAGAGCCCACCGTTCCGCCGCGCAATATGGGCAGAATTCCGCTCCCACGTAGACCACGGCCGGCCGACCCCCGATCGACACCGCCGGCTGTCCCGACAGGACCGCCTCGCCGGGGTCCGCCGCTTGCTGGGCGCCGACGGCGTCGAAGACCGCGCTCGGGACCGTCGTCACGGTGTGCACCACGCCCTCTGAGGCCGGGGCCACCGGGGGCGGGACGACCGTGGTCGTTCCCCGGGTGATCTTCACCACGAGGAGCACCACCACGATCGACAGGATGAGGACCACGAAGACCCATGTGACCAGCGCCATCGGGACGCGCCGGCGCGGCGGGCCCGCCGGGGTCTCGTCGTTGGTGCCGTTGACCTGCGTCGTCGCCATTGTCGAGGAGCCCCGCCGTTTCGGTCGAGTGCCGGCGCACGACACCGCGCCCGGACCGAGGAGCCGCCAGCCTAGCCATGGTCCGCTTCTGGTCATCGTCGTGGGAGAGGGACCCGGCGTCGGTAGCCTGAGAGCGTGCCCTCAGCGAACGTGCCTCCCGACGCGCCCTCCGGGCCCGTGGCGGCGCGAGACGCCGCCACGATCATGCTCGTGCGCGACGCGGCGTTCGACGGTTCCCCGGCGCTCGAGGTCTGCATGCTCCAGCGCCACTTGAACTCCGACTTCGTCGGCGGCGCCTATGTCTTTCCGGGAGGCAAGGTCGACGACGAGGACCGCACCTTGGCGGCCGAGGAGGCTTGTGCGTGGCGCAGTGATGCCGATGCCAGTGCCATGTTGGGCGTCGGCTCCGGTGGCCTCGCCTTCTGGGTGGCGGCCTTGCGCGAGTGCTTCGAGGAGGCGGGCGTCCTGCTCGCCTACCGCGGCGACGATGTCGAGGGCGAGGGCACCGTCCTCGAGGCGCACGATGCCGAGACTCGGCATCGGCTCGCCGCCATGCGGGTGGCGCTCAATGCAGGGGAGATGCGCTTTCTCGACGCCTGTCGGGCCGAAGGCCTGCGCCTGGCGACAGACCGTGTCCACTACTTCAGCCACTGGATCACGCCCGAGCCTGCTCCCAAGCGCTACGACACCCGCTTCTTCGTGGCCGCCGTGCCCCCGGGCCAGGTGCCCATCCACGACGACTACGAGACGGTGGACACGGTGTGGGTCCGGCCCGACGACGCACTGGCGCGCGCCGAGGCGGGCGAGTTCGACCTCATCTTCCCCACCATGAAGAACCTCGAGGCCATCAGCCGGTTCGCCACGAGCGGTGAGTTGCTCGCCGCCGCCGCTGCCGTCGAGAGCGTCCCCACCGTCCTTCCCAGGGTGGTGGCCGACGAGCGCGGCTTCCGGATCCTGCTTCCGGGTGACCCCGGCTACGCCGAAGCCGTCGGCGAATCGCCCGACGGGGCGCGCGGTCGCGCCATGACCCCGTCCGAGGTGGGTGCCGTCGTGCGCACCATCGGCGCCGACGGGCGGGCCGAGCGCCCGAATTGAGCGAGCCGACTCCCTTCGAGCCGGCGAGCCCTCCTGAGCCCGGTCGGCCCATGGCGCTCTGTGCGTCGGTCGTCCGGGTCACGGCTCCCAACCCGGGGATCATGACCGGCCCGGGGACCAACACCTACCTGGTGGGAACGCACGAGCTGATCGTCGTCGACCCCGGCCCCGACGATGCGGGCCATCTGGACGCCCTCGCCGAGTCGGGAGCGGGTCGCATCCGTTGGATCGTCGTCACCCACACCCATCCCGACCATGCGCCGGGCGCGGCGGGTCTCGCCGACCGCACCGGTGCCGAGGTGCTCGGATTCTGCGCGCGCGACGATTTCGTCCCGGCTCGCGACGTGGGTGACGGGTTCGAGCTGCAGGGGAGAGGCTTCACCCTCCGGGCGCTGCATACGCCCGGCCACGCCTCGAACCATCTGTGCTGGCTGCTCGAGAACGAGCAGATGCTCTTCTCCGGCGACCACGTCATGGAGGGCTCGACGGTGGTCATCGCGCCGCCCGACGGTGACATGGCCCTCTACCTCCAGAGCCTGGAACGCCTCTTGGTCCTCGACCCACCGGTGGCGACGCTCGCGCCCGGTCACGGTTCGCTGATCATGGAGCCCGCGGCGGCACTGCGCGGCATCATCGAGCACCGGCTCGGGCGCGAGAAGGCGGTCGCAGCGGCTCTCGCCCACGCGGGGCGCGCCACCGTGGACGAGCTGCTGCCGACGGTCTACGCCGATGTTCGTGACGAGCTGCTGCCGGTGGCCCGCAAGTCCCTGTGGGCGCATCTGCGCAAGCTCGAATCCGACGGTGTGGCCCGAGCCGACGATCGCGCCGACATCGACGCGTCGTGGGCTCCGACACCCTGACGTCGCGCCGGAACGCGCCGGCCCGAGGGGTCGGACTAAGGGGCGTCGCCCAATGCCGCCTCCACCTTTTCGAGGAGGCGGGCCGTGCAACCCGACACCTCGACCACGGGGGCGACCTCTTCGGCGATGCGCGCGGCCAGAGCCTCGAAGGCGAGCCCGAGAACTCCCCGCGACAGGGCCACGGGGGTGCCGGCGTCCCCCGAAGCCGCCATGTCGGGATGCAGCGGCACGGCGCCCACCAGGGGCACGCCGATCTCGGCGGAGAGGCGCTCCCCGCCACCGGCGCCGAACAGCGCGTACGAGGTGCCGTGGTCGCAGGTGAAGTCCGACATGTTCTCGATCACGCCCGCCACCCGGAGATGGCCCTTGCGTGCCATGTCGGCGGCGCGCGCCGCGACCTTCTGCGCGGCGATCGGTGGGGTCGTCACCACGAGCACCTCGGTGCGAGGCAGCATGCGGGCCAGACCCATCTGGATGTCGCCGGTGCCCGGGGGCATGTCGATGAGGAGGTAGTCGAGCTCACCCCAGCGCACGTCTTCGAGGAATTGCTGGACGGCGCGGTTCAAGATGAGGCCGCGCCACATGATGGCGGACTCCTCATCGGCGAGGAACCCCATGGAGACCACCTTGAGCAGGCCCGGGCCCACCTGCTTCTCGAGGGGCACGATCTTCTTGCCCTCGGCGGTGAGCTCGCCCTGCATCCCGAGCAGGCGGGGGACCGAGAATCCCCAGATGTCGGCGTCGAGGAGGCCCACGACGAGCCCTCGCTGGGCGAGGGCGACCGCCAGGTTGACCGTCACCGAGGACTTTCCGACCCCACCCTTGCCCGACGACACGGCCAGGATCCGGGCGGTGGCGGGAATGTCGGTGGCCAGGGCCCGGTCCTCCTGCGCCTTGCGCCGGGCCCGGTCCATGAGGGCGCTGCGCTCGGCGGCGTCCATCACTCCCATGACGACCTCGACCAGGCGCACGCCCGGAAGGCTTCCCACCCGGGCTTCCACGTCGGACCGGAGCTGGGTGCGCAAGGGACATCCCGCCACGGTCAGGTCGACTCTCACCTCGACCCGTCCATCGGGGTCGACGGTCACAGCGCGGACCATGCCCAGATCGACGATGTTGTCGCCGAGCTCGGGGTCGATCACCCCCAACAACGCGGCGCGCACCGTCTCCTCGGCTGGGGGCGAGGAAGGCGCGGGCACTCCACCGATCCTACCGTTCACCTGGTTCGGGACGATCCGAAATGGCCCATTGACCTGGTCTCGGGATCGCTTGGCTCTCGGCCTCCGATAAAGTGGCGATGAAGCACGCGGGCCTTGAGGCCCCGTGGGTCGGTCCCAGGTGGCCACGGCCGGAGGAGGCAGCACGGTGACGACGATGAGCTCGGTCAGCATCAGTAGGAAGCCGAGCGTGATCACGCTGACTGACAGCGCCATCACCAAGGTCACCGATCTGCTTGCCCAGGAGGGCAATGACGCCCTCGCCCTGCGGGTGGCGGTGCGTCCCGGGGGGTGCTCGGGTTACAGCTACGAGATGTTCTTCGACTCCGAGTCCTCCGACGACGACGTCGTCACCACCCAGGGCAATGTCAAGGTGGTCGTGGACTCCGCCAGCGCCGAGCTGCTCAAGGGCGCCAGCCTCGAGTACAGCGACGGCCTGCAGGGGGCGGGATTCAACATCTCGAACCCCAACGCCACCCGCACCTGCGGGTGCGGTTCTTCCTTCAGCTGACCCATCCCGGCGCGCCGGAGTCTGCGCCCACGCTGTCCCTGCGTGTCGACGGGGTCGACGTCGAGGTTCCCGACGACGGCACGTCGCTCCTTGAGGTACTCCGACAACGGCTGGGCCGACGGTCGCCCAAGGACGGGTGCAGTCCCCAGGGCCAGTGCGGGTGTTGCACGGTGTGGGTCGACGGGGCGCCGCGCGTGGCGTGTGTCACCCCGGCTCGACGCGTGGCCGGCCGCGAGGTGACGACCCTCGACGGCCTCGACCCCGCTGTGCGCGACAAATGGGCGGACGCCTTCACGTCGGTGGGCGCGAGCCAATGCGGCTTCTGTACTCCGGGGATCATCATGCGCCTGGCCGCTCTCGAGGCGCGCCGCGGTGTTCCCGACGACGACGCCGTCGAGCGCGCGCTGCTCGCCCACCTGTGTCGCTGCACGGGATGGCGGACGATCATCGAGGCGGCGCGCCACGTGTACCGGTCCGACGATTCGGAACCGCTCCGCCATGGCGCCGTCGCCCCGCCGCCACGCGACTTCAGCGCTGCGGCGCGCCGGGCCGCGCTCGAGGGTGGCACCGCCCAGATGGTCGGAGCCGACGTGTCGTGTGGTGGTGGGGGATTTGCCGAGGACACCGCCCCCGCCGATGCTCTCGTGGCGGTGCCTGACGGCCGCGGTGGCTACGCGCTGGGCGCGTCGCTGGGCGAAGCCCGCGATCTCGCCGAGCGGGTCCCGGGTCGCAATTCCACGGTGGCCCTGCGCCATCCGCTGGAGATCCCGCCGGGCCCATGGGACCTCACCTTGCGCACGACGTTTGTGGAG
Source organism: Acidimicrobiales bacterium (assembly GCA_017882995.1). GTDB lineage: Bacteria > Actinomycetota > Acidimicrobiia > Acidimicrobiales > UBA8190 > Chersky-840. Next base: position 4,270 of record JADGOL010000115.1, on the reverse strand, counting down.
CCCGGCTACCTCGAGCCCGACGCGTCGTGGTGTGAGCCCGGCGGCGAACCGGTCACACCGCTGGCCAACGGCGGAGCCTTCGGAGGGAAGGTGACCTCCCCCGTGGGCGATGTGGCCCGTCGCCTGGCCGATGAGACCGGCCGTGCGGTGCGGGTGGTGTTCTCACGCGAGGACGTCGTGCGGTACGGGCCGAAGCGGCCTCCGATCGCGGCCGGTGTCCGAGCCGACGGGTCGGGAGTGGTGCGCGTGGCGCGCACGCCGGGGTCGCCCGGCCTCGACCGGTGGGTGACCGCCGTCTCGTCGGTGGCGCCGAGGCTCTCCATAGAGGAGATCGCCGTGCCGGGCCCGCCCGTCTCGTGCGACCTCCGTGGGGCGGGGTGGGCCGAAGCGGCCGTGCTCATGGCCGCCCTCGAATCGGTCCGAGCCGGTGAGATCGGACCGGATCGTCCCGTCTCGGTCCGGTCGCCGGCGGGTGCGAGAGTCACGGCCACGGTCGGTGCGACCGGGGCGGTGGTCGTGTCGGTGGCGGCGGGCGAGCCCCTCGATGGGATCGTGCTGCGGTCCTATGCCCTCGGTGCGGTGCACCAGGCACTGGGGTGGGTCCGCAGCGAAGGGGTGGCCGTGGACGGGAACGGGGCGGTGCTGGATCTCACCATCAGGTCCTTCGGGATCATCCCGGCTCGCGCCATGCCCGAGGTGGAGATCGTGGTGGAAGACGATCACGGGCCACCGCTGCCGGCGGGCGATACCGTCTTCGCTGCTGTCGCCGCGGCGGCATGGCTGGCGGCCGGGCTCGTGTCTTCGTGGCCCGTGGAACTGGGAGGTGGCACGTGAGTACTCCGGTCGGGCCCTATTCACCGGCGGTGCGCGCCGGGCCCTGGCTCGTGTGCTCGGGACAGATCGGCATCGAGCCGGGTGCCGACGGCCCTGTGCTCGTGGCCGGTGGGTTCGAGGCCCAGGTGCGAAAGGCGCTCGCCAATCTCTCCGCCCTGTTGTGGGGACGCGAGGTGGGCTGGGGGCACGTCGTGAAGACCACGGTCTTTCTCACCGACATGGCCGACTACGGCGCGTTCAACGCCATCTACACCGAGGTGCTCGGTGAGCACCGACCGGCCCGCTCGGTCGTCGCCGTCCAGGGCCTGCCCATGGGGGCGCTGGTCGAGATCGAGGCGTGGGCCTACGGCGGGAACGAGAAGCTCGGGTGAGCGGGTGCGCCCCGACACGCAACGCTCACGGCGCCCAGGTGCCGTGGCCGAAGCGATAGCCGACCGAGCGCACGGTCTCGATGAGATGGGCGTGCTCCTCCCCCAGTTTGGCTCGGAGTCGACGGACGTGGACGTCCACGGTGCGAGCCCCGCCGTAGTACTCGTATCCCCACACCCGGCTCAACAACGTCTCGCGCGTGAACACCTTGCCGGGGCGCGCCGCCAAGAAGCGCAAGAGCTCGTATTCCATGTACGTGAGGTCGAGGGTCCGCCCCGCCACAGCAGCCTGGTAGGTCTCGAGGTTGAGCACGAGGGGCCCGTGCTCGATGAGCTCGGGACGAAGCCCCCGACCCGTGCGCCAGAAGAGGTGGGCCAGGCGCGCCGCCACCTCTTCGCCGCGCACAGGGAGCACGCAGAAGTCGTCGAAGTGGTCTTCGCGCAGATGCAGGTCGGCTAGCTGCGTGGGCCCCACCACGAGGAGGAGCGGTCGCAGCGGGACGTCGCGGGCCCGGACCAGCCGGCACAGCGCGAAGGCCCCCGTGGCGTCGGGCTCCGCGCACACCACCGCCCCGGCCCACCCGTCGTCGGGCTCGTCGGTCTCGGCGTGCTCGGGGCGGGCGACGGCCTTCCACGGGTAGCCGGCCCGCTCGATGACGAGGGCGAGCTCGGTGGGAAACGGCTCGGGATAGCACAGCAGTGGTTCCATCAGCGGTCGTGTCTCATCGTGGACGGCACCGTCGATCGCAGCGGGGCGCCTAGAGGAGCGGGAAGTAGCGGTCGAGCTCGAACTGGCTGATATGGGTCTTGTAGGCGCCCCACTCGGCGCGCTTGTTGCGGATGAACCATTCGAAGACGTGCTCGCCGAGCGCTTCGGCGACCAGCTCGGAATGCTCCATCTCGGCGACGGCCTCGTTGAGGCTTCCCGGCAGCGGCCGGATGTCGTCGGCGGCGAGCTCCTCGGGCGTCATGGCAAAGAGATTGGTGGCTGCTTCGCGCGGCAACTCGTAGCCTTCCTCCACGCCTTTGAGCCCCGCCGCCAGGATGACGGCGAAGGCGAGATAGGGGTTACAGGCGGTGTCGGGGGCGCGGTATTCGATCCGGGTCGACTCGTGTTTGCTGCGCTTGATCACCGGGACCCGGATCAGCGCGGAGCGGTTGTTACGGGCCCAGCTCACATGGATGGGCGCCTCGTAGCCCACGACGAGGCGCTTGTAGGAGTTGACCCATTGGTTGGTCACCGCCGTGATCTCGTGCGCGTGGCGGAGCAGCCCGGCGGTGAACCGCCTGGCCACCTCGGACAGGCCGAAGGGGTCGTCGGCGTCGTAGAACGCGTTCGTGTCGCCTTCGAACAGCGAAAGGTGGGTGTGCATGCCCGATCCCTGGACGCCGGTGAGTGGCTTGGGCATGAAACTGGCGTGAACACCTTGGCGCTGTGCAGTCTCCTTCACCACGAGGCGAACGGTCATGACGGTGTCGGCCATCGTGAGTGCGTCGGTGTAGCGCAGGTCGATCTCGTGCTGGCTCGGCGCATCCTCGTGCTGGGCGTGCTCGACGGGGATTCCCATCTCTTCGAGGGTGAGCACGCTCTGCTTGCGCATGTCGCTGGCCATGTCGGTGGCGGTGAGCTCGAAGTACGACCCGGTGTCGAGGGTCACCGGCGGCTTCGAGGGGTCGGGGTTGGCGAAGTAGAAATACTCGATCTCCGGCGAGGCGAAGAACGTGAACCCCTGCTCGCGGGCACGGTCGAGGTTCCGGCGCAGCACGTGGCGGGGACAGCCTTCGAACGGGGTGCCGTCGAGGTTGAAGATGTCGCAGAACACCCGGGCCACCGGCGCCTCGTCGGGGTGCCAGGGCAGGATCTGGAACGTCTTGGCGTCGGGTCGGGCCAAGACGTCGCTCTCTTGGACCCGGGAGAAGCCGTCGATGGCCGAGCCGTCGAAGGTCATGCCCTCCTCCAGGGCGTTCTCGAGCTCGGCCGGCGTGATGGCGAAGGTCTTGGCCGTGCCGAGGACATCGGTGAACCACAACTGGACGAATCGCACGGCGCGCTCTTCGACCGTCCTGAGCACGTATTCCTGCTGGCTCCGCATGTGGCCTCCGCTGTGTCGCTGGTCGTCGGTCCATGCCCTGCAGGCGGCGGCCGACCGCGCTCTCCAAGTGTCGCAGGCTCTGGTGGGGTAGGGGAACGAGTTCATACGCCGTTTACAGACGGGCAACGGGCGCGAAGTCCCACCGTGGCAGGCTGAGGGGCGGCCGATCAGGCTCGTCGGCCTTGCGCGGGGTCGCTGACTTGTGAGTCGGCGAGCCAGCTACCACCATGGTGCCGCCGTGAAGGCCGCCCGGCGGCAGAGCCGGGTAGAGAACTGACCAAGGAGGAACGGTGCAGAAGCGGACCCCGGCGGAAGTGCTCCGCTTGGCACAGGACGAGGGCATCGAGATCGTGGACGTCCGGTTCGTCGACCTCCCCGGCCTCATGCAGCATTTCTCGGTTCCCACCCACCAGCTGACCGAGGACGTCTTCGAGGAAGGTTTCGGGTTCGACGGATCCTCGATCCGGGGCTTCCAGGAGATCCAGGAGTCGGACATGCTGCTCATGCCCGACCCCAACACGGCTGTTGTCGACCCGTTCCGTGAGCATCGCACGCTCAACATCAACTGCTTCGTGCGCGACCCCGTGACTCTCGAGCCGTATTCCCGTGACCCCCGCTATGTCGCCTCCAAGGCCGAGGCGTACCTCGGCACGACCGGTCTGGCCGACACCTGTTACTTCGGGCCCGAGGCCGAGTTCTTCATCTTCGACGACGTGCGGTACTCACAAGACCAACGCCACGCCTTCTACCAGGTGGACTCGGTCGAAGGGCACTGGAACACCGGGACTGACGAGGGACCGAACCTCGGGTACAAGATCCGCCCCAAAGAGGGGTACTTCCCGGTCCCACCTGCGGACCACTTCCAGGACCTGCGGTCGGAGATGATCCTCACCATGGAGCGCCTCGGCATCGAGATCGAGGTGCAGCACCACGAGGTGGCCACCGCCGGCCAGGCCGAGATCGACATGAAGTTCG
>JADGOL010000114.1 GCA_017882995.1 Acidimicrobiales bacterium | reverse complement strand
GACCACAAGATCTGGTGGCGCAATCTGAGCGAGCCGAGCGATGTCGAGGTGCGCTTGGCCGGCGCCGAGTTGCGCGGGACAGCCGTGGCACTCGAGGGCACCGAGTCCCCCGATGAACTACGCCGTGGCTTGGTGCTCTACCTCCACCAACTTCCGAGCGCCGCGAAGGCTCTCGGAGTTTCCGCCTCGTCCGGCGAGGCTCGGGAAACGGACTTGGCCGACCTCACCAGAAGGGCCGTGATCGTGCGGATCGACCTCGACACGACCCCGTAACTCGTCACGGGCTGGATCTCGTCGGCCGTCGGGATTCGCCCGTGTGCCCACCCGATCGACGGTGGTCGTACCCCCTCGGTCATCCCAGGCGCCCCGGAGCCCAACCCTGTTCGGGCGTGTCCCCCTGCTGGTTTGATTGTCAGTCGCCTCCGGAAGGCCTCTCAGCTATGTTGGCACTACCAGCTGGCGGGGGTCGGGCTGGGAATGGGGGTTTCCGTCATGCGCCATCGCTACTTCGGAGCGGCCAGTGCCGCTGTCTGCCTTCTCGTACTGAGCACCTCGGTACTGGTGTCCGGCGTTGCGAGTGCGTCGAAACCCGACATCCCCGCGCCGGCCGGGCTTCCCTCCTTCTACAGCGTGCCCCAGCCCTTGCCGAAGGGAGGGGTGGGCACGCTCATCAAGTCCGAGGTCGTCCCCGACGCGAATCTCGTCGGCGCCACCATGCATATCGTGATGTACAAGTCGAAGGGGCCCAAGAAGGCCGTGCCGGTGACCGGGATGGTCGCCATTCCGAACGGCACGCCGCCCGCCGGCGGCTGGCCGGTCGTGACATGGGGACACGGGACCAACGGGATGGCCGACGTCTGCGCCCCGAGCCTGCAAGGAGCGTCGCAGGTTCCCGGGATCAACAATCTCATCGCGGCCGGCTACGCGGTCACGGCCAGCGACTACCAGGGCGAGGGAACACCCGGCCTGATGCCCTACGTCGTGGGTGCTTCGGCAGCTGAGGACACGGTCATGATCGTCAAGGCCGCCCACTCGCTTCCGGGCGCCTCGCTGAGCCCCAACTACGTGGTGTGGGGGCACTCCGAGGGTGGCCAGACCGCCATGTTCTCGATCTACGACCACAAGTACGCACCGAAGTTGAACCTCCGCGGCGTCGTGGCGGGTGCACCGCCTTCGCAGTTCTCGCTTCTCTACAACTTCCTGGTGACGAGCCCGTTCGACTTCTACCTGATGATGGTGGCCGGCTCCTACAACAGCTACTACGGGAACGCGAAGGCGCCCCTGTCGGCGATCATGACGCCACAAGCCGTGTCGCTGATCCCCCAGCTCGACAAAGGGTGCTCCAGCTACGTCTCGGGAGTCGTCAACGCTGCGGTAGCCACGACGCCGCACATGTTGTTCTCCGACCTCATCCCCAAGAACCCGTTCACGGTGGCGTCGTGGGCCAAGCTCTTCTCGGCGAACGACCCGTCGGCGTTCAAGAAGAAGACCAAGACCCCGCTACTGATGATCCAGGGTGGCAATGACGAGCAGATCCCGGTCATCTCGACCCAGATCCTCCAGGGCCAGCTGTGCAAGATCGGCCAGCCCGTCGAGCGTTGGGTCTACTCGGGCCAGAGCCACGCCGGGGTGATCGTGCCCAGCTTCGACGACATGCTCCACTGGATCGGCGACCGCTTCGCGTCGACCTCGACCGTCGATCCCTACGTCCCGACCGCCGATGGCAGCAGCACCATCACCATCGACCAGAAGACTTGCGGCTGACGGGCTGAAAGGCGGAGCGCCGGAGACGGCTGCTCCCATTTCCGAAGGTGTGACACCGTAGTGCCGGGTCTCTGACCCGGCACTACGCGCGCTCAGAACCGGTCGGGACTGTCGAGCACCTCGAAGATGGAGACCTCGGGCGGTCCCTGCACACCGGTCTCGGCCATGAACCCCGCAATGGTGGGGTTGTCGAAGAACCGCTCGAAAGATGCGGCGTCGACCCACTCGTCCACGATCATCACCTCGCCATCGCCGGCCGCAAAGAAGTGATGGAGAGCGCCCGCTCTCAAGGCTTGGTCCCTGACCGCCTCGAGCTCAGTGGCCCGGTCGGCAAAGAGCTTCTTCATTCTTGCCGGGTCGACCTTCAGCTTCGCGATGACGCACACAGACATGGACAGATCCTCCTCGGAGAGTGCACTGCTCCTGCTCGACCAGGTTTCGGCCCCGTTCGATCCTTCGGATCACCGGACCCGTCGACTCTTGACGGTCAGTTGATCTCTCACAGGAATCTCACAAGGGACTCCAAGGAAGGCCCAATGCGCAAGCGCCAGGATGACTTCCGGTGACCAGCCCTCCGGGGGGCGCAAGCGGGCTCAGCCGCAGGAGTTGCACTTGCAGGGCTGGTCACCATCAGGGATTTCAGCCCGCGGTGGCGCGCTCGGAACCTCAGCCCGTGTCCCGAAACGGGGTCCCGGTCTCGAAGCTCGATCCCCCCGGCGGTTCTCGCCATTCCCAGGACCCGACCTCACCGGTGAGCTCGTATCCCTCGTAGGTGATGAGCCCGTGGTGCCACGAGCACACCCTGGCCAACCCGGCCAGGCTGCTCGTCTTGCACTCGACGTAGTCAACGTCCCAGTGATGGTTCTCGAGACCATGGGCGACGTCGCATTTGGGGACCACGCATACCGGGTCGCGTTCTTCGAGAGCGGTCTGCATGTATCTGGAGATGCTTCTCCCCGCGTGACAGACGGTCGTCACGTCCTTGCCGTCGAGGACGACGACCTTGACGAACGCATCGGAGAGCTGACGGTGCACCGCGGCCACCGGGACCGGGCCCACCCCGGGGATGGAACACGTCTCGCCCGCTTTGGCGTAGCCCCGACGTAACGCCCTGGCGTCGACCCGGATGACCACCGTGGCACGCGACGAGCCGGTGCGACTGGTGTCCTT
>JADGOL010000113.1 GCA_017882995.1 Acidimicrobiales bacterium | reverse complement strand
TGTGCCCGGTGGCGAGGTGGCGGTGATCGAGCTCGAGCTGTTCACCGTGAACGATGCGGCCGACGCGCCGAACTGCACAGTCGAGACCGTGATGAAGTTTGCACCCGAGATCGTGACAACGGTGCCGCCTGCCGTGGGCCCGACGCTCGGGCTTACGGCGACCACTGCGGGTGCAGCCGGCGTGGTGAAGGTGAATTGGTCGGCCGACGACGTGGCCGAGGTGCTGACCGGGTTCGTCACCGTGACGTTGACGACCCCCGGTGCCTGCGCGGGAGAGACGGCGGTGATCTGCGTGGGACTGTTCACCGTGAACGACGCGGCCGTCGAAGCGCCGAACTGGACGGCCGTGACCCCGGTGAGATTGGTCCCGATGACGACGACCGCGGTTCCGCCCGCGGTGATGCCCGAGGCGGGCGCCACGCTCGTGACGACGGGCGTGGCGAAATACGTGAACTGGTCGGCAGACGTGGTCGGGCTGATCCCACCGAGGTTCGTGACCGTGAGGTCAACAGTGACCGCAGACTCGGTCGGCGACGTGGCCGTGATCTGCGTGGAACTGTTCACGGTGAAGGAGGAGGCGTTCACCGGACCGAACTTCACCGCCGTGACAGAAGTGAAGGTGGTACCGGTGATGATGACCGACGTCCCCCCGCTCGTCGGTCCGAGGGCAGGTGAAACACCCGTGACCGTGGGCGTGACGAAATAGGTGAATTGATCGAGCGAGCTCGTGGCGCTCGTTCCCCCCGGAGTCGTGACCGTCACGTCCACCACGTGCGGCGCGTTCGCGGGGGCGATAGCGGTGATCGTGGTGTCGCTCGTCACGGTGAACCCCGCGGCGGGTGTGGTCCCGAACGTCACGGCGGTGGCCCCGGTGAAGTTGGTGCCGGTGATGGTGGTTGTCGTTCCCCCGGCTGTGGGACCCGACGTGGGGCTCACGCTGGTGACAGTGGGGGTGGTGGGAGAGGGGTTCGACGCCGTGATGAGGACTGCCACTCCTCCCGAGATGCCGGCCGGGCTCTGGGTGGCGGTGGGCTGCACCGCGCCCGAGACGTTGGTGTCGTAGGCCGCCACATCACCGTCGGAGGTGGGGACATAGGTGAAACCCGAGGAGCTCCCCCCCGATCCCGTGTTCGCCACCGTCGCGTACCCGAAGTACAGCTCTCCGGCGCCACCGGGTGCGAGCGCCGGGTACGTCACCGCTGTCCCCGACGCGTTGGCGATCCCCGTCCCGGTGTCGATGCCCCACACCGTGCCGGACCCCGACGCCGAGAATTCCTGCGCGGCCAAACCGATGTAGACCGCCGTCACGCTGCCCGAGAAGACGACGGTGATCGTCGATGGCCCTGTGGCAGTCACGATGCCGGTCCACATCTCGAGATCGTGACTGCCGTAGCCCGTATAGGGCCCCTCGACACGGGTCCAGGTGCCCACTCCGCCGCCCGACACCGATGACGCCATGATGGTCGTGGTGTTGGCCTTGATCGCGAGGACGAGGAGGTCGCCGGGGTGTTGCGGTGACACCCCCACGGTCGTGACTGCGGTCCCGGGGTTGTAGCTCATGGCGCCGACGGCGTTGATGCTTCCCGACGACCCCGTATAGGTGTAATGGTCGGCGCCGCTCGTGACGCTCGTCCCCCCCGGGGTGACCACCGTGACGTCGACCACCCCGGCCGCGCCGGATGGGGCCGTGGCGGTGATGGACGTGACACCTCCGACGACGAAGGCCGCAGCCGCGGTGGTGCCGAAATAGACGGCAGAGGTCCCCGTGAAGTTGGTGCCCGTGATGGTCACCGACGTCCCCCCCGACGCCGACCCAGCGGTGGGTGAGACGCCCGATACGGTCGGCCTGGCGAAATACGTGAAGTGGTCCTCGGTGCCGGCGATATTCGTGCCACTGGGATTGGTCACGGTGACGTCCACCGTGCCCGCCGACTGAGCCGGCGCGGTGGCGGTGATCTGGGTCGCGCTGTTCACCGTGAACGAGGACGCTGCCGACACACCGAAATTCACTGCGGTCGCGCCTGTGAAATTGACGCCGTTGATGGTCACCGACGTGGCTCCGGACGTCGTCGAGAAGGGACAGACCCCGGTGACGACCGGCGTGGTCGACGAGGCGATACCCGACCACGTGACCAGCGATGGGGTCGAGACGGCCGAGATGGGCGCAGTCCCACCTTGGTCTATTCGGGCGACAAAGCGATCGTTGGCGGCCGCCCATTGGCTCACGTCGACCTGGAGACTGGCGCTCCCGCTGGACGTTGCCACCACGGATCCCGCCGGGTCGCCCGGGGTCAGCTCGGACCCCAGGCTCCCGTGGACGCTGCTGGCGGCGTCGTTCAAGAGCGAGACCCCGTACAGCTGCTCGATCGAGCGAAGGATGCCGGCCTGGTCGACAGGGGTGGTGTCGTTCGGGGCCCCGAGCAGAGGCTGGCTGATGAGGAATCCCGGAATGTGACCGCCGGCTCCACTTCCCAGTCCAGAGGTGTCGGAGTCCGCTCCCTCGTCGAAGGTCAAGATGATCTGGCCGCCCTGCTCGTACCACTGGGTCTGCTGGATGGCCGGGATCTCCTGCGACAGCCAGGTGTCACCGCCCGACAGCGGGCCGTCGTGCATGTCGTTGATCATGTTGGGCGTGACCCACACGAACGCAGGCGGATCCGCGCTGTTGAGGTCCGAGACCATGCTCGACACGGGCTTGACGTGCGTGGCCAAATCACCGGCCAGGTCGGGGAAGTACGCGAACGGGTTGTGGTGCTGCTGGTAGAGCACGTTTCCGAACCCGTCCAGACAACCGGTGTCAGCACCTGAGTATCCGGCCGACGGGATGTTCTCCATATATCCCGACCAGCTGATGCCGGCCGTGTCGAGCTGATTGGCGAGATTGGCAGTTCCCTGGCAGCCGGTTCCGGAGGCGCAGTCGGTGGTCACACCCTGGGTCGAGCCGGACAGGAACTCGAGGTAGTTCGGGAGGCTGGGGTGAGCCACGGCGTAGTTCTGGGTCAGCTGCGGGTAGTCGGGTGCCAGCGTGTTGTTGATGTACGGCAGTGAGCTGTTGCCGAGGATCCCGCCCGTCGACTCGTTCTCCATCATGATCACCATGACGTGAGCGGGACGGGGGGTCTCATTCACGATCGACAGGCTGTTGGGGCTCGTCGGTGCCTGGTTGGCGCCGGCGGTGAGGGTCACGGACTGCCCTGTCGTCGGCGTGTTCGTGCTGGCCGAGATCGTGGTCGAAAATCCACCGCTCGCATAGGTGTAGGTGAACTCGTCAGCCGTGCTCGTCGGGCTCGTTCCCATCGACGTCGTGACCGTCACCTCCACCATCGTGGTGATCGTCGATCCAGATACGGCGAGTGTCGGTGAAGTTGCCGTGAGCGAGGTATCGCTGGTCACACTGAAGCCCGTGGCCGGGGTCGAACCGAATGTCACCGCCGTGGCCCCGGTGAAGCCCGTGCCCGTCACGTTGACCGAGGTCCCACCCGAGGTCGGGCCCGACAGCGGGCTCATTCCTGTGATGGTGGGGGTCGTGGCGGCGGCCGCGACACTGCCCGGGTGGCTGCCCACCACGGGTAGGACCAAGACGACGATGGTCGCCGTCGAGAGTCCCGCCACCAGGCGAGTGGCTCCCCGCGCCCGCCGGCGCGCACTTGGCGGTGTGTGACGCCCAGGAAAGGCGGAGTCGAGACGGAAGCCGACCCTCGTCACGAGCCCTCGGGAACGAGGCGGGGAGTTGGCGAATGGCTCGGGTCAGGCTGGATCGACCTCAACTCCGCCTCCCACCACCATCAGAGCGCCACGGACAGGCGCTGGCGTCGCGACTCCTCCAGGCGTCGTCCCCCCGCTCTTTGTCCTGGGGCGGGGATGGAATCCGGGGCCCGGCGACGTGGAGAGCCCTCCGTATCTTGGGGGGCGCTGACGATGAAGTGGTCGATGCCCTCTGGCGAGGGTAATCAGGAGAACGTCAATTCGCCCGAGACGATGGGCAGGGCGCTCAGTCCCACCGAGCATGTGACCGCCGATCGCTTCCAGCTCAGCGTGAAAGACGAACTTCTGCCCCCGTTCCCCCCCGTGAAGTCGCCGACGACGCTCGGACGCGGTGCCCCCGGCCCGCCCACCTTGATGGTCTGATTCGTGCGGGCCTTGCGTTGGACCTTGGCGAGCTTGACTCTCTGGGGGGCGAACGAGCTCGCTGGTGCGATCTTGGCTTTGTGGGTCTTCCATTTCGCGGTCAATGTGCCGATCGATGAGTACGGGCTTGTCCCGAGGGTCGTTGCACAACTCGTCCCGGTATTGGCAACGAGCGCGCCCTTCAGTTGGCCTGTGATCGTGATCGGTGGGGGAAGAGCGCGAGAGCTGCACCTGCTGAGGGCAAGGTTCAGATGCACGGTCTCGAGTCCGCTGGTGGTACCGCGCGCTCGCAAGTGGGGACTGAACATCGCAAGACCGGTCACCTGTGTGCACGTGACCGTCGAATTGGCGACCGAGATGACCGGCGGGCTCGCGAAGACGGGCTGCTCGATGACGAGCGTGCTCGCTCCCACCAGGAAGACCATCGAAAAGGCGGGTATGGCGCGCCTTCGCACTGGAGTCCTTGACCGCGTTGGGGAAGCCAAGCCCATGACGCCTCCGCTCAACCTCGCCCGGCCTGCACCGCAGGTCGACAACCAAACGCTAAGTGCGGGTCGATTGCGTGTCAACGTTCGCGCCCTCAAGAGAGATGCCGAGTTGAGCCAGCCGCGTGGTGGAATCGGCGCTGGGGGTGGGGACGCGCACACCACTGCGTCCTGACACGAAACGGACAGCTAGGGGTGCACCGCGTTGAGCAGATGGGCGAAGCCCTCGGGGTCGGTGACCGCTGGAATGTGTCCACAGTCGAGACGCACGACCGACGGGCGCGTGAGTCGAGCAACCATCGCCTCTTGGGTCTCGCGCGGGACCGGCCGATCGCGCTCGTTGATGATGTAGGTAACCGGTATGTGAGACACCGGCGCCCAGTGGATCGCTTGAAAGTAGTGATTGACCGTGTCCGCCACACAGCGAACGGGGTCGACAACGTAGGCAAGTGTGGCGTCATCGAGAGGATCTCCGCCGTACGCGGTGCGAAAGACCTCGGGATCAGCCGGAGGTCCGGGAAGCGTCACGACCGTGCCGGCCCGGCGCGCCTCCTCGACCGTACGCACGAGACCTTCCCGATGGACCTGCTTCATGCAATCGACCCCATATCCGCCCTCCGGAGGCACGAGCGCGGCGCTCAGGACAACATGGACGACCCGATCACCAAGACCACCGACGACGCCGGGAACGACGAGCCCACCCGACGAATGGGCCACGAGGACGATCGATCTGTCGAGCTGCGCATCCTCGATGTCCCCGAGCACGGAGGCCACTTCCTGGGACACGGTGAGTGTCGCCAGGTCGGCGGGTCGTCCCGTCCTGCCCGGGAGGTCCACTGCGAGCGTAGGACCTTCGAGGTACGGCACCAACCGATCCCAGAAGCGAGATGTCGATCCACCGCCGTGCACCAACACATAGGTCATGGCCGAGGCACCCGCACGACGGGGACGATACAACGAGCAAAGAAAGAAGAGAACCAAACGCCACGAGCGCCCCATGTGGTGGGTGAATGAGGTGTAGCTTCGAAATGGCTCAGTTCGAGCTCTAGCACCCCCGCTGACGGGGGGAAGATCGGCGGTCCACTATGGGACCCGACCAAGTAGGACAGATCCTCAAGTTTCCCACATCACCTGCAAACGCCGAGAACCCCTCCCGTGTCAGCAGTTCGGCTCCGGACACAGAGACCGCTGGATCCTCCCCCGACTTGCTAAACGAAGTCGACCGCATCTTCGAGAAGCGGGCGCGAGGTCTGAGCCATTCGGACGAGCAACAGTCTCAGATCGAAAGCGAGAACGCGCGGCTTCAAGACGAGTTCACCTCAGTGTGCGCCTCCACGGTTCGGCCTGCCATGCAGGCATTCTTGGAACGGTTACGAGCCAACGGTGGAGGCGGGCTTCTCGAAGAGCGCTCCGGTGTTCACGGGGCGGGCGTCGCGGCGCGCATCACGCTGTGGATGTCATTGGCGGGCGAGCTCATCGGGCGGCCGCGCCGCGATCAGCATCCCTACCTCCAGCTCGACTTCGACGCAGTCCAAAAGCAGGTGGTTCTCGTTGAGGGTGACATGTGGAAGGGCCACGGAACCTCTGGCCCCGTCGGGACCTGGGCAGCGTCGGAGATCACTGGAGCCCTGGTGACCGAATCACTTCTTGACGTCTTGCGACGAGCGGCTTCGTAGTCCCTGATTCGAAAGTGGAGGGCCCGTTCACACTTTGCTTCCGTGCGTCCTTAACGACGACGCTGGCGACGGGCGGAAGTCCATTTCTTGAACCGACTTCGAGGCGACGACATCCCCGGTCCCGGGCCGGCACCCGACGATCCCTCGGCGGGAATGCGGAGCGAAGGTAGCAAGAAGGACCCGGGGGGCTGCATCGTTCCCTTCGAATCCTGCCACCAGCCCACGGGGGGTTGGGAATAGCTCACGACGACCATCGCGAACTCGTTCTGGTCTCGTCACCAAGCAACCGGGTCCGACACGAAGGGCACAACCACCACTTCGGGGAGTCACCCGCGCTAATGGACGGATGCCGGACAAAGTTGAGGCGGCATCGGCCGCACATTGTCACGGGGTCACCGCTCTCGTTCTCCTCCGCGTCATCGTCGGCGAGCTGCGGCGCGACTGCGATCAGGGGTGGGTGAAGAGGGAAAACAGACATGACGCACTCCTTTGATGGTGCCTAGAAGAGGCGTCCAGCCTGCACGGGGCGACAACCCGAAAACGGTCGTCCTGCCCAAACGAGGCGTCACTCCCAAGGGGGATGCTCTCAGGCTACTACGGAAGCTGCGATGCCCATGCCCCCGTCTCGTCCTCATCATCTGAAGATCACACTGGGTTTCTCATTCCGCCGAAAGAGCAACACACATGCTCAACGAGGGCGTCGCGACGAGAACACGTTGCTCCCACACCTCGTGTTGAAGACGGTGACACGGCATTCACTCCACACCCCCGATGTCAGCCATCGTCCAAACGAAGAGCCCGGTGACTCATGGGACCGAGGACAAGGGGCCTTCCAGTGGAACAAGGCGAAAGACGGGCCAAGGAATCGGACGATGGATCGATGATTCCTGTGTCTTGTGCCCAGAGGCACAGCGGTCCGCGAGCCCCGTCAACGGGAAGTTCCTGTTTTTGAGCTGGTAACGCAGGTCATCGGACCATGGACCGTTGACCATGAGGGCAGGGTAAGCCCTAGAGTGGGAACCCTGATTGGGCAGCCAGGCCGAGTCCGGGGGGGCAAGCGACGGCGCCGAGGTACGACGTGCGCGGGTCACGAACAATACTGAGAAGGGTCGAAGGCATGTCTGGGTTGCGATGCGACTCGCGAGGCGGAGCATGGCGGTGAGCTCCCGGCCGCGATCCCGTCGCCGACGCTCGGGCCTGCTCACCGGAAGGCTTGTTCTCCCCCATTGGGCGTACGCCACCCACCGGCGTCCGCGAATCCACGGAGTCGGCCAACAATGGCCCCCCTCTCCACTTGTTCGTGGACGGAGGCGACCTCTTTACCGGTTGTGGTGGTCATGGGCCGTCCTCGGCTCGGTGGCGGTGATCCTGGGCTCGGTGGCATTTGTCGCCACATCGAACTCCCCCGCATCCAAATTGCCAAAGACGGCCATCGACGCGGCCGGCTCCGGCACGTCGGCCCCGTCGACGACGACCACGACGCCAAGAAGCACCACCACGACGACTCGACATACCGGTCAGGTCACGTCCTCGCATTCCGGCGATGGCGTCGCTCACAACATCCCCCTCGGGGACTACGCCGGAGAATCCGATCCAGCCGGAGTCGCCGCTTTCGCGGCGGCCACCGGAACGCATCCGACATACGCCACCGACTACCTCGACAAGACCAGCGGTTGGGTCGCGATGGACAGCGCTGCCAACATCAAAGCCTGGAGCACCTCTCCGTACCGTTTGGCTATCGGGGTCCCCGTCCTTCCGGGGGTGGGCACCTTGGCCCTTGGAGCGACGGGTGCCTACAACCAGTACTTCACGACTCTCGGGAAGAACCTCGTGGCCGACAACGAAGCCAACGCGATCTTGCGTCTGGGGTGGGAGTTCAACGGCAATTGGTTCACCTGGTCCGTGGGCAGTTCGACGGACGCGACGAACTTCGTGGCGTTCTGGCGCCAGATTGTGACGACCATGCGGGCCGTGCCCGGGGAGAAGTTCAAGTTCCTATGGCACCCCAACGGGCCCAGCCCCACGACCTATAGCCCTGATCAGGCCTATCCGGGCGACAAATACGTGGACTATGTCGGGACCGACGTGTACGACAACTTCTGGGGAACCCCC
>JADGOL010000112.1 GCA_017882995.1 Acidimicrobiales bacterium | reverse complement strand
CCGGGGTCGTCGTGGCACCCGTCGGGGGTGCGGTGGCAGGGACCGGGCTGCGCAAGGCCACCGCCGTCATGGCGGTGGGGACGACGTTGTCGCGCGCCACCGGGGTGTTGCGGATCTTCGCCCTCACCTACGCGTTGGGAACGCTGAGCCTGGCCGACTCCTACAACCTCGCCAACACGATGCCCAACATCATCCACGACATCGTGCTCGGTGGGGTGTTGTCGGCGACGTTCGTGCCCGTGTTCGTGCACCGGCTCACCACCCGCGCCGACGACGACGCCTGGGACGCGGTGTCGGCCGTCGTGAGCGTCACCATGATCGTGATCGCGGCGGCCTCGATCCTGTTCCTGATCGCGGTCCCGTTCATCGTCGACGCCACCACGTCGCTCAACCACAGCCCCGAGGCCGTCCAGAGCCGGGCCGTGGCCAAGGACCTGCTGTTCCTGTTCGTCCCCCAGCTGACCTGTTACGGGTTCATCAGCGTGGGCACGGCCCTGCTGAATGCCCGGCGCAAGTTCGGCGCGCCCATGTTCACGCCCATCGCCAACAACGTGGTGCTCATCGCCGTGCTGCTCGTGTTCGGCACCACCGTGCACCGGGCCTCGCTGGCGGGGGTGGCCGCGCACCGGGGGCAGTTGCTGCTTCTCGGTCTGGGCACCACCGCCGGGGTCGTGGCCCAGGCCGGGCTCATGGTCCCGAGCCTGCGCCGGGCCGGCCTGCGCCTGCACTGGAGGCCGGACTTCCGCCACGAGGCGGTGCGGACCATCCTCCGGCTGTCGGGGTGGACCTTCGGGTTGGTCGTGGCCAACCAGATCGCACTGCTGGTGGTCCTGGCCCTCTCCGAGAAGGTCGGGCCCGGGGCGGTCTCCGCCTACACCTACGCGTACATCTTCTTCCAGCTGCCCTATGGCGTCGTGGCCGTGTCGATCATGAGCGCCACGGCCCCCGAGCTCACGGCGCGCTGGGCCCAGGGCGATCTGGTGGCCTTCCGGCGCCGGATGGGGACGGGGCTGCGCGCCATGCTGGCCATCGTCATCCCCGCCGCCGCGGGCGAGCTCATCCTGGCCCGACCGCTCGTGGCGCTCGTGGCCGGCCACGGCGCCGCGCACAACACCACGGCCACCGCCGAGTCCCTGGCCATGCTGGCGCTCGGGCTGCCCGGGTTCTGTGTCTTTCTCTATGCCGTGCGCGTCCTGCAGAGCGTCCAGGACCTGCGCTCCGCGTTCTGGCTGTACGCCTTCGAGAACGGCGTCAACATCGTCCTCGCCGTGGCCCTGGCGGGGCACTTCGGCGTGCGGGGCATCGCGTTGTCGATCAGCATCGCCTACACCGTGGCCGCGCTGGTGGCGCTCGGCTACCTCCGGACCCGTTTCCAGGGCCTCGCCGGGGACGTGCTCGGGAGACCGCTCGGTCACGTCCTGTTGGCCACCACGGCGCTCGTGGTGGGGGCCGTGCTGGGCAGCAACGTGTCGGGGTCCGAGACCACGCCCATCCTCCTGGCCCGCGTGGCGTTGGGCTCGGTGGCGGGCGGCGCCGCCTACGTGTTCGCCGGTGGGGGGCTCGCCGAGATGGGGCGCCGCCGACGGCGCACCGGGCGCGACGCCGAGGACGGCCCGCCCCGGGGGCCGGGGTCCGACCCGGGGACGCGCCCAGCTCGCCCCCGGCCGCGCCCACCACAGGGCCCGGCCGGCGGTGGAAAAGGCGCGCCGCGGCGACGACCCGGGGCGCCTCCACGACCCGCGCCCCTGCCGCCCGCGGGTCGCCCTCCGCTTCGACCGGGCCGTCTCGGCCCCACGCGCGCGCCCGGGGCGGGCGGGTCGCCCCACGGAGGTGCGGGGCTGTAGCAGACTCGTGCCTGTCGGCACCTCGCTGGACGAGCCGGCATCGCCCCTGAAAGAGGAGGACCGATGGCTGGCATCCAGGTCGTCACCGACAGCGCCTGCGACCTGTCGCCGACGACGGTCGAAGAGCGCGACGTGCGCGTCGTGCCGCTCACGATCCGCTTCGGCTCCGAGGAGCTCGTCGACCGCGACGAGCTGTCGAGCAAGGAATTCTGGGACCGAGTCATCACCGGCCCCGACATGCCGTCCACCGCCGCGCCCTCGCCGGGTGCGTTCCAACAGGCGTTCCTCGACGCCCGTGAGGCGGGCAGCAGCGGGGTCATGTGCGTGATGCTCTCCTCGGGACTCTCGGCCACGTACCAATCCGCGTGTACGGCGGCCGAGGCCGTGGCCGACCGCATCCCGGTGCGGGTGGTCGACACCCAGAGCGTGACCATGGGTCAGGGACTGCTCGTGCTCGCCGCCGCGGACATGGTGGCCGACGGTCGCAGCCTCGAGGAGATCGAGGTGACGCTCAATGACATGAAGGGCCGCACGCATGTCTACGGGGCGGTGGACAGCCTCGACTACCTGCGGCGCGGGGGGCGCATCGGCGGGGCTGCCCAACTGGTGGGCTCGCTGCTGTCGATCAAGCCCGTCATCCACGTCGTCGACGGCGTGGTGGAGGTCGAGTCCAAGCAGCGGACCCGCTCGCGCGCCCTGAGCTACCTGGCCAACAAGGCCGTCGAGGCCGGGCCCCTCGACCGCCTCGGTGCCACCAACGGGGCTGCAACCGACTTCGACGAGGTCATCGAGATGCTGCGCAGGGCGACCCCCGACCACGAGATCGTGACGGGGGACCTCGGGCCTGTGGTCGGGAGCCACGCCGGGCCGGCGTCGATCGGCGTGTCCTTCATCACCAAGGCGCGCTGAACCACCCCGTCGCATCGGGTACCCGCCCACCAGGCGGGGTCGGCGGGGTCGGCGACTAATCTCGCCATCATGGAAGACCAGGCCAGCAACACATCTCCGCCGACCGCGTCATCAGGCTCGCCCGCGTCGCCCGCGGCGCCGGCGGCCCCGCTGTCGCAGGCCGATTGGCCGGCCAAGGTGGCCGACACCATCGAGGACGTGGTCGAGTCCGTCCAGGACCGCGTGGTCCGACCCATCATCCTGGCCGCCCGGGGTCTCGTGTTCGGGATCATCATCGCCACCATGGCCCTGGTCCTCAGCGTCGTGATGGCCATCGCGCTCGTCCGGCTGCTCGACGTCTACGCCTTCGGGGGTCGGGTGTGGGCTTCGGACGCCCTGCTCGGCGCGATCCTCGTCCTCGGGGGTGGCTACGCGTGGACCAAGCGCGGGCCCCGGGGCGCAGAGGAAGGCTGAGGTGCCCGAGACCCATCAACCCGAGACCCATCAAGTCGTCATCCTGGGATCGGGGCCGGCCGGCCTCACCGCGGCGATCTACACGGCCCGGGCCAACCTCGCGCCCTTCGTCATCGAGGGCGAGCCCTCGTCCACGAGCGACCAGCCCGGTGGCCAGCTCATGCTCACCACCGAGGTGGAGAACTACCCCGGTTTCGTCGAGGGCGTGCTCGGGCCCGACCTGATGACGCAATTTCGTGACCAGGCGGCGCGCTTCGGGGCGCAATTCCTGACCCGCAAGGCCAAGCGCGTCGACTTCTCGTCACGACCGTTCCGGATCTGGACCGAGTCGACCGAGGGCGAGCCCGACATCCTGGCCCAGGTGCTGATCGTCGCCACCGGGGCCCGGGCGGTCATGTTGAACGTGCCCGGCGAGGCGGAGCTCATCGGCCACGGGGTGTCGACGTGCGCGACCTGTGACGGGTTCTTCTTCCGAAACCAGAAGATCGTGGTGGTGGGCGGGGGCGACTCCGCACTCGAAGAAGCGTCGTTCCTCACCCGCTTCGGCGAGAGCGTGACGGTCGTCCACCGGCGCAAGGAGCTCCGGGCCTCCAAGATCATGCAGGACCGCGCCTTCGCCAACGACAAGATCGACTTCATCTGGGACTCGGTGGTCACCGAGGTGCTCGGCGACGGCAAGGTGAGCGGGGTGGCGCTCACCAACATCGTCACCGGCGAGCAGTCCACCTTGGACACCAGCGGCGTGTTCGTGGCCATCGGCCACGTGCCCAACACCTCGGTCTTCGCCGGGGAGCTCGACATGGACGAGAACGGCTACATCAAGACCACCGACGGCACGCGCACCAACGTCGACGGCGTGTTCGCGTGCGGCGACGTCCAGGACCACATCTACCGCCAGGCCATCACATCGGCGGGGTCGGGGTGCATGGCGGCGATCGACGCCGAGCGCTGGCTCGAGGCGAAGGGCGAGGCCTGATCCACGTCCTCCCCGGCGTCACCGCGGCCAGGGGCGGGAATGCGGGGCCGGACCAAGGTGTTTCCACTACGTTCGATAGACCGCACTCGACCAGGTGTCCAAGGAGGACCGTTTCATGAGCGAGGGGATCACAGCTCTGAGCGACGCTACGTTTGACGAGCATGTCAAGTCCGCCGACACGCCGGTGCTGGTGGACTTCTGGGCCGAGTGGTGTGGTCCGTGCAAGATGATCGCCCCCGTCCTCGAGGAGATCTCGGCGGAGCACAAGGGGAAGATCCAGATCGCCAAGCTCAACATCGACGAGAACCTGGACGTGACACGCCGGTACGAGGTGATGAGCATCCCCACCCTGATGCTGTTCAAGGACGGGGAGCCCGTGGAGCGCATCATCGGCGCCCGGGGCAAGGCGCAGCTCCTCCAGGAGCTGCAGGCGTACCTCTAGAGCACGGCGACAGCCTTCCCCTCGCCTCGGGCGACAAGGGCGAGGCTGTCGCTGACCTACAGCGGCGGCTGACCCTCGTCGAGTTGCCCAGTGCTCCGGACTCCGAAGGGGTCTTCGGCGTGGGGACCAAGGCGGCGGTCGAGGGTTTCCAGTACCGACGGGGCCTGCGGGTCGACGGTGTGTGCGGCCCCCAGACGTGGGCGGCCCTGGTCGAAGCGGGGTTGCGCCTGGGTGACCGGTTCCTCTATCTCCGCCGTCCCATGCTGCGCGGCGACGACGTCGCCGACCTGCAACGACGTCTCTCCGCCCTCGGATTCGACACCGGTCGCGTGGACGGCATCTTCGGCGAGCTCAGCTCCCAGGCCCTGGCCGACTTCCAGCGCAACACGGGTCTCCCCGTGGACGGCATCCTGGGCGCCTCGACGTTCCGGGAGCTGCGCCGGGTCGCGCCCCGCCACGGTGATCCCGAGCTCGTGAGCACCGTGCGCGACCGGGACCGGCTACGCCGGGCACCCCGGACGCTGCTCGGTCGTCGCATCGCCATCGGAGAGGAGGGCGGGCTCGACGCCCTGGTCGCCGCGGTCCGCCGGCCCCTGGTGGCCACCGGGGCCCAGGTCATCCCTCTCCTTCACCCTGACGGTTCCACCCGGGCCGCCGCTGCCAATGCCGCCGACGCCGACGTCTACCTGGGCCTGCGGCTCGATCCCGACCGCACAGGGTGCTCGACTGCCTACTATTCGGGTTACCGGTACGAGTCGGCCGGGGGACGACGGCTGGCCGAGCTCGTCCACGCCCTGGCCGCGGCGGCACTCGGGGTTCCTGCCGACGGGGTCAAGGGCATGACCCTGGCCGTGCTGCGTGAAACCCGCATGCCGGCCGTGGTGTGCGAGATCGGGCCGCCCGCCATCGTGGTCCGCCACGCCGGCGCGCTGGCCGAGGCTCTGGTCAGGGCCCTCGTGGCCTGGGCGGCCACCCCGGTCGACTGAGGTCGAGGGCAACCCTCAACAGGAGCGTCGCTCGACGCGGCCCGACACAGCCAACTCTCAGCCTCACCCGAGAGCCGAGGATTTCCACAGCCTCATGCACAGGTTGTGGATGAGGCTGACTATCCCATCGAGGGTTAGGACACCACTCTACGTGAGAAAGCCCTGGCAGATCGGGGTCTTCTCCGGATTCCGCCACGCCCGGTGGGATCAACTCCCGAGGCAGGCCGGGATCTACAGGGTGACGCCCCCCACCATGAGCTTGTAGATGCGCTCGAGGTCCTCGAGGGTGGCGAAGTCGATCACGACCCGCCCCCGCTTGGCCCCCATCTCGACTTTCACCCGGGTATTGAGGTGATTCGACAGGAGATCCTCGAGCTCGAGAACCCCGGGAGCGGGGAGGCGGCGGCGGACGGCGGGGACCCCGGGCCCGGTCTGGACGGCATCGGACACGGGGGACACCGGGGCGACATGGCTCCCGTTCTCGGCCGGGGCGCCGTCGGGACCCGAACCCTGGGTGTGATGCCGGACCCCTTCCTCGACGGCCCGGACGGTGAGACCCTCGGCCACGATCCGCTTGGCGAGCTCTTCCTGATAGCTGCGGTCAGGCGTCCCCAGCAGGGCCCGGGCGTGGCCGGCCGAGATGGCGCCGTCGGCCAGGGCTCGCTGGACACCGGCGGGGAGCTGGAGCAGTCGCAGGGTGTTGGTGACAGCGGTCCTGGACTTGCCGACCCGGGAGGCGACCTGCTCGTGGGTGTAGCCGAACTCGTCGACGAGCTG
>JADGOL010000111.1 GCA_017882995.1 Acidimicrobiales bacterium | reverse complement strand
CACCGGAGCCCGGTGCGAGAGGAGTGCGGATGCAGGCTGAACAAGAGAGCGCGGGCACGTCTGCCGGCATGGTGGCCGATCTGGCCTCCTCGGACGATCCGCGCGCGATCTCCCGCACGCTGCGCGAGACCCCGGTGATGCGGATCGACGACATGTTCACGCTGCTGACCCGTCGCGAGCACGTCGAGGACGCCCTGCGGAAGTCGGCGTTGTTCTGCTGGAGCGAGGTCCCCATGGACCTCGGCAACATCCGGCCCCTGATCCCCCTCATGATCGACCCTCCCCAACACGTGAAATACCGCCGGATCCTCGACCCCCTCTTCGCGCCCAAGAAGATGGCCCTGCTCGAGGACGAGGTGGTTGCCCTCGTGAAGGAACTCGTCGACGAATTCGCCGCCAAGGGCTCGTGCGACCTTCACGAGGAGTTCGCCGTCCCCCTGCCGTGCCGTGTCTTCCTTCGTCTGATGGGTTTGCCCCTGGCCGACCTGGACATCTTCCTGGCCGTGAAGGACGACATCATCCGCCCGCCCGGGGCCACCATGGAAGAGCAGGCACCGCACCGCAAGGCCGCGGGACAGAAGGTCTACGAGTACTTCGACGCCGAGGTGAAGAAGCGCCGCAGCCACGCGCCCAAGGACGACCTCCTCGGCCAGATCATGGAGAAGGAGGTCGACGGGATCCGGCTCACCGACGAGGAAGTGCTCGACATCTGCTTCTTGTTCATCATCGCCGGGCTCGACACCGTCACCGACTCCCTCGACTGCTTCTTCGCCTACCTCGCCCAGGAGCCCGAGCAGCTCCGCCTGCTCGTGGAGGACGAGACGGCCATCCCTTCCGCGGTCGAGGAGCTTCTGCGGTGGGAGAGCCCGGTCCCGGCGGTGCCGAGGGTGGTGACCGAGGACGTGGAGTACGAGGGCTGCCCGGTGAAGGCCGGAGAGCAGGTCATGCTCCTCATCGGGTCGGCCAACACCGATGACGCCGGCCATCCCGGTGTCGACACCGTCGACCTGCGCCGGAACCCCAATCCTCACCTGGCCTTCGGGGGAGGGGTGCACCGCTGCCTGGGGTCGCACCTGGCCCGGGTCGAGCTGCGGGTGGCGTTGCGGGAGTTCCATCGCCGGATCCCCGACTACTGGCTCAAGCCCGGCACGGTGCTCGAGTACACGCCGGGACTCCGTTCCCTCACCACCCTGCCGATCGAATTCAAGCCGGCCGGCTGATCTCGAGGTATGCGCATCCGGCTCGACACCGACGCGTGCCAGGGTCACGGGCGCTGCTACACACTGGCGCCCACGCTGTTCGACTCCGATGACCTCGGCCACTGCGTGCTGCTCGTCGACAAGGTGCCCGCCGGGCACGAGGACGAGGCCCGCACCGGCGTCGCCAACTGCCCCGAGCACGCCCTGACACTCGAGGACTGACCCGACGCGCCACCCGAGTGCTCGTCCCTCGTGATCTGCAACCGGGGTCAGGCGCCCCGCATGGTGTTGCCCTTGTCGGAGGTGCCGAGCACGACGCGGGTACCGATCCCGTCGTGCCCGAGGAGCTCGGTCGTCAACGTGTGGTCGGCGCGGGCCACCGTGCGACGACCGTCCATGTCGACGAGTCCGATCGCCGCCTGGGGACCTCGCTCGCGGTCGAAGGGCGCGGTGTAGGCCACGACCGTCCCGGTGGTGCCGGTCTCGACGGTCTCCTCCACCACGAGCGCGTCGGCCATTCCGTCCACGTGCTCCTGCAGTTTCTCGGGCGGTTTCGGCTCCTCGTCGGGGACCCGGCGTGAGTAGAGACCGAGCGAGTGCTTCGTGAGGTAGTAGCCGTTGCCATGCACGAGGGCGTGCTCACCGTGCCCGGCGCGCAACCACTGAAAGGTGTTGGCGATGGAATGGGTCACGTAGTTGCTCCCGGGCCCCCCGTGATAGGGCAGGCCGCCGGTCAGGGTGAGGGGTCGGGGGTCGTCGGGCGCGATGTCGAAGCTGTCGCGGGCGACTTCCACCGAGCTCGGGAAGCAGGCGTACAGGTCGAGACCCGCCACCTCGTCCATGGTGACCTTGGCGCTTTCCAGGGCGCGCCGCGCACATTCGGTCAGCGCCGGTGAGCGGTGCAGCACAGGGCGCTCCGACAGGTACCAGAGGTCATGGGCGTCCGCCCATCCCGACAGGTAGACGACCTCGTCGGGGGCGAGCCCCCACGAGCGGGCCGTGGCGGCGTCGGTGACGACGATGGCTGCGGCCATGTCCACGTCCATGACCGCGTTCACGTACTTGGGGTACGGGAAATAGATCATGCGGTTGTCGGGGGTGACCGTCATGATCTCGCGCGCGTCACGCGGCGTGGGGAACCACGACACGGGGTTGGCGACCGCTACCGCGTTGAACCGCGCCATGAGATCGCCGATCGCCGCGCTGTGCGTGGCGGGGTCATGACCGGCGCCGTGCGCGACCGCCGACTCCACCAGCGCGTACATCGTGGTGGCCTGGGCCAGTCCGTGGGCGCTCTCGACCGGGTGCAGCCCCATGTCGGCCTCGAGCGGCGGCCATGTGTCGGGCCATCCCTCCGATGACGGCCAGTCGAGCTCGATCCCCTGTTTCCTGGCGCGCCGGCGCGTGGCGAGGGCCTCGGCACCGGCGATGAGCACGCGGGGTTGTCCACCGGCCGCGATGAGCTCGGCGGCGCGGTTGACGAGCCACTGGGGGATGGACCCGCCCATTCCGGAGCAGCGCGCCTGGGCACGATGAGCTCCGAGCCGTCGGGCGAGCTCGGGGGCGGGGTCGCCGTGGCGCAGGGACAGCGAGTGGACCATGAACAGATGGGTCAGGTCCGCCAGGGTCGAGCCGGTGTCGGCCACCGCCCGGCGCGCCACGGACTCCATCAGCTCGAACGGGTTCGGCGCGGCGACGGGGTTCTCGTCGCGGTTGGTCAGCTGGCCCGCACCCACCACCACCGGGACCCGCGTCCAGTCCATCGTCAGGCACCTTCCTCGGGCTCGAGTGGGCCGTGTGTCCTCTCGGTCTCCCGCCCCGACAGACTCAGTCGTTCTTCTCGGCGAAGCGGCCGAGGTCCGCCGCCAGGATCTTCTTGGGCTTGCCGGTGTCGCGCCTCGGCCTGATCGAGGTGTCGACGTCGGCCGACTCGGCGCGCAGCGCCGAGACCGTGCACTTCTCCCTGGGGCGCGTCGCGAAGGGGTCGAAGCGGAACAGGCGCATGGCGTTCTCGTGGGTGATCTTGTTGACGTCGGAGTCCGGCACGCCGGCGAGGTACTTCATGGCGATCTCCGGCGCGTTGGGCCACGTCGAGTCCGAGTGCGGGTAGTCACATTCCCAGCACACGTTGTCGAGCTCGAGAAAGCGCCGGTTCTCGACACCGAAGGCGTCGTCGATGAAGCACGTGACGATGCGCTCCTTGAACACCTGGCTCGGCAGCATGTCGCCGAAGTCCTGGCCCGTCCATTTGTGGTGGTGCTGGTAGACGTAGTCGACGCGCTCGAGGAAGTAGGGGATCCAGCCGATCCCACCCTCGGACAGCGCGATGCGCAGGTTGGGGTACTTGCGCAGCACCGGGGAGAAGAGCAGGTCCGCGGCGCACTGGATGATGTTCACCGGCTGGAGGGCGATGAGGACGTCGAAGGGGGCGTCGGGCGCGGTGATGGCCAACTGCGACGAAGAGCCGATGTGCAGGCACACGACCGTCCCCTCCTCCTCGCACGCGGTCCAGAAGGGGTCCCAGTGATCCGAGTGGAAGCTCGGCCAGCCCAGCTTGGAGGGGTTCTCCGAGAACGTCACGGCGTGGCAACCCTTGGCCGCGACGCGCCGGACCTCGGACGCCATGAGGGCGGGGTCCCAGATGGGCGGGATGGAGAGGGGGATGAACCGGCCCGGGTAGGCGCCGCACCAGCTCTCGATGTGCCAGTCGTTGTAGGCCCGGAGCATGTCGATGGCGAGCTCTTTGTCCTCGGTCCGGGCGAAG
This sequence comes from Acidimicrobiales bacterium, assembly GCA_017882995.1. Classification (GTDB taxonomy): domain Bacteria; phylum Actinomycetota; class Acidimicrobiia; order Acidimicrobiales; family UBA8190; genus Chersky-840. The sequence continues at coordinate 4,620 of JADGOL010000111.1, read as the reverse complement.
AGCTGGCCGCAGAACTGGACGAAGGAGGGGAAGCACATCGACCCGAGCACGCCGTTGGCGTTCATGTCCCGGACCCGTTCGTGGATGTCGTAGCAGCCGGCGCGCATCTCCTCGAAGGAGGTCGGCTCGATGCCGTACTCCTCGGGGGGGCGGCCCACCACGGCGTTGAGGCCCACGTTGGGGATGAGGTTGCCCTCGAAGGACCACACGTCGGTGCCGTCGTCGTTGTGGATGATGCGCGGGGCGCGGTCCTTCCACTTGGCCGGCACCCGGCCGTCGAACATGTCGGAGGGCTCGACGACGTGGTCGTCGACACTGACGAGAATGAGGTCTTCGGCTTGCATCGCGCGCTGTCCCCCTCCGTGCTTGGCGGCGTGGGGATCATATACCTGACGTCCGTGTCAGGCACAGGTCGGCCGGCGGTCCTACACTGCGCCCCGATGCACGCCGACGCGCCCCGGGGACTGGCAGGGATCGCCCGGGCCGACCCCGACCGGGTGGCCCTCGTCTTCGGTGACCGGCGCATGACCTTCGGCGAGCTCGACCGCGCCGCCAACGCCATGGCGCACGCCTTCGCGCCCCACGTCACGAACCCCGGCGACCGCGTGGCGGTCATGACGGGCAACTCCACCGACTCCTTCGCGGTGTGGCACGGCGTCACCCGACTCGGTGCGCTCGTGGTGCCGGTCTCGACCCGCCTCAAAGAGGCCGAGGTGGCGTACCTCGCGCAGGACTGCGCCGCCGTGCTGGTCGTGCACGACGGGTCCGCCGTGGCCGGGCGCGCCGCGGCGCGGGCCGGGGTCCCCGCCCTCGATGTCAGCGACCCGGCGGTGGCGGAGATGCTGAGCGCGGGCCGGGCCGAGCCGCCCACCGAGGAGTTCCTGGGAACGCCCGTGGTGGCGATGACCTACACGTCGGGGACGACGGGGCGTCCCAAGGGCATCGCCCGTCCCGCTCCGGCCCCGGCCCGGGAGACGCCCCCGAGCCCCTTCGCCAGCTTCTGGGGCTTCGGCCCCGACGACGTCCACCTGATGTGCGGGCCGATGTACCACACCGCTCCGAGCGCCTACGCACTGATGAGTTTGGGCGAGGGGGGCACCGTGGTGGTGATGGCCAAATGGGACTCGACCGAATGCCTGGCGCTCATCGAGGCCGAGCGGGTCACCACCGCGCAGATGGTCCCGGCCAACTTCATCCGCATCCTCGAGGCGGACTGGGCGTCGTATGACCGGTCCAGTGTGCGCAAGGTGCTGCATGCCGCGGCACCGTGCCCGGTGCCCGTGAAGCGCAGGATCATCGACGTCTTTCCCCCCGACACGGTGTGGGAGTACTACGGCGCCAGCGAGGGGATGGCGTCGGTCATCTCCCCCGCCGAGTGGCTCACCAAACCGGGCAGCGTGGGGCGGCCCTTCCCGGGTCTGACGGTGCGGATCGTCGACGAGGACGGCGCCGATCTCCCCGCCGGTGAGGTGGGGTCGATCTACATCTCGGCCTTCGGGGGCCAGCGGTTCCAGTACCACAACGCACCCGACAAGACCGAGTCGGCATGGCAGGGCGACTACTTCACGGTGGGCGACATGGGGTGGTTGGACGACGACGGCTATCTCTTTCTCGCCGACCGGCGCACCGACCTCATCATCAGCGGCGGCGTCAACATCTACCCGGCCGAGGTCGAAGCGGCGCTGATCGAGGACGACGACGTGGTGGACGCGGCGGTGATCGGCCTGCCCGACGAGCGTATGGGCCAGAAGGTCCACGCCGGGGTGGAGCTGCGCCCGAACGCGTCGCGCGACGCGGGCGCGCTGACCACCCGCCTCGCCACCCGGCTGGCGGACTTCAAGCTTCCCCGGACGCTCGAGTTCGTCGACGAGCTGCCGCGCGAGCCCAACGGCAAGGTGCTCAAGACCAGACTGCGTGAAGAGCGGATGCAACCGGCTCCGGCCGGTGGAGGGGAGACGACATGACCGAAGCCCACGACGTGGCGGGTGAGACTCGCCTGCTCATCGACGGCAAGCTCGTCGAGGCGAGCTCGGGGGATACCTTCGCCAACATCGACCCCACCACCGAGGAGGTGCTGGGGGACACCGCCGACGGCACCGGGCAGGACATGTCGAGCGCCATCGGCGCGGCGCGGCGCGCCTTCGACGAGACCACTTGGTCCACGGACCACGAGCTGCGACGGCGTTGTCTCAAGCAGCTCCACGCCGCCTGCGCGGCCCACATCGAGGAGCTGCGGGCCGTCACCGTGGCCGAGGTGGGCAGTCCCATCGCCCTCACCTACGCCAATCAGGTCGACCTGCCCATCGACGACCTGGGGTACTGGGTCGACAAGCCGGTCTCGTACCAGTACGAGCACTGGCTGCCCGAGCGCGACGTCTTCGGTCAACCCCAGCGCCGGCTGGTGCGACGCGAAGCGGTGGGGGTGGTGGGGGCCATCACGCCGTGGAACTTCCCGCTCAACCTGAACCTCGCCAAGCTGGGCCCCGCCCTCGCCGCGGGCAACACCGTCGTGCTCAAGCCCGCCCCCGACACCCCGTGGTCGGCGACGGTGCTGGGCCGGATCATCGCCGAGGAGACCGACATCCCCGCCGGGGTGGTCAACGTGGTGGCGTCGTCGGACCACATGGTGGGCGAGGTGCTCACCACCGACCCGCGCGTGGACATGATCACCTTCACGGGCTCGACGGCGACGGGCCGGCGGATCATGGCCAAGGGCGCGGAAACGGTGAAGAAGGTGTTCCTCGAGCTCGGGGGCAAGTCGGCCAACATCGTCCTCGACGACGCACCGGACCCCGGTGGTGCCATCGCGGTGAGCGCTATCGGTGTGTGCACCCATGCCGGCCAGGGCTGTGCCATCACGACTCGACTGCTCGTCCCGCGCTCGCGCTATGACGAGTTCCTCGGGCTGGCCGACGCCATGATGGCGAGCGTCACCTACGGCGACCCGTGGGACGCCGGCAACCTCCAGGGCCCGCTCATCAGTGCCAAGCAGCGCGACCGGGTCATGGGGTACATCGAGAAAGGCAAGGCCGAGGGGGCCCGGCTGGTGCGGGGCGGCTCGAGGCCGGCCCAGTTCGACAAGGGCTTCTTCGTCGAGCCGACACTGTTCGCCGACGTCGACTCCAAGGCGACCATCGCCCAGGAGGAGATCTTCGGGCCCGTGCTGGTCGTGATCCCCTTCGAGGACGACGACGACGCCGTGCGGATCGCCAACGATTCGATCTACGGGTTGTCGGGTGCGGTGACGAGCGCGTCCGAGGAGCGCGCCATGGCCGTGGCGAGGCGGGTGCGGACCGGGACCCTCATGGTCAACGGTGGGTTCTGGAATTCGCCCGACGTCCCCTTCGGGGGCTACCGCCAGAGCGGCGTGGGGCGCGAGAACGGCGTGGAGGGATTCGAGGAGTATCTCGAGACCAAGGCCATCGCCCTTCCCGCCCGCTGAGCCGGGCCGGGGCGGGCTACTCGCGCCCGAGGATGGCGGTGCCGGTGGAGGAGATCCAGCCGCCCGTGGCATTGACCGCGGCGAGCTTGGCGTCGGTGACCTGACGATCCCCGCACTCGCCGCGCAGCTGCTTCACCGCTTCGACCAACAAGAAGATGCCCCGCATGCCGGGCTGGCACGACGACAGGCCGCCCCCGTCGGTGTTGGTGGGGAGCGCGCCGCCCACGCGCAGGGTGCCGCCTTCGACGAAGGCCCCGCCCTCGCCCTTCTTGCAGAAGCCGAGGCCCTCGAGGGTGAGGAGCACCGTGAGGGTGAAGCTGTCGTAGACCTCGACGACGTCGATGTCGGCGGGGGTGACACCGGCCTGGCCGAAGGCCTTCTGGGCCGATCGGACGCAGGGCGACTCGGTGAAGTCGGTCCACTCGCTCATGGTCGTGTGCGAGATGGCCTCTCCCGTGCCGAGCACCCAGATGGGGGTGTTGGCACAGTCCCGGGCGCGCTCTTCGTGGGTGAGGAGGATGGCCCCGCCCCCGTCGGAGCGGATGCAGCAGTGCAGCTTCGTGAAGGGATCGGCGATCATCTTCGAGGACTGGACGTCTTCGATGGTGATGGGGTCGCGGTAATAGGCGTCGGGGTTGAATCCGGCGTTGTAGCGCGCCGAGACGGCGATCTCGGCCAGCTGCTCGATGGTGGTGCCGAACTCGTGCATGTGGCGGCGCGCCGACATGGCGTGCTTGGCGATGAGGGTGTGGCCGAAGGGGGCGTCGAACTGGATGGGGCCCCGGTTGCCGAAGAAGAGGTTGGCGGTGCGGAACTTGCGCTTGAGGTCCGCCCGCGACGTCGAGCCGTAGGAGAGCAGGACGGTGTCGATCTGGCCCTGGGCAATGGCGGCCACGGCGTGTTCGAGGAACATCTCCCAGCACGACCCGCCCACGCCGGTGGAGTCGATGTAGTCGATGTGGTTGGCCATGCCGAGGTATTCGGCCAGCTCGATGGGGGGGAGGGCCCCCGTCCCGTGTGACATGAAGCCGTCGACCTCGTTGCGGGAGACGCCCGCGTCGGCGAGCGCCCGGCTCGTGGCCTGGTGGTGCAGCTCGAAGGCGGACTTGTCGTCCACCCGGCCGCAGTCCGACAGCGCCGCGCCCACGATCGCCACCCGTCTCGCCATGAGGTCCCTT
>JADGOL010000110.1 GCA_017882995.1 Acidimicrobiales bacterium | reverse complement strand
TCTCCATGGCCGCCACGATCCCCTCGGCCATCTCCTCGGGGGAGATCTTCGGGCCCGAGTAGAGCGGGGCGTCGTTGTCGGGGAGGTCCCAGATCTCGGTGTCGATGGGCCCGGGGTTCACGAGCCGAATCTGGATGCCGGTGTCGTAGAGGTCCACGGCGATGGCCTCGCTCCAGCCGCACAACGCGAACTTGCTGGCGGAGTAGGCGGCCTCGTTCGCATTGCCGATACGGCCCGCCACGCTGGAGACGTTGACGATCATGCCCTCACCCCGGGCCGTCATCTTCGGCACCAGCACCATCCCCATGTGCGCGGGGGCGAAGAAGTTCACCCGCATCACCCATTCCACTGTGGCGTAGTCGAGCTTCGAGGCGAGCCGACGCATGGGCACTCCGGCGTTGTTCACGAGACAGTCGAGGTGGCCGAAGGCGTCCCACGCCTCGAGCGCCACCCGACCGGCCAGCTCCACATCTCCGAGGTCGGCTACCCACATCCGCGAGTCGGGAGTGTCGACCCGGCAATCGGCCAGGACCTCGGCCAGGCGCTCCTCACGCCGGGCCACGAGCCCGACCGTCGCCCCCCGTCGGGCCAGGATCCGGGCCAGCTCGGCACCGATCCCCGACGACGCCCCGGTCACCAGCACGCGCGATCCTTCGATCTTCATGGGAGCCTCCTCGGGTCGGGTCCGGGGCTGATACCTGCGCCGTTTCGGGGCCAGTAGAGCACGGGAGTAGAAACGCGACCATGGCCATCCTCGACGACATCCGACGGTTCTGGGACGACGACGCCGCCACCTACGACAACGCCCCCGGTCATCGCCCCACCAGCGCCGCGGTCCAGGCGGCGTGGACCGCTGCGCTCGAAGCTCTCCTACCGACCGCGCCCTCGAACGTCCTCGACTGCGGGGCGGGGACGGGGTTCCTGAGCCTCATGGCGGCGCGCCTCGGGCACCGGGTCACCGCCCTGGACCTCTCGTCGCAGATGCTGGCCAAGCTGAGTGCGGCGGCGGAGGCCGAAGGGCTCGACATCGCCGTGGTGGTGGCTCCCGCCCACGAACCGCCGATGGCGCCCGACGGACACGGGTTCGACGCCGTCATCGAACGCCATCTGCTGTGGACCCTCCCCGACCCCGTCGCGGCGCTGCGCGCCTGGCGCGCCGTGGTGGCGTCGAACGGGAGGCTCGTGGCCATCGAATCGATGTGGGGTGACTCGGATCGCCTCGAGGCACTACGCGGGCGCGCCTGGGACCTCGTCAAGCGTTGGCGGGGCACCGCCCCCGATCACCACGGGCCCTATCCCGCCGCGGTGCGGGGAGCCCTGCCTCTCGGCACCGGCACCCATCCCCGCTCCGTGGCCCGGTTGGTGGCCGAGTCGGGATGGACAGCCCCGCGTCTCGTCCGGCTGCGCGACGTGGAATGGACCTCGAAGCTCGAGCAGCGCCTACCCGAGCGACTCCTCGGCGTCGTACCCCGGTTCGCCATCGTCGCCACCTGACGTCTCGTCGCCACCTGACGGCCTCTGAGTTCGGCGCCTCACGTGCGCGAGAGGCGACCCAGGTAGGTCTCGAGGGTGGCCCGGCTCACCGGGCCGTGGACGGTCTTGACGATCTTCCCCGATCCGTCGATGAACACCGTGCCGGGATACCCGACGAGCGTGAACTTCGGTGCCAAGGCGCTGTCGGCGTTGGCGCCCACTGCGAAGGCCACTCCGCTCTTGCGGGCGAAGGCGAGCCCACTGGCGGGATCGTCGTTGCCGTCGACGCCGACGAACACCACACCGGCACCCGACGCCTGCTCCTGACGGGCAACTCGGGCGATCATGGGCAACTCGGCGTGACACGGTCCGCACCACGACGCGAAGAAGGTGAGGACGACCGGGCGGTGGGCGGCGTTCCCGGTGAGTGGATACGACACCGGCCCACCACCGCCCAGCCGGGGCAACGAGAAGGCGGGTGCGGTCTGCGATCCCGGCGCCACCGCCACGGTCAGCCCGATCCACAGCGCAGCGGCCAGGACGATCCCGACGGCCAGGGATACGAGGCGACGGCGGCCCCGGCGGCGACCCGGCCGGGGTGCCTGGGCTCCGGCCGGTTGGGTCAATGGACCGGTCGGGTCAATGGAACCGGATGAGGATGTCGCAGGCCATGGCGACGAAGAGCAGCGTCAGGTAGGTGATCGAGTAGCGGAACAGGGCCATGGCGGCGCGTGGGGTCTGTTCGCTTCGTAGTCGCAACGCGAAGACGACGAACAGCGCGCCGAGCACCAGCGCACCCACCAGGTACAGCGGACCCATGTGGCCGACCACCGCGAAGAGCACCGTCACCGCCACGAGGAGCACGGTGTAGAGGAGGATCTGCTGGGCGGTGCGGCGCAACGTGGCGACGACGGGGAGCATGGGCACGTGCGCCGCCGCGTAGTCGTCGCGGTAGCGGATGGCCAGTGCCCAGAAGTGCGGCGGGGTCCAGATCACGATCACCGCGAACAACACCACCGGCGCCCACCCCAGGCTGTCGGTCACCGCCGCCCATCCGACGAGCACCGGCACGGCACCGGCCGCCCCGCCGATCACGATGTTCTGGGTCGAGGTGCGCTTGAGCCACAACGTGTAGACGACGATGTAGAAGGCCGTGGCCGCCACCGCCAACACCGCCGAGAGCAGGTTGACCCACGCCCACAGCTCGACGAAGGCGACGGACTCGAGGACCACCGCGAACACCGTGGCGGCCCGAGGCGTGACCTCCCCGGTGACCAGGGGACGGTGACGGGTCCGGTGCATGACCTTGTCGATGTCCCGGTCGAGCACCATGTTGAAGGCGTTCGCCCCGCCCGCCGCCAGCGACCCGCCCAGGAGGACCAGGACCATGAGCCCAAGCGACGGGACCCCGCGCTTGGCCACGAGCATGGTCGGCAGCGTGGTGACGAGGAGCAGCTCGATGATGCGCGGCTTGGTCAACGCCAGATAGCTGCGGGCTCTCATCCCGCCGGCGCGGACGGCGCGGGGGACCGCGGGAGACAGCGAGGACATCGGGCGGAGCCTACGGCGACGCACCGCGACCAGACAACGTGGCGCACCGTCCCGCCCCCGGGAGGGGGGTCGGCACCCCGGTACGATGATCCCCCGGTGCAGCTCCCCGGCGTCACACCTCGCGCCTTCCTGCGCATCACCCAGCTCACGGTGGTGATCGTGGTGCTGAACATCGTCACGGGCGCGGCCGTCCGGCTGAGCGACTCCGGGCTCGGTTGTCCGGACTGGCCGACCTGTTCCCAGCACCGGCTCACCCCCCCGCTGTCGCTGCATCCCGCCATCGAATTCGGGAACCGCATGGTGGTGGTGGTCCTCTGCATCGTCACGGCCATCGCCCTGGTGGCCGCCCTGATGCGGGTGCCCAGGCGTCGGGACCTCGTCTGGCTGTCGGCCGGCCTTCTCGGGGGCGTCCTCGGCGAAGCGGTCCTGGGCGCGGTCGTCGTCTACACCAAGCTCAACCCGTACGCGGTCATGACCCACTTCATGGTCGGGATCGCGCTGCTCACCGACGCCTTCGTGCTCGTGCTCCGGGCCGGTCGGCCCGACGTGGCTCGGGTCGGGGTCGGCGGCGGCGCGTCGGTCTCCAAGGTCGGAGCCCGGGAGAAGCGCGTCAGCCAGGTGATGGTGGGCCTGCTGGCCGTCGTGGTGGCGGCCGGGACCGCCACGACCGGAGCCGGTCCCCATGCCGGGGGCCCCGGGGCGAAGCGGTTGCCGATCGCCTTGGCGGACATGACCCGAGTCCATTCCGGCCTCGTGATCTGCCTGGTCGCCCTGACGATCGGCCTCTTGTACCTCCTGGACCACACCGGGGCGCCCCGGTCGGTGCTCGACCGGGCCCGGGTGCTGCTCGGTGCGATGGTGGTCCAGGGTGGCATCGGCTACGCGCAGTACTTCACCCACCTCCCCGCACTGCTCGTGGGAGTGCACGTCTTCGGCGCCACGGTGGTGTGGATGGCGATGCTGTGGTTCTCCGACGGGCTCACCCACCGCGGCCGCGAGCCGGGGCCCGAGGAGACGGCCGACCGGACGCGGGAGCCCATCGTGGACCTCGGCGTGCCCAGCGCCGCCACCCCGGTCGCCCCATGACGGGCCCGGGAACAGAAGTCCAGCCCGTCGAGGTCGACGCGCCCGAGGGCGGCGAGGACGTCCGGCCCGACCGGCCCTGGCAGGTGATCGTCTGGAACGACCCCATCAACCTGATGTCGTATGTCACCTTCGTGTTCCAGAAGCTCTTCGGCTACAGCCGGGACAAGGCCACCAAGCTCATGCTGGATGTCCACCACAAGGGTCGGGCCGTCGTGAGCTCAGGGCCCCGCGAGCGTGCCGAGCTCGACGTCTTCCGGCTCCACGAGCACGGGCTGTGGGCCACCATGGAACGCTCGGGATGACGAGACGGCGCTTCTCGCGCGACCGGCACGGTCGTATCCGACCCGGCCTCGAGGATCCCGAGCGCGACCTGCTCCGGATGCTGCCCCAGCAGGCCCGGGAGCTCGTCGACCACGACGACCCCTCGGCCAAGCGGCTCTTCCCCGTCGCCTACACCGACGACGACGCGGCCCAGGCCGACTACCACGAGATGATGGGTGGATCGCTTCTCGATCACCACCACCATGCGCTCGACATCCTGGTGTCGACCATCGACGAGAACACCATCGACATCGACGACCTCAACGGGTGGTTGGGAGCGGTCGAGGTGCTGCGCCTGCTGCTCGGGACCCAGCTCGACGTGAGTGAGGACTTCTCCGAGATCGACCCCGGTGACCCGCGGGTGGACCAGTTCACCGTCTACCAGTACCTGAGCATGCTCCAGAACGAGATCGTCGACACCCTCGCCGAGGCGCTCCCCCGGGACGGGACCTCCTCTTGACTCCGAGGCTGCTCACGATCATGGGATCGGGCGAGACGGCTCCGACCATGGTCAAGGTCCATCGGTCGGTGGTCGAGAGGCTCGGGCCCGATGCCGGCCCCGGTCTGCTGCTGGACACGCCGTTCGGATTCCAGACCAATGCATCGGAGATCGCCTCTCGGGCGGTGACGTACTTCCGCGACAGCGTCGGCTCGACGATCGAGGTCGCCGGTCTGCGACGCGCCGCCGACCTCGAGGGCCCCGCCGGGGACGCCATCATCGCCAAGCTGGCGGGCGCGCCCCTCGTCTTCGCCGGACCCGGCAGCCCCACCTACGCGCTCCGACAGTGGCAGGGGACCCTCGTCCCGGGCGTGCTGGCCGAAAAGCTCGCTCTCGGTGGTGCGCTCACCTTCGCGTCGGCGGCCGCGCTGACCCTCGGGTGTGTGACGGTTCCCGTCTACGAGGTCTACAAGGTGGGCGAGGACCCCCGGTGGGTGCCCGGGCTCGACTTGCTGAGCGCCATCGGCCTGCGGGTGGCGCTGATCCCGCACTACGACAACGCCGAGGGCGGCACCCACGACACCCGGTTCTGCTACCTGGGAGAGGACCGCCTGGCTCGACTCGAAGACGAGCTCCCCGA
>JADGOL010000109.1 GCA_017882995.1 Acidimicrobiales bacterium | reverse complement strand
GGACACCGTGTCGAGCGCGACGATTCCGACATCGTCAAGCTCTACCTGAGAGGCATCGGGCAGTACGCGCTGTTGACCAAGCTCGAGGAGACTCAGCTGGCCAAGATGATCGACGCCGGTCGCGCCGCGTCTCTTGCTGAGACGTCATCCACAGAGCTCACCGCGGCGAAGAGGCGCGAGCTTCGCCGGGTCGTGGCCCAAGGCGAACAGGCTCATCAGACCTTTGTCCAAGCAAACCTGCGCCTCGTCGTCTCGATCGCCAAGAGGTACCAGGCCTCAGGTCTCCCGCTGCTCGATCTGGTCCAGGAGGGGAACCTGGGGCTGATCCACGCCGTGGGCAAGTTCGACTGGAACAAGGGCTTCAAGTTCTCGACCTACGCCACCTGGTGGATCCGACAAGCGATCAGTCGGGGAATAGCCAACACGGGTCGGACCATCCGCTTGCCAGCCCATGCCGGGGACCTGCTCACGCGGATCCACTGGTCTCGGACCTCTCTCGAGCTGAAGCTCGGTCGCCGACCGACATTGGACGAGTTGGCAGATGAGGCCGACCTCTCTCGGGAGAAACTCGTCGAGGCCTTGCGGTGGAGATCGGAGCCGCTTTCTCTGTCGGAGCCTCTCGGTGACGAGCGCGACAGTGACTTCGGTGATCTGGTGCCGGATGTCAACGCGGTCTCACCCTTCGACTACGCAGCCGACTCTCTGCTCGCCGAGGAGATCACCCGCCTCCTGGCTCCCCTTGATGAGCGCGAAGCGACCATCATTCGACTGCGCTTCGGGCTCGATCAGAGTGCGCCCCGGACACTCGAAGAGATCGGGAAGCATTTCAATCTGACGCGGGAACGGATCCGCCAGATCGAGGCCAAGGCCATGTCGAAGCTGCGGCACCCCTGTGTCAACAATGGTGCTCACGACCTCCTCGACGGGTAGGTCGATACAGTCAACACGTGGACGTCCGCACCGCCCGACGACGACTGGCCTCGGCCAGAGTCGGGCGTCTGGCCACGGTAACGGCGGCTCACCGGGCCCATCTGGTCCCGTGCTGTTTCGTGCTCGACGCCCGCACCGTCTACTCGGCGATCGATGGCAAGCCCAAGTCCACTCTTGACCTCCGACGATTGCAGAACATCAGGTCCAACGGCTCGGCATCACTTCTCGTGGATCACTATGACGAGGACTGGACCACGCTGTGGTGGGTGAGAGTAGATGGGACCGGGCGGACGGTCGACGAACACGACGAGCGTCAGACGGCGATCGATCTCCTCTCGTCCAAGTACGAGCAGTATCGCTCGGCTCCTCCGTCCGGCCCGGTCCTTGCGATCGACATCGATGGCTGGCGTATGTGGCCTTGAGCAATCACCCGATCCAGTTCTGTGAGCTCGTTGTGATGACGCTGTGGGATACCGACGTTGGAGGTCGGCGCGACTCCTAGGCGGGACACAGGTTGCACTACGGCGGCGCGAAGGGCGATGGCGCAAGCTCGACGATGCCCCCCGAGATCGGGTGGGCTCGGAAAGGAGCGTCAGAGTGCAACCGAATGGTGATCCGGAAGATGGTGATCCGGAAGATGGTGATCCGGGGATTGGTGATCCGGGACTTGGAGATCTGCGACGAAGAGGCCGGCGCCGATTGAACAAGGCGATGGTGAGCGGGCTGGCCTTGTTGGGAGTGGGTTCCATCGCCGGTGGCATCGCGTCGACGGCGACGAGTGCTGGCGCGGCGACCACGACGACAAACGCCGCGACGGGGAATTCCGGAACCGGCGGATCGAACACGAGCTCGACCGTGCCCGGAAGTGGTCGTCAGAGACCCGGAGGTCCCCCCGGTGCCGACGCGCTGCCGTTGCAAGGAACGGTCACGGCCGTCGGGACCTCGAGCGTCACCATCAAGACGAGCACGGCCACCACCACCTACGCGGTGACCAGCTCGAGCGACATCGAGAAGAACGGCAAGTCGAACCTGAGCGCACTGGCCGTGGGTGACACGGTCGCCTTCAGTACCGTCACTGCCGATGGAACTACTGCCATCGACAAGTTGTTTGCCGGGAACCCACCGTCGGGGATGGCCCGAGGATGTGGGCCCGGTGGGAGACCAGGCGACAACCCCGGTGCCGGCCACGGAGCACGACCGAACGGGTCCGGCACCACCGGGAGCTCGAGCAGCTCGGGTAGCACCGCAAGCGCGAGCAGTTCGGAATCACCTGCCTGATCCCAGGTGCTCAGCGCGGGCGTGGGCCCGTCCGTCGGGAGGGTCACCTCGATCAGACGACCATGTCGTGGCCCGCCCGCCCCCCGCACCATGGGCCGCCACGCACTCGGTGATGGGCGTGCTGTGACCTGGTAGTGATCGGCCTCTTGGGGTCGGTTCATGTTTTGTTTATGCCCCGGGCGCTCTGTTCACGGCCTGTTTACGGCGCCGGGGAGCACAGTGTCTTCATGGCAGATTTCCTCGTGGTACTGAGCATCATCGCCTTCACGTTGGCGATGCTCGGGCTGATCTGGGGGCTCGAGCACGTATGACCACCGTCCAGGGCATCCTCCTCGCCGTCGCCATCATCATGTTCATCTACCTGGGAGTGGCTCTCTTCAAGCCTGAGTGGTTCTGATGGGGTTCTTCTGGACCATCGTCGTCCTGGTCATCGCCTTGGGGATTACCTGGCGCTACCTGGGCTCCTACATGGCGGCCGTCTTCGACGGCCGCGTGCACTTCCTGGGATGGGCCGAGCGGCCGTTCTACCGGCTCCTCGGGACCGGTCCCGATCACGAGCAGACCTGGAAGCGCTACGCCGGCTCGATGGCCATCTTCTCCGCCGTGTTCCTCGGCGTGGGCTATCTGCTGCTGAGGATTCAAGGGTCGTTGCCACTCAACCCCCAGCATTTTGGCGCAGTACCGCCGGCGCTCAGCTTCAACACGATCTCGTCGTTCGTGACCAACACGAACTGGCAGAACTACGGCGGCGAGACGACGATGTCGTACTTCTCCCAGATGGGCGTGCTCACGGTGCAGCAGTTCGTGAGCGCGGCCGTCGGGATCGCCGTGGCCATCGCGGTGGTGCGGGGCTTCGCTCGCAAGAACTCTTCCACTATCGGCAACTTCTGGGTCGACATCACCCGTTGCTTGCTCTACATCCTCCTCCCGATCGCGTTCCTTTCTGGCATCGTGATCGTCGCCGGCGGCGCTGTGCAGACCCTGGCTGGGCCCGTGACGGTCCACGACTCGCTGAACGGTGTCACGCAGACCATCGCCCGTGGTCCCGCGGGGTTCATGGGCCCCATCATGCAGCTCGGGACCAACGGCGGGGGGTTCTTCAACGTCGACCTGGCCCACCCCTTTGAGAACCCAACGGCGTTCACCAACCTGCTCTACGTCTGGCTCACCCTCTCCATCCCGTTCGCGCTCACCTACACGTTCGGCAAGATGGTGGGGAGCATCCGCCACGGCGCCGCCCTGCTGGCCGCCATGGTGCTGATCTTCGGTGTCTGGGTCGGTTTCACCAGCTACGCCGAGCACACGAACAACCCTGCGGTGGTCGCCGCCGGTGTTCATTCCACGGTGGGGAATACCGAGGGCAAGGAGGTGCGCTTCGGCGACACGAGCACGGCGCTGTTCAACGTGTCGATGACTCAGACCTCCGACGGTGCCATCGACGGGCAGAGCGACTCGTTCACCCCAATGGGCGGCTTCGGCGTGCTGACCGGAATGATGCTCGGTGAGGTCACTCCGGGAGGTACCGGGAGCGGCCTCTACACCCTTCTCATCTACGCCATCATCGCCGTGTTCATCGGCGGCCTCATGATCGGTCGAACGCCCGAATACCTGGGAAAGAAGATCCAGGCCAAGGAGGTGAAGCTCGCCGGCCTCGCGGCCCTTGTGATGCCGATCATCGTGCTTGTGCTCACCGCCATCGCGGTGTCGATCCACGCCGGGCGGGCCGGCCCGCTCAATGCCGGGCCGCACGGGTTCACCGAGATCCTGTACGCGCTCACCTCGCAGGGCAACAACAACGGCTCGGCGTTCGGGGGCCTGACAGGAAACTCCGCCTTCTACAACGTCATCGGCGGGATCGACATGCTGATCGGCAGGTTCGGCATCATGATCCCGGCCCTGGCCCTGGCGGGTGCACTGGCGGCGAAGAACGTGGTCCCAGAATCGCTGGGGACGTTCCGGACCGACAACGGCATGTTCGTGGGCCTGACCATCGGCGTGATCATCATCATCGGTGGCCTCACCTTCTTCCCAGCCGTCGCTCTCGGCCCCATCGTCGAGCAGCTCAGCCACGGAAAGTTCTTCTGATGACGACCTTGACCACACAGCCACAACCACAGCCCCAACCCGGCTCAGCGCCGCATGGCGTGGCCGAGGCCCGAGGGCTCTTCGACCGGGAGATCCTCGGTCAGGCCGGGTTCGACTCGTTCAAGAAGCTCGATCCCAGGGTGCAGGTCAAGAACCCGGTCATGTTCGTCGTGCTGGTGGGAACGATCATCACCTTCATCGAGGCGATCGCCCATCCGGGCATCTTCACCTGGTCCATCACGATCTGGCTCTTCCTGACGGTCATCTTCGCCAACTTCGCCGAGGCCATGGCCGAGGGACGGGGCAAGGCGCAGGCCGACACGTTGCGCAAGATGCGTTCCGAGACCGAAGCCCGTCGTCTGGGCTCCGACGGCACCGAGCGGCGCGTGGCGGCCGCCGAGCTCTCCAAAGGGGACCTCGTCGCGTGCGAGGCCGGCGACCTCATCCCCTCCGACGGTGAGATCGTCGAGGGCATCGCCTCGGTCGACGAATCGGCGATCACCGGGGAGTCGGCCCCCGTCATCCGCGAGTCGGGGGGTGACCGCTCGGCGGTGACGGGCGGGACCAAGGTCCTCTCCGACCGCATCGTGGTGCGCATCACGGCGGAACGGGGTCACACCTTCCTCGACCGCATGATCACCCTGGTGGAGGGGGCCAATCGGCAGAAGACCCCCAACGAGATCGCTTTGACCATTCTTCTTGCCGTGCTCACCATCGTGTTCCTCCCCGTGGTCGTGGCCCTGCAACCCTTCGGGCATTTCGCGGGGGCGACGGTGTCGGTGGTCGTCTTGGTGGCACTCCTGGTGTGCCTGATCCCGACCACGATCGGGGCGCTGCTGTCGGCCATCGGCATCGCCGGCATGGACCGCCTCGTGCAGCGCAACGTACTGGCCATGAGCGGCCGGGCCGTCGAAGC
>JADGOL010000108.1 GCA_017882995.1 Acidimicrobiales bacterium | reverse complement strand
TGTCGAAATCGAAGGTCGGCCGTCACTGACCCTCGACCTCTGTTTGAGCGGGGACCGCGGTCAACGCAACGGTCAGGGACTCTTGGCCACCGCCATGCGCCTCGTGAACGCCATCCCCGCCGTCGTCGCCGCCCCGGCGGGCATCGTCACGCCCCTCGATCTCTCCCTCGGTATCGGTCGGAGCCTCATCGCCGACCTGCCATCGTTCGATCAGAGCTGACCGCCCTTGGAGCTCGGACTCCGAGCCCTGAGGCCGGAAAGGGCCCCCAGGAAGGCAGGGACCCGGGCTGCACTGCCGCTGGGCCGCTCGGCGAAAGATGACCGGGCACCTTCAGAACTGGCCACGAGATGGCCAGTTTGTATGGCCATGATGGTGGTGACCCACGAAGGGAGACGGAAATGCCTGGACTCGCCCCTCCGCTGCTCAACGAGCGGGACCTCCTGCTCGCCTACGTCGCTCAGCAGCGACAAGGAGTCCGAAACGCGGCCCACGGCCTCACCGACGAACAGGCCAGGCAAACGCCGCTGGCCAGCTCGCTGAGCATTGGTGGCCTGATCAAGCATCTCGCCGACGTGGAGGGTGGCTGGATCGACATGGTGCTTCAGCGCGACTCTGGCTCTGGCTCCGGCGAGGATCGCCAGTCGGCCTACGGCGACAACTTCCGTCTCGGGCCGGACGAGACGCTCGCCGAGGTGCTCACCCGGTATGAGCAGATCGCCCACGAAACGGTCACCGTCATCGCCCGGATCCCGGATTTGGACCAGGCCGTGCCCGTGCCGAGGGGGGTCCCGTGGTTCCCAGCCGATGTCGAGGCATGGTCGGTGCGGTGGGTCTTGTTGCACCTGGTGGAGGAGACGGCACGCCACGCCGGCCACGCCGACATCATTCGTGAATCGCTCGATGGCGCCCAGATGTACGGGCTCATGGCGGCGGTCGAAGGTTGGCCCGACACCGACTGGTTGAAGGCCTGGAAGCCGGCGCCGTAGGCGCTCGAGCCCGCCCCGGGGTGCTCGGCGTGACGCCGCAGAAAAGTCGGCGTCACGCCGGCACCAGGGGAGCGACGGCCCGGGCTTACCGCAGGGGGGTGCGGTGACGGGGGTCAGTGCCGGTCGTCATGGCCATACCGTAGGGCCCAAAGACGACTTTGTCAATAAACTTTATGTGGATTAGGCCCGCAGCCCCGCCCGACTTGGCGCCCCACGGTCGACCCGATTTGAATCGCCGACCATGCCCGATGAACGTCCACCTTCTCGAACCCTCCCCGGAGCACAGATGTCCGCCACGGATCAACTGCTCAAGAACGCCGAGGAATACTTGGCGACCTTCAACAGAGGTGACCTCCCCATCCCTCCCGCCCGCAAGGTGGCCATCGTCGCCTGCATGGACGCCAGGGTGAACCCCTACGGGATCCTCGGCCTCTCCGAGGGAGATGCGCACATCATCCGCAACGCTGGGGGGGTGATCACCGATGACCAGATCCGTTCGCTCGCCATCTCCCAACGGCTTCTCGGTACCGAGGAGATCATCCTCATCCATCACACCGACTGCGGCCAGATGAAATTCTCCGACGACGACTTCCGTGAGCAGATCCGGGTCGATACCGGGATCAAGCCCCCATGGGCAACCGAGGCGTTCGGAGACCTCGATGCCGATGTCCGCCAGAGCATCGCCCGCATCCAGACGAGCCCGTTCATCCCCGTCAAGTCCAGCGTGCGGGGATTCGTCTACGACGTGCACGACGGAACGCTGCGCGAGGTATCGCCCGCCTGAGGCCACGCCGCCGGTGCTGCCCGTGGTGATGTCACCGATCGGCGTCGCAATAACGGCCCTGGCTCCCTGAAACCCGTGGGCCGGCAGGAGGGCGGTGATGACCGACCACCCTGCCGACACTCTGCGCCACCCGTCGGCGTCTCTGGGCGCATGCCTTCACAGGAACACCGGGGAGTCGAACCGGGGCGCGGGCAGTGCGGAATGCCGAAATGTCGAAGCGATTGCCCGGGAGTCGTCCCAGTCTCCTATCTTTGTCGAGATGTCTCGCCCGGCCTACCTGGTTCACGACTCGTCCTGATGGCCGCGACGTCTCTGGAAACAAACCAAGAGCACGGGCCGGTACGCGCCACCGGTCTCGGCGTCTTCACATCGGAGCACAGCCCGTGGCGGCTCGTCAGCCTGAGCATGTTGATGCTGTTCGTCGAGTTGGCCCTGATCCGATGGACGGCCGCCAACAATGTGCATCTGGCCAACATCACGAACTTCGTGCTCTTGGCGAGCTTCCTCGGCATCGGGGTGGGCTTCTTGCTCGCCGGGTCGACCCGGAACCTCTTCGGCGCCGCTCCGGTGTCTCTCGCCATCCTCGTGGCTTTTGCCCTGGCCTTCCCGGTGAAGCTCGTCACGCTGCGCGGGCCCCACGAATTCGAGGGCATCTCCGGACACCACCCGTTGTCCCAGTGGGTCAGCCTGCCGGTGATCTTCGCGTTGGTGGTTCTCGTGATGGCGGGCCTCGGACAAGGGACGGCTCGGACATTCGCGCACTTCAAGCCGCTCGATGCCTACCGATTCGACATCATCGGGAGCGTGGTCGGGATCGCCTTGTTCTCCGGGCTCTCCTTCATCGGATTGCCACCGATCGCGTGGGGCGCGGTGGTGGCCGCGATGTTCGCACTTCTCCTCGGCATCCATCAGCGATGGTGGCAGAGGGTGGGAGTGGCCGCCTTCGTCGTGATGCTCTTGCTCGAGTCGTTCTCATCGGTCGACACCTGGTCGCCTTACTACAAGATCACCGCCTTCCAACCTCCCGGCTCGCCCGGGGCGTTGTCTGTCGCCGCCAACAACATCCCGCACCAGACCCTGTATCCGATCTCGACCTTGCACAGGATCGAGTCCTTCTACTTCTTCCTCTACCGTCATGTGACTCGCCAGCAGCTGAGCAACGTTCTCGTGATCGGCGCCGGGACAGGCAACGACGTCGGTGTGGCGCTCTCCGAAGGGGCCCGCCATGTCGATGCCGTCGAGATCGACCCCGACCTCGTCAAGCTGGGCAAGGAACACAACCCCGAGCACGCCTACCAGAGCCCACGAGTCGCACTGCACATCGACGACGGCCGGTCGTTCCTCCAGAACACCGATCAGCGGTATTCGCTGATCCTCTACGCGCTCCCGGATTCGTTGACGGCTTTGACCGGACAATCCGCACCGGTCGGCCTCGAGAACTATCTGCTCACGACCCAAGGCATTCAAGTCGCCCGGGACCATCTCGCCCCCGGCGGGACGTTCGTGATGTACAACTACTACCAACCCTTCCTGCTCGATCGCTACGCGACCGCGTTGAAGTCGGTGTTCGGTACGCGCCCCTGTGTTGAGTTGGGAAACACGTTGAGCGGCCGTCAGCAGGCCGTGCTCACCGTTGCTTCGGTGGGAGTGACCCCGAACTGCTCCTCGTATTGGACCGGGCACACTCTGGCCCCGGTATCCGATGACCGCCCGTTCCCCTACCTGCCGACTCCCTCCATCCCGAACCTCTATCTGTTGGTGATGGGGTTGATCCTCGTTGGGTCCCTGATCGTGGTGCGGGTCACCGGAGGCCCCTTCAAGAGGATGGTGGAGTTCGCGGATCTCTTCTGGATGGGGGCAGCCTTCTTGCTGCTCGAGTCCAAGAACATCGTGCAGTTCGCGCTGTTCTTCGGCACCACCTGGTACGTCAATTCCCTCGTCTTCGCCGGTGTACTGCTCAGCGTGTATGCGGCGGTGGAAACGGCACGCCATGTGAAGCTGCCGCGCCCGGTCTGGCTCTACGGGGCCCTGCTCGTCGCTCTGGCCGTGTCGTACGTGGTCCCCCAGGGCTCGTTGCTGAGCCTGCCGGTCGTCTTGCGCTTCCTGGCGGCCACGTCGCTCGCCTTTGCCCCGGTGTTCCTGGCGAATCTCGTATTCGCCCAGCGCTTCAGGAACGCGGGCTCGTCGACGACTGCGTTCGGTGCGAATCTTCTCGGAGCCATCGTCGGGGGCGTACTCGAGTACCTGTCGCTCATCACGGGGTTCCGGTTCCTGCTCGTGGTGGTGGCCGTGCTCTACGGCCTGGCCTTCGTCTTCGGGCGACGCCATCTCGCCGTGGATACGTAGGGCCGCCGCTATGACGCCTTCCTCGGAGGCAACGAGGTCGAGCTGACGACTACAGCACGAGGATCAGCATGTATCCCATCGTGATGCACATGGCGATGTGACAGCCCATCTCCAACCGGGGTGCGAGGGACGGGCTCGCTCCGGCGGCCGACTCCAGTGGTCGTGGTGCCTCGCCCCGAACTGCTCGGGCAGTCTCCCACGATCCTCTGGCACCATCGGGGCCCGGGTCGCCGAGGATGCCGGCACCGACGAGAGTGCGGTGTGACGGTGCGTAGCGGCTGAGTCCGTCGAGCTGCCATACCGCCGATGCGAAAAGGGTCATGACGAACAGGAGTGGGAGGCCCACGAAGTTGGCGGTGGTCCCGGTCGGGCCGGTCATTGACATACCTACTCGGGCCGTGGCCGGCGTCGCGACGGCGGCCAGGTACATGTACGTCATGGCCAGCGCCATCACCAGGTGGATCAGGTAATGAGACAGTCCGTGCAAGGCGCCGGCGCTCTGTCTGGTACTTCTGTGCATCACGAAGCGAACGCCCTGCCACGAGAACCACAGCGCGATGGCGACGAACACGGCTTCCCACAGCCCGTCGGGCAGCAGGTTGAGACGGGGGACGAGCATGCCGGCCATGGCCAGGCCCATGGCCACATGGGAGATGTTCACGTCCATGTGGTTCTGCAGGCTCCGCCTCGTCGCCTCGATCAGCCAGGCGATGCAGTACAAAGACACCGCCACCATCACCGCCGCGAAGGTGTACGCCAACCAGGTGGGATGGGGCACGATCTATGCCCCTTCCCATGAGAGCTCACGGCACGGATCGGGTGTCGCCTTGGCCTGGGGAAGACGCCTCCAGTAAGCCAACGCCACCAGCGCCAGGAGGGGACCCGAGCTGGGGTCGGAGGCCGAGCCCGAGAAGACCTGTCCGAAGTTCTCGCCGAATATCCAGATCACAAGGGACGCCATCAGAGCGACCGCAACCATCGCCCGAGCCGGTCGAAGAGGCAGGTAGACGCTCAGCGCGATGAGGCCGAGCACGACGGCGAGCACGATCGAGACGGCCAGGCCCCGGTGACCCAGCACGTTGGCGACGTGCTGGTCGAGTGAACCCAACCATCGAGGTTCTCCATCACCGAGGTCTCGGACCACGTCCCGTAGCCCGGTCGCCGATCGGTTCGGCCCGAGCAAGGCGACGATCGACAACCCGCCCCACAACAAGACCCAGACGATTCGCGCCGCCCGCTCGCCGACGGCCCGCGCCGCGATGAACGCCGCATCGGGACCGCCGCGGTCAGAGGGCCAGAGCAACACGGCGAGCACGGCGTAGAGCAGGACGGCCCCCGGTGCCCCGCTCACCACGTGGGCCGTGCCCGCGATCACGCCACCGAGACCTTCTCCGAACCACCACACCGCGCACGACCACACGATCGACGCGCCGAGTGCGGTTTTGACGCTCGGACGCCAGGCGATCCCGAGCCCCAGGAGTATCTGGATAACCGCAAAGGCGGCGTCGGTGGAGACCGCGTGATCGGAGATGAAATGCGACGCCCAGGTGATCGAGTGGGCGACGGTGTTCGGGTTCCCGTGCGCCGTCGGCGCCAGCATCGTGGTCCCGAACTGACGCGTGAACATGAACGGCTGCAGCTGGAGAATGCCGTCGAACAACCAGATCGTTGCCAGCGCCAGCTGCAGCGTCCGCCGCTCGTCGGGAGGGCGCCACGCACGCTGCGCGCCCATCGATGCCTGGATCGCCGTCGCTCCGACAGACTCGGAAGTGCCGCCCACCGTCTCCCCTCGATTCCCAGCCCCCGGGAATCAGAGCCCGCGCCCCGTGGCGGCGAAGGCCGGAGTCGATCGTAGTCTTCGGACAGACGTCCTGGTCGGCGCCGTCTGCGGGGTCAGTCCCCGGCCCAGCAGCCCAGAATCACGTCCGCCACCGTGACGGCGATGTCACTCGAACTGGTGGGTGGCACGCCGAACTGCTCGGGAAGGCCGGTGATGTCGACGGTCAACACCTTCCAGTCCTTGCGGACGACCACCGAGCCGTGGGTTTCGCGGAACGCCCCCTGGCCCAGGTTCGCGAATGATCGGGCGTGACCAAACTGGTGGGCGAGCCCGTGGAAGTAGTCGAGGGTCTCAGCCCAACTCGACAGCTCCTTTACCGACAACGTGAAGGCCCCGTCGGCGTACTCGTAGCGACACGAATACAGGTCGTCGACCCACGTCGGTGTCGAGATCCTCTCCGCCTTCAAGCCGAGGGCCGCCGCGATCTCACGTCGGGCGTCAGATCCGCACACCTCTTTGGAGATCGCCGACGGATACTTCCCGGCCGGGAGCGGGACCCGTGATGTGGTGGTGCCGGGGCGAGATCCTGCCGGTTGCCCCGAACCCGACGGTGACGATCCGCACGCAGCCACGCCCACGCCCAGGATCACGGCCACGCCCAGGATCAAGGCTGCGCCCCGCCCCCCGGGGCGCCCGACGGCACCCCCTCGACCTCGACCGCGCACCCGTCCAAGGGTAATAGACCCTGGTAGGCGGCCCGGGGTCGTGAGCCGTTGCGGTGTCAGGAGAGAACGCGTTCGACCGAGAACGACCGTGATCGGCCCTCGATCACCTCGACCACGGTGAACCGCCAGGTCCCGGGATCGAACACGGCGTACGAGGTGTAGTGCCCCGGACTCAGCGTGACGACCCGCAGGGGCATCGTCGTCCCGCCCCGACGGGTGGCGACGATGTGGGGCGACGCCGAGGCACCCGACGATCCACCTGCGCCGGTGAAGATCAGGTGGAACTGGTTGACTCCGGCGCGCGACGACTGCAGGTACACCTGCGCAGACACCCCGTGAGCAAGCGAGACCTCGGTGATGCTCGGAAGACTCGGCAACAGCGACTGCCCACGGCTCGGCGACACCGTTTGCGCCGCCACGGTGGCGCCGGCGAACAGCACGACGGGGACGGCCACCGAGAGCACGAACCCTCGCACCCCGCGCATCACGGCGGGGGGGCGGATACGGTCGATGCCGGTGCGGCCCAGGCGCGCCAGGCGAAGGCTGTTGAGCACGACGATCAAGCTGGAGAATCCCATGGCGACCGCGGCCACGAGCGGGTCGAGGAGCCCGGCCGCGGCCAAGGGGAGGGCCGAGACGTTGTAGCCCATGGCCCACCCGAAGTTCTGGACGATGACGGCCGTCGTGGACGAGGCGATCCCCACGGCGCCGGGGACCCCCTCGAGGTCGCTGCCGAGCAGTGCGACGTCGCTGTTGGCGAGGGCTGATTCCGAGCCGCTGCCCACCGCGCAGCCAACATCGGCTGCCGCGAGCGCCGGGGCGTCGTTGACGCCGTCACCCACCATCACGACCCGATGGCCTTCGGCCTGCATGGCTTGGAGCGCGCCGAGCTTCTGAGACGGCGTCAAACCGCTTTGGACCCAGTCGATGTCGAGCGTGGCGGCCACGCTGCTGACCGCAGGGGCGGCGTCACCGCTCAGAATCGCCGTCCTCAGTCCCATGCGGTGAAGGGTCGCGATGGCCGGTCCCGCGTCGCGACGTATCGGTGTGGCCACGGCGATGACCCCGATCATCTTGTCGTCATAGGTGACCGACACCACCGTGTCACCCCGGTTAGCGAAGCCGGTGATGGCAGCGTGCAGAGACGCCGGAGTGCTCGCACCCTCGAGCCGGCCGACCGCCACTCGGTGGCCGCCCACCGTGCCGCGGACTCCTGCGCCCGGGAGCACCTCCACATCGGTCGCACGCCCGGCCGGCTCAGCGGCGCCGCAGATCGCCACGGCGATCGGATGTTCACTCTCGGCCTCGATCGCCGCCGCCAGACCGAGCACGCGCTGGCCCGGCACATCGGGGACCGACGCCACGTCGGTCACGCTGGCGAACCGCTCGGTCAAGGTCCCGGTCTTGTCGAAGACCACGGTGTCGGCCCGGGCGAGTCGCTCGAGGGCGTCCCCGCTGCGCACGAGGATCCCGAGGGCCGAAGCCCGACCGGTGCCGACCATCATCGCCACCGGTGTCGCCAGGCCCATGGCACACGGACAGGCCACCAGCAACACCGCCACCGCGCTCAGCACGGCGGTCCCGAAATTGCCGTCCAGCAACCACCAGGCGAGAAATGTGAGCGCGGCGGCGACGAGCACGACGGGGACGAAGACCCCGCTGATCCGATCGGCGATCTTCTGCGTCGGAGGCTTGTCGCGCTGCGCGTCTTCCACCAGCCGTTGCATCCGGGCGAGGACCGACTCCGCCGCGATGGTGCTGACCCGAACGACGAGCGCCCCGGCTCCGTTCCGGGTGCCTCCGGTGACCGTGCTGTTCGGACTGTGGTCGACAGGCAGTGGCTCTCCGGTGAGCATCGACTCGTCCACTGCGGACCATCCGCTCTCCACGACTCCGTCGAGAGGGATGGCCTCGTTGGGGCGGACCCGCACCAGTGCTCCGACCGGCACGCTCTCGGGAGCGACCAGATGCCCTTCGACATCGCTGGGGTCTGACACCACTCGGGCCGTCGGGGGTCGCAGAGCCATCAGTGAGTGCATCGCCCGAGCAGCCCGAGCGCGGGCCCGCGCTTCGATGGCACGGCCCGTGACGAGGATGGCGACGATCAGAGGCGCCATGACACCGTGCAAGCGGGCCGCGAAGTCTCCTCCACCTCCGATGTGCACATGGCGGCCGCCGAGGGCGATCGCCTCCACCGCGCTGACTGCGAGCGCGGCGAGGGTCCCGACCGTGATCAGCGTGTCCATGCTGGTGCCGCCGTGACGCAGCAGGCGGGCACTGGCGCGCAGGAACGGCCAACCTCCTGCCACTTCGACGATGACGGCCAGCCCGAGGACGATCCAACCCGAGACGGCGGTCTCCGGCGCCCACAACGCCACCCCCAGACCGAGAAGCGCGGTGGGCCACGAGATGGCGGCCCGGACCCCCCAATGGTCAGGATCACTCCGGGGTCTCGTGGTCTCGTCGTCGCGTGCGGTCGACGCCGAGTAGCCGACGGTGCTGACCGTGGCACACAGGTCCTCGGTCGTGGCCTCGGTGGCGTCGTAGGTCACGAAGGCCCGATTGGTGGCCAGGTTCACCGACGCGCTCAGCACGGCCCGTTGGTCGGCGAGCGCACGCTCGATGCGGGTGGCACATGCGTTGCAGTGCATGCCCCCTAGGGCGAGCTCCACCGTGGCCACTGGACTGGCGTCCTCGGTGACCGGAGCAGCGGACTCGGAGGGCGCGGTCAGCACGACGAGGTCAGATCACCCGACGCCACGGGGATGGCGCTGTAGCCGGTGCTCGCCAGCGCGGCGCAGGACTGGCAGTGCATGCCAATTGCCTGCAACTCGACGTGGGCGGAGTCCTCGGTGAACGGAATCTGCGTGCCCGACTGGGCCTCGACTCCGTCTTTTCCCATGTGACCAGCGTAATTGGGCAGCAGGGATTGTCGGGCTCGGCTCATGCGTGAGCTGTGGTGAGCGACGCGGCCGCGTCGGCGTCAACTGCCGAGGCACTGCGACGAAGCCACATGAGTCGGCGGTGAACGTCGTCCCGAAGACGCACACCCGGGTGCTCGTCGAAAAGGGCGTCCTCGGCAGGGACTGGGCCGAGGTCAGTCTCTCTCAATTCCCCTACGGCCCCAGACGATGGGCTTCGGCGAGACGATACCGCGCCGCGCCTGCGCCGCGACGGGCGGCCCACCGTACTTAATGCCTTGACAGTTATATACATGTCAAAGCATATTAAGCGAATGGTCACGACGTTCGAGGTGCTCGCCGAACCGACCCGGCGCCGGATCCTCGACCTGCTGCGAGCGCAGGAGCGCCCCGTGGGAGACCTCGTCGACGCCATCGGCATGAGCCAGCCGGCGGTGTCCAAACACCTGCGGGTCTTGCGCCAGGCCGGGCTGGTCGAGTTCCGAACCGACGCCCAACGCCGCGTCTACCGGGTCCGTCCGGAGCCTCTGCTCGACGTGGACGGGTGGCTGGCGCCTTACCGGGAGCTGTGGGCGACTCGTCCCGAAGTCTCGACGATCGGGCCGCCGCCGGAGTGCGAGCGCGTCCACGGCTCACCAGACAAAGGTCACGGGGACCGTGGGGTCAATCGCTTTCGAGCTGTTCCACCTCCAAGAGCGTGAAGGCGTCGATCACCGCCCGGAGCACCTGACGGGCGATCCGGGGGTCGAGCCCACGTCCGGACGCGAGCACCCCGATCCGCACCAGCATGTCGTCTTCCCGTCCCCGGTCGACCACTCCCATCTGCTGCGCCCGCTTGAAGTCGATCACCTCTCGGATCAGGTCGCCACGTTCGGCGAGAAGTCCGACGAGCCGCTCGTCGACGTCGTCGAGTCGCGCTCGAATGTCAGCCAGGGCATCGTTCGTCACGTCCCCAATCCTTCCATGCCGCTCGAACCTTCCCTGCTGTTCGAACCTTCCCTGCCGTTCGAAGCCCGGAGCATGGCGTGGGAGGATGGCGGTACGAGGGTCCTGACCCTCACGAGGGAGATGACGAAATGCCCGACAGTGCCACGACGTGGAAGCTCATTCACTCAGAGCGCGAGGCTCTGGCCAACACACTCGAGGGCCTGACACCCGAGCAGTGGGGGGCGCCGTCGTTGTGTGCGGGGTGGTCGATCCAACTAGCTGCCGGTCACGTCCTGGCGGGAGCGGAACAGACCCCCCTCGCCTTTACCACCGGATTGATCACGAGTGGACTGCGGTTCAACACGATGGTGGACCGCGATGCGAAGCGGCTCGGCGCCTTGGCCCCCAAGGAGATCATCGAGAGACTGCGGGCCAGGACCACGACCACGAACCACCCACCCGCACCGGTGTCCGCCATGCTCGGTGAGGTCGTGGTCCACGGCGAGGACATCCGGCGACCGCTCGGGGTGCACGCGAAGATTGCTACCGACGCCGTCGTGGGGTGCCTCGAGATGTACAAGGGTGCGAACTTCCCCGTCGGCGCGAAGAAGCGCATCGCCGGGCTGAAGCTGTCGGCTTCCGACGTCGACTGGTCCCATGGTGCGGGCCCCGAGGTGACCGGTTCGGCACTCTCGCTGCTCATGGTGATGACGGGTCGAGCTGTCGCCGTCGACGAGCTCTCCGGCGAAGGTGTCGCCATCCTTCGCACCCGCCTGTAACCACTCGAGGGTTTGTTCACACTCCATCGGCGCGGTTGTAGATTCTCCGAAGGCTCAGACAAGAAGTTCGGAAGGAACACATGACGATCGCCATCGGTGACACCGTCCCCGACGTCGAGTTGCGCCGGATGGTCCGCAAGAGCCCCGAAGCGGTTCTAAGTCGAGACGTCCTCGGCACGGGCAAGGTGGTGTTGTTCGCTGTTCCCGGCGCCTTCACCCCGACTTGCTCGGACTACCACCTTCCCGGCTTCGTCCACCGCGCCGACGAACTCGTCGCAAAAGGTGTCGACACCATCGCGTGCATCTCGGTCAACGATCCCTTCGTCATGGGGGCGTGGGGGCGTAATCAGAAGGTGGGCGACAAGGTCCTCATGTTGGCCGACGGCAACGGCGAGTTCACGCGCGCCATGGGCCTCGAGAGGGACATGACCGGGGCGGGGCTCGGTCTCCGTTCGCAGCGCTATGCGGCGGTGATCGACGACGGCATCGTGACGGCGCTCTTCGTCGAGACCGAGCGGGGGTTGAACGTCAGCTCAGCCGAATCGGTGCTGGCTGCGCTCTAGGCGACGGAGACCTCGGCCCGCCCGGGGCCGGCGCGGACCGACCCGAATGGGCCGGTCAGATCTGGATGTGGCTGAGGAGCTCGGTCTTGCGGGCGTCGTAGGTCTCGAAGTCGATGATCTCGGCATCGAATTCGCGTTGCAATTGCTCCACTTGTTCGAGGATGGCGCTGCTGTCGGCGGGCGTGGTGATTTCCTCAACGCCATCGGTGGCCAAGGGGTCGTCGGTGGACGGGTCACCCTTGCGTTGCCGACGGTCTCGCTTTTCCGCAGCCCGGGAGCGCTTGTCGATGTCGCGCTGGCGCTTGGACGCGCTACTTCTCTGCGCGGCCATCGGCTAGGACACCGGTTCGGCGATGACGGCGTCAACCGCGGCGCCGTCCTCGACGTTCGATTCATCAACTTCGGGCGACGACTCACCGGCGGAAACCGCCGCGGAGTCGGTGCCCTGGGCATTCTCAGCCGTCGGTGCCGCCCGATCGGGGCGGGGCCCGTCGGGCCGGGGCCCGTCGGGCCGGTCGGGGCGACCTCCACCAGGGCCACCTCGGCGCCCCCGTCCGCCTTTGTCGCCGGCCAGGGTCCGCACCACATAGGGCAGGAGGGCCATCTCGCGAGCGTTCTTGATGGCGAGGGCCACCGCGGCTTGGTGTTGGGTGCACGTCCCCGTGCTGCTGCGCGACTTGATCTTGCCGCGCTCACTCATGAAGCGGCGAAGCAGGCTGCTGTCTTTGTAGTCGACGTGCGTGACCCGGTCCTTGCACAGCATGCAGACCTTGGGTCGCCCGCGCCGAATCCGGCTCTTGCTGTCAGTCGGCCGCGGCCGGGACCGTTGCTTGCGGGAAGATGGCATGTCCGGTTCTCCTGGAGCGTCGCGCACATGACTTCAGGAGTCCGAAGTGCCCGAATCGGAAACCGAGGATCAGGGTCGGCGCGAGCGGCAAACCCAATCCATCGCATTCTAGCGTCTGCTCGCTTCGGGCGTCCACCCGGCCAAGTAGCCTGGTCGGCTCATGTCCGTTCGTGATGACCTCCGCAATGTAGCCATCGTGGCACACGTCGATCACGGCAAGACAACGTTGGTCGACGCCATGCTCCGCCAGACCGGGGCATTCCGGGCCAACCAGGAGCTCACCGACCGGGTGCTCGACTCGGGCGACCTCGAGCGCGAGAAGGGCATCACCATTCTCGCCAAACACACGGCGGTTCCCTACGGCTCGGTGAAGATCACCATCGTCGACACTCCCGGGCACGCGGATTTCGGCGGTGAGGTCGAGCGCGCGCTGGCGATGGTCGACGGAGTGCTCTTGTTGGTGGATGCCTCCGAAGGCCCCTTGCCGCAGACGCGCTTCGTGTTGCGCAAGACCCTCGAGGCCCGTCTGCCGGTCGTGGTCGTGGTGAACAAGGTGGACCGGGCCGACGCCCGCGTCACCGAGGTCGTCCACGAGATCGAGGAGCTCTTCCTCGATCTCGACGCGGATGAGGACCAGGTCGGCTTCCCCGTGCTCTACGCCAACGCCCGGGCCGGGCGGGCGGGGACCTCACCCGACGCCATCGGGCCTGACCTCGTCCCGTTGTTCGAGGCCATCGTCGAGAGCGTGCCACCACCGCAGTACGACCCCGAGGCGCCGCTGCAGGCGCTCGTCACCAACCTCGACGCGTCCCCGTACCTGGGTCGGCTGGGAATCTGCCGCGTCTACAACGGCACGTTGCGCCGCGGCGAGACCGTGGCGTGGTGCCGGCTCGACGGCTCGGTGCAACGGGGCAAGGTCACCGAGCTCTTCTCCTCCAAGGCCCTGGAGCGGGTCGAGACCGAGGAGGCCGGGCCCGGTGAGATCGTGGCGGTGGCGGGGTTCCCCGAAGTGACCATCGGCGAGACATTGGCCGACCCCAACGATCCCCGCCCGCTCCCGGCCATCTTGGTGGACGAGCCCAGCCTGGCCATGACCATCGGGATCAACACCTCACCGCTGTCGGGCTCCGACGGCACCAAGGTGACCGCTCGGCTCATCAAGAGCCGGCTCGATCAAGAGCTCGTGGGCAACGTGTCGTTGCGGGTGCTGCCCACCGACCGGCCCGACGCGTGGGAGGTCCAGGGCCGGGGCGAGCTCCAGCTGGCCGTGCTGGTCGAGACCATGCGGCGCGAGGGCTTCGAGCTCACGGTGGGCAAGCCTCAGGTCGTCACCCGTACCATCGACGGCAAGCTGCACGAGCCCATGGAGCGGCTGGCCGTCGACGTCCCCACCGAGTACCTCGGCGTGGTCACCCAGTTGCTCGCCCTTCGCTACGGGCGTCTGGAAGAGATGGTCAACCATGGCACCGGTTGGGTGCGGATGGACTACAGGGTTCCGGCGCGAGGGCTCGTCGGATTCCGCACCGAGTTCGTCATCGAGACGCGCGGCACCGGAATCCTCCATCACGTCTTCGACGGGTGGGAGCCGTGGCACGGCGACCTGCGCGTCAAGCGCAACGGTTCGATGGTGGCCGACCGTCGAGGCGTCACCACCACCTACGCGCTCATGGCACTCGAGCAGCGCGGCACGCTGCTCGTCCCCCCCGGGACCGAGGTCTACGAGGGCATGATCGTGGGAGAGAACTCCCGGGCCGACGAGATGGACGTCAACCCGGCCAAAGAGAAGAAGCTCACCAACGTCCGGTCCTCGACCGCAGACGAGCTCGAGCGTCTCACACCGCATCTTCAGCTCTCGTTGGAGCAGGCCCTGGAATTCATCGGCGAGGACGAATGCGTCGAGGTGTCACCGCACTCGGTCCGACTCCGCAAGGTCGTTCTCGATCAAGCCATCCGAGGACGCCAGCGCAGTCGCTCTCGGCGTGACGTGACCGACAACGGCACTGGGCCCAACAAGTAGCAGGGCCCAACAAGTAGCGGGGCCCAAGAAGTGGCCGGACCCGAAATGAAGCGGGGCCGAGACTCCCGTCTGGTTCAGTGGGTAGGCGAGACGGGAGACGACGTCACCGGGTCGTAGGCGGCGTAGCGCGCCGCCCCCACCCCGACGAAGATCGGGCCGCTCGTCCCGCACGACCGGTGTCGGGCTAAGGCCACGCCGAACACGTCGTCGCCCGAGGGCGTCTTGAGGATCTTCGAGTACCTCGGTCCCGCCCCGCTCGACAGCTTCGAGGTGATGACCCCGCTGGGCTTGAACGTGGTGCCGCACCAGCGCACGAGCGGGGGAGCGCCGGTCAGCGCCAGGGTTCCGTACTGCGCCTTGTTGATGAGCTCGATCCATCCCACACCGGTCAGGGCGATCACGAGAAGCGTGACGAGCGCGACACGGCGCGCGGCGCGCCCGTACCGGACGGCCA
>JADGOL010000107.1 GCA_017882995.1 Acidimicrobiales bacterium | reverse complement strand
GACGGGGGACGGCGGGCGCGTGCCACGACCCCATCTTTGACCGGGCCGTGACGAATACGGGGAATGGGTGGAACCGCGCTTCGATCATGGTGTGCCCGGGGACGAGGTGGTCGAGGCCCCTAGCCAGTCAGGCGGCGTGCCAGGTATACGGGTCGCGAACCCACTGTCGGGTGCCGTCGGGCGTTGCCACGAGATTCAGGCCCTCGTCCTTGGCGAACGCGGTCACGACCACCTCAGACCCGAAGAGGTGATCGGGTTCATCATTCAAGTAGTTCACGTCGATTTGGTGGCCCTGGTAGCGCCAGACGACGTAGACAATCTCATGCGTGGCCCCATGCGTCCCTGCTGTGGGTTGGTTGGGCTCGGTCGTGCCCGGCCTCGGCCATAGGCCAAGGTGCGTGGGTGTCCAGGTCTGTTCCGCGAGCCGGTCTCGCGCTGGAGGTGGGCTCATCGGATCGTCGTCTGCTCTTTGATCAACGCACCGTGATCTTCTCAAAGACTCGACGCAGCGCGATACGGTCGGCCTCGAAGCCGACGAAGTTCTGACCCGCCTCACCATCAGCGCGCATTCCGTCCCCTGTCACATTCAGTTCCATCGTTCAGCTCTTCCTTAGTTGCGCGTTACCGACGAAGAGCGGGCTGATCGCCACAGGGCATATAGATCTCGGAAGCGAGTCCACCAGTTGTCTCTGGGAAAGGCCATCACGACCCCACAATCGTCAATCGGGGCCAAAGTGTGGTTTGCACCAAACCCAAGAGGGTCCGGTTCCTCTCCGCACCGAGAGCTGCGCCGCTGCGGGGGGCATGGCGCCGGTCAACCGCGTACGAAAAGGAACCGGAGAAGTGTCGGTCAAGGCTCGCGCTCGCGCGATGAGACCGGAGGAAACTTGTGCGAAAACACCGTCTGCGGTCGAACCGGGTCGGGGAGAAGGCAGGGAGCGGCTGGAACTGCCGAGGTGCAGACAACAACTCCGTTACCCCCATCCACCCTTACCGCTGTCCGAGCACAATGCTCGAAGCGTGCGTGGCCGAGGTCTGGGGCGACGGTGTCGTCCGGCAGGACCGGATAGGTCTCAGCCGTACTTAGTCACCGTTCATATCACCAACCGGACTACGCCACAAGCGCGACAGAAGATCACGCCTGGGTCTTGAACGTCACACGGCCCTCTTGCCACGCACGCGCACCACATCCTTTGTATGCAGTGAGCAGTAAGAACCCTTGTTGTAAATCGAAAGGCGTGTGTCGCACGCGTGATCCGCACACAACCGACCCGACAGGTACCTCCGTGGGGGCCGATCGTGATCGTTGAGCGCCCTCACGTTAGTGGTGATGCTGGTCTCTGTCCGTACTTGCATCTACTTCACCTTCTATCCCCACGAGCGCATACACGCTGAGCGAGGCACTCGGGCAAACGAGGGGTTGGAAAGACCAACGTGGTCACTGCTTGCCACATGAACTGCCTGTCCCGATGGGGTGTTCCCCCCGTGCCGCCCCATCGGGGGCAGGACACTTCGACTGTGACATGGAGTACACAATGCAAACAGAGGACTACGGCACAACGCGACGGAGAAGGCGGGCAATGCAGCACAGAGTGGGTACGACCTCACACAGCCCGCGCCGCACTGAGCATCAAGCAAGATCGACGGCCGACCTCGGCCCTGTCAGACTCTTCGTGTGGTCATCATGGCTGCAGGCTGTGGATGCTGCATCGTCACCACCACCAACGGGTGGGACCCAAGATAGAGGTCGAAAGTGCGATCCAAGGCGTATTCTTCGCCCTTTCGCCACCGGCGGAAGGCCGCCCCGATCATCATCGGGTCCGTCGCCACCCTTGTGATCGTCTTCGTTGTACTTCCTGGAACACTCGGTACCGGCAGACACCCGAGTCAGGACCAGAACACAACCGGGACCACGATGTCACTCTCGGACATCCAAAGTACATATGAGGCTGTCCTCTCTGAATACAACGTGGCCCTTGTTTCTTCCAACACAGTGATTGCCACGGCCGCCACCGACATCACGACGCAGGAAGAACGCAAGCAGAATGATGCGAAGAACTACAACTACAATGAGTCCGGCAACGGATGTTCGGGGACTCCAAGCAACTTCGATTCCTGCATAACCGACGAGCAACAGACTGCCCAGATTGCTCTCGGTGACGAGAATGCTGCTACTCGGGCGGCGAAGGCAGACGTGACCAAGCAAATCAGGAGCGTCCAGCAGATCGAAACTGCGATCACTGCATTCGTGCAACAGCTTGACGGCATCACTTGGCCGTCCTCCGTCTCACCGGTGACGTCAAACCTGACGCACGCTCTGAGCGACGACAGGAGTACGTATGTGCAAGTTGCGGCTGACCTTGCCAGCGGCAAATCCTTCTCCGCAGATAGTCAGACAATCGCCGCGGCCATGTCGGCAGTGTCCACCCAGTTGATCAATATGGCCTCAGCCTTGGGTATTCCTCCTCCGTCATCGCCTACACCTAGCTGAGTTGGATTTCGGACGGGGCATCCGGCAACGCAACTCTCAATAGGTCAGGGCCTGATTCTGGAGGGCCTCTCCCAAATCCCCGTCCGTACGCGAGAAGCCGGTTACGACGAACTGGTCTTGGTCATTGCGCGGAGACTCCAGAACCATCGACCACATCCCGCTCCCAAGTCGCCCGACACCGTACCCATTGCTCGCAGCGTCCCCACTTGGCGGAACGCGCTCGGTCATCCCCCGCGGCAGGGGTGGGCGGATGTTGCGCTCGCCAAGCAAGGTCAAGGGAGCATCACAACACAAGAATCCCGAAAGACCGGTGGCCACCGTACGAGAGATCGCCATTGCGACTGAGGCCATGGATGAGCAATACCGACTTGCGGTTCCCCTCGCCTGCTACTGCCAACTTCGTCGCAGCGAGGTCCTCTGTATTCAGCGCAAGCACATCGATCTACGGCATTCAACCCTGCGCGTGGAACAGGCATGGACCCTGTCTGGGGGG
This sequence comes from Acidimicrobiales bacterium, assembly GCA_017882995.1. Classification (GTDB taxonomy): domain Bacteria; phylum Actinomycetota; class Acidimicrobiia; order Acidimicrobiales; family UBA8190; genus Chersky-840. The sequence continues at coordinate 22,686 of JADGOL010000107.1, read as the reverse complement.
GAAATGCACCTTGGGCCACCGAAAACTCAAGCAGGGCGCAGAGACGTCCCGATCCCGGCGAATGTGGTCTCGCTTCTGGAAGACCACCTCGAACGCTTCGCCGGAATAGGGGATGGGGGCTGGCTCTTTCCAGGACATGGAGACTCGGTGATCAGTGCCAGGACGCTCGACCGCCAATGGGCTCTCGCGCGAGAGGTCATTGGTCGCCCGGACCTCCACTTTCACGACCTCAGGCACACGGGATTGACGCTGGTTGCCATAACCGGGGCCACCACGGCCGAGATCATGGCCGCAGGAGGACACGAAAGTCAGGCGGCAGCCATTCGGTATCAACACGCCACGCGGGAGCGGAGGACCGCCATCGCTGATGCTCTGGCGGCGATGGCGGATGGCCGCATCGAGCCTTTGTCACCAACGAAGGGGCACGCGGGGGCACGGCACGAGCAGAGGACCCACCCAGCGAAGAGGCGGCGGAACAGTCGGGCAGAGTGTCGAACCACTCGAACCCGATGCACCATGGAAGACGACATCGGCAAAGAAGACGTAAGTCTCCTGGTCAGCGCACTGGCTCTGAGGAAAGCCCAACCTCGCGCTCGACTCAAGACGTAGACCCAGACGCGACCTCAGCTGACACAAAGAACGAGCAGCCCCAACGGGATTCGAACCCGTGTCGCCACCTTGAGAGGGTGGTGTCCTCGGCCACTAGACGATGGGGCCCGGCACCCTTTCGGGCCGAGTCAGCCTATCCGATCGGTCGAGATCCCCTTTCGGCCTCGACCGAGATTCCGAGGCGTACGGAGACGCACGCACACCCCCGAGGGCAGCGACCATCCATGGATCTCCCTTGGATCACGCGACCTGCTCGGCACGGACGTCGGTGGGGTCGAACCGATAACGCACCCGAGCCCCACCGCAGTGGGGCCCGGAGAGGAAAATTGGCTCGGGGGGGAGGACTCGAACCCCCAATAACAGGGCCAGAACCTGCCGTGTTGCCGATTACACCACCCCCGAATGGGTGACTTCGCAGGCTAGCCCAGCCGGTGGAGTCGCGAGTACCCGATGATCCGGCCCAGGGCCACCCCGACGGTCTCCTTGGCGTAGTACGGAACCGTCGCCCATCCCTTGATCGGGGAATTGGTGGTCGGCGCCGGCCACGCCTGGAGCCCGACGTTGGAGGCGATGGCGAGGCTCCGGTCCTCGTGGAAGCCGTCGGTCACGACGACGACCTTGGTCAACCCCCGCTGGTGCAGGGCCGCCGCGGCCAGCGACAAGCTCGTCCACGAGTCGTTGCCGCCGACCTCGATGATGTCGCCTGGTGGCACCCCGTGTTGGGCCAGCCACGTCGCCGACGCGTGGGCCTCGGTGAATTTGTCACCGATCTTCTTCGAGCCCGTGACGACCATGGTGGTGGCGAGATGACGGCTCCAGAGTGAACTCGCCTGCGACAACCGTGCCACCAGGTCGGGCGAGGGGACCCCGTCGTACTGGGCGGCTCCCATCACGACGATGGCCTGCACCGGGCGGGCATCGTGGTGGCGCGACGTCAGCCAGACCTGGGCGCCGGTGAAGGCGAAGTACCCCCCGATCACGAGGGTCAGCAGCACGAGCCGTTTGAGGACCCAACGGATGGCGCGCGCCCCACGCACCATCGCGTCCCCGATCACTGCCACCGGTTCAGTCCCCCGATCCTTCCGGCCCGGTCTGGGCCGGACCGCGTCTCAACCTCGGTCGCCCCCGAGACGCTCGCGGGCGGCGCCCAGGCGCTCCAGTACAGCCTCGCGCCCGAGCACCTCCAGAGACTGGAATAGGGGCGGTCCGACCCGGCGGCCGGTGACCGCCACCCGGATGGGCGCCTGGACCTTGTTGAGCTTGCGGCCCAAGTCGTCGGCCAGCGCCTGGGTGGCGCTGTGCAGGGTTTCCGCGCTCCATTCAGACTCCCTGTAGATGGCCAGAGCACGGTCGAGGACGGCCGGGGCGGAGTCGTCCTTGGACAGCGCCTCCCATGACCCCTCGTCGACCAGGGGTCGTTCCAGGAAGAGGAAGTCCACCATGTCGGGCACCTCGCCGAGCACCCCGACGCGCTCTTGGACGAGCGGCGCCATGGTGCGGAAGACCCCCTCGTCGAAGCGCTCGGGGGGCCAGGGGGCGCGGTCGGGCGCCAACCACGGCCGGGCCGCCTCGATGAAGGCGTCGACCGACATGGCCCGCAGGTACTCCTTGTTCATCCACTCGAGTTTCTTCAAGTCGAAGAACGCCGGCGCGTGGTTCACCTCCGACAATTCGAAGCCCGCCACCATCTCCTCCACGGTGAGGATCTCGCGTCCCTGGGGGTCACTCCACCCCAACAACGTCAGGTAGTTGCGCATCGCCGCGGCCAGATAGCCGCGCTCCTGATACGACTCGACGGCCACGTCGTCACGGCGCTTCGACAGCTTCTGGCGACGCTCGTTGACGAGAAGGGGCAGGTGCGCGAACGCGGGCAGCGTGGCGTCGTCGCCCTCGAGCGCGGACCAGATGAGGAGTCCCTTGGGCGTCGACGGTAAGAGGTCCTCGCCCCGGATGACATGGGTGATGTGCATGTCGATGTCGTCGACCACGTTGGCGAGCACGAACAGCGGCGCCCCCGACGACTTGACCACCACGAAGTCCTCGATGGCCTCATGGGTGAAGACCACGTCGCCGCGGATGAGGTCGTGGACCACGGTCGTGCCGTCCTCGGGGACCTTGAACCGCAGCGCCCGCCCTTCGCGTTCGAGGCCCCGGTCGCGACAGAAGCCGTCGTAGCCGGGGGTGGCATTGGACTTGGTGCGGGCGTCGATCTCGTCGCGCGAGCAGCCACACGCGTAGAGCGCGCCCGCCTCCCACAACGTGTCGATGGCGCGGTGGTAGGCGTCGGTGCGCGCCGACTGGCGGAACGGCCCCTCGTCGGGCTCCATCCCCAGCCACGACAGCGACGAGATGATGCCGTCGACCCATTCCTCGCGGTTGCGCTCGGTGTCGGTGTCCTCGATGCGCAGCACGAAGATCCCGCCGGTGTGGCGGGCATAGAGCCAGTTGTAGAGGGCGGCCCGGGCGCTGCCGACGTGGAGGAACCCCGTGGGCGACGGGGCGAAGCGCACCCGCGTCCCACCGACAGCGGCGGCGACGGCGGCGGCGACCGGAGTGGCCCCGCCGGTCGCGCCGGCGCCTCCTGCCACGGGCGCTACTCGTCCTCGACGAGCGTGATCGCCCCCGTCGGGCAGTTGTTGGCGGCCATGCGGACCTTGTCCATCAGCTCGGGCGGGGGATTCTCGTTGAGGACGTAGAGGTACCCGTCGTCGCGCACCTCGAACACCTCGGGCGCGATGCCCATGCACACGGCGTTGGACGCGCACACGTCGTAGTCAACGACGACCTTCATGAGATGGACCTCCGTCTCGACCCGACCCGCAGTTCGACCCGCAGTGTAGTGGGGGGCATCACGGGCTCCCCGACCGACCCCGGCCGCCCGATCAGGGCTTGTCGGTGCTCAGGACCCACATGGCGAAGAACTGCGAGCCCCCGCCATAGGCGTGGCCGAGCGCGGTGCGGACGTTCTCGACCTGGTGCTCTCCGGCCTGGCCCCGCACCTGCATGGCCGCCTCCAGGAACCGCAGCATGCCCGAGGCGCCGATGGGGTTCGACGACAACACGCCGCCCGAGCAGTTCCAGGGGATGTCCCCGCCGTCGAGGGCTGTGGCCCCGGACTCGGTGAGCTTCCATCCGTCGCCCTTCTCGGCGAAGCCGAGGTTCTCGAGCCACATGGGCTCGAACCACGAGAAGGGCACGTAGACCTCGGCCACGTCGATCTGGCGACGGGGCTCGGTGATGCCGGCCTGGTGGTAGACGTCCGCCGCGCAGTCGAGGCCGGCCTGGGGGTTCACCTGGTCGCGCCCCGCGAACATGGTCGGCTCCGAGCGCATGGCCATGCCGTGGATCCAGGCCGGGGGCCGGCTCGAGGTGGAGGACTCCGCCACGCGCTCTGACGCCAGCACCATCGCCGCCGCGCCGTCCGAGGACGGGCAGGTCTCGAGGTAGCGGATGGGGTCCCACAACATGATCGAGTCCTTCACCATGTCGAAGGAGATGTCCTCGATGTGGAGATGCGCGTAGGGGTTCTTGAGCGCCTGGAGGCGGTCCTTCACCGCCACGAGGATCCCGATGTGGTCGGGCGCGCCCGAGCGGCGCATGTAGGCGCGGATGATCGGCGCGAAGAACCCGCCCGCACCCGCCAGCAGCGGAGCCGAGAAGGGTTGGGGAACCGACAGTGCCCACATGGCGTCGGAATCGGACTGCTTCTCGAAGGCGACGGTGAGGACCCGCTCGTGACGACCCGAGGCGACGAGATGGGCGGCCACGATGGCCGTGGACCCGCCCACGGACCCCGCCGTGTGGACGCGCAGCATGGGTTTGCCCACCGCACCGAGGGCCGAGGCCAGGTAGAGCTCGGGCATCATGACGCCCTCGAACATGTCCGGGGCCTTGCCGATGACCACGGCGTCGATGTCAGCCCAGTCGAGCCCGGCGTCCTCGAGGGCGCGCCCCGCCGCCTCGCGTACGAGCCCCGCGATCGAGACGTCTTCACGTTTCGAGGCGTGCTTGGTCTGACCCACACCGATCACTGCGCAGCGCTCGGCCATCATGCCCCCTTTCGGGCCGGGCCCGAGGGCTCGGCGGCCAGGGCGCAGACGAGGTTCTGCTGGAGACAGGGGCCCGAGGTGGCGTGCGCGATGGCACTGCGGGCGCTGCCGTCCATGATGCGCGACGCCGCTTCGACGATACGGAGGAGCCCCGCCACCATCAGGGCGTTGGCGGCCAGGGCACCGCCCGAGGGGTTCACCGCCACCGAGTCGGCCAGACCGAGCGCCTCGCGCAGGATGAGCTCCTGAGGCGCGAAGGGTGCGTGGAGCTCGGCCACGTCGACGTGCACCGCGCCGGGCGCGTCGCCCGAGGCGTCGAAGACGCCCGCGCCCTGGGCCGCGAGGCGGGTCGAGGGGGACTGGGCCAGGTCGCGGGCGCCGAGCGCGTGGGCTTCGATGCGGTGGTCGATGCCGGTGATCCACGCCGGGCGCTCGCAGAGGTCGCGGGCCCGGTCCTCGGCGGCGAGCACGACGGCGACCACCCCGTCGGTGATGGGGGGCAGCGCGTGGCGACGCAAAGGCGCCACCACGTAGTCGTCGCGCAGGAGATCGTCAGGGGACTGGTCCTTGGCCACCTGGGCGTTGGGGTTGCGCAGCGCATCACGCCGACTGCGGGCCGCCACCGCCGCGAAGTCCTTCTCGGTGGCCTTGCCGGTGTCGATGAGTGCCTGGGCCTGGAGCGCGGCCAGCGCCACGGGGTCGGGCCACATCGGCGCCATGTAATAGGGGTCGAGCTGGAGGGCCAGGATGCGGTCGAGCTGGCTCGGCGACGAGCGGCCGAAGCTGTAGACGAGGGCGGTGTCGATCTCGCCTTCTTGGAGCAGCGTCCACGCCTCGTAGAGCGCCCAGGCGCCGTCCATCTCCACGTGGCTCTCGCGCATGGGCGGCCACACGCCCACGGCGTCGAGCGCCATGACGAAGCTGAACGGAGCGCCCACCAGATAGTCGGTGCTCCCCGAGCAGACGAAACCCATGTCGGCCTTGGTGACACCGATGTTGGCGAACACGTCGGTCACGACGGGCATGAGCATCTCGACCTCGTTGCGATGGTCCTCGCGCCGCACCGACTTCGTCTGGGCGGCCGACACCACGGCCACGGGCCGGACCGTGGCGCGCCCCGCCGCCGCGCTCACAGGTACTCCTTGAAGGTCTCGTAGTCGGCGTCGGGCTCGCCGTTGGGCCGGAAGTACTTCACCGACGCCATGGTCAGGCCCCACTGGTCCTTCGGGAGCCACACCGCCTCGACCCGCATGCCCATGCGGACGTCGGTGGCGGGCAGTTCCTGGATGAGCCCCATGAAGGCGATGTTGGCGCCGTCGAGGAGGATCTGGGCGCAGATGTAGGGGATCTCGATCGACTGGCCCTGGAACGGCACGTTCACGACGCAGTAGGTCGTGACCGTGCCGCTGTTGGACAGCTCCACCGGGTCGGTGGTGGCGACGCCGTCGGTCGGACACGACCCGCGCGGCGGGACGTAGACCTTGTGACATGCCGGGCAACGCTGGCCGATGAACTTGCCCTGGGCGATGCCCTGGAGGAACCGAGACTGCGAAAGGCCGGCGGTGTACTGGTAGTCGAGGCGTATCGGCGTGGCGAGCATCGTGACGGGGGCCTCGCCCGACGAGCCGGAGTCGGTGATGGTGCCTGGGTCGCTCATGGGTTGGCCGCCTCGGGCACGAAGCACTCGATGTCCTGGACGCGACCCACGCGCTCCGCGGCGGGACGCCAGCGCGCCGTCACGCGCATGCCGCTCGACATGGCGTCGAGCGAGCCCGCGTCCACGACGTGCAGCATGGCCGTGGTCGCCCCGTCGAGTCGGACGAGCACCCATGCAAAGGGGCGGTCGAGAGGCTGGTCCTTCTTGGGCTCCGGTGCCCACGACCATGTGGTGACCACACCGGACTGGCCCACCTCGACCAACGCGCCGACATCGGCACTGGTGACCGGGTCGTACTCGGTGGGGGGCACGATCACCGTCGCCTTGCCCTGGGCGTCACGGGACTGCGCGCCCAGGATGCGGCCGTCGCGCAGACCCGTGAGGAAGGCACCGATGACGGGGCCCACCGATCGGACATACGGGTACTCGAGGACGTGCGGCGCCCGCAGGACTTCGCTGTCGGCCATCACACCCTCCCCTCGGTTGGCGTACGACGGCGCAAACTAGAACACATTGCAGTTCGGTGCCAGCCCAGCTAACCCCACATGAGCGATCCCGGCGTGGTGAGGAGCTCTCCGGACTCGAGCCAGGTCTTGAGACCCGACAGCACCATGGGCCAACCGCCGAAGAGCTGGCTGTTCGCACCTTCGCGGAGCTGGTCGTGGGTGAGGGTCAGGCGACAGGAGTCACCGATGGGCTCGATCTCCCAGGTGACCCTCGAGGTTCCCTCGGCCTTGGCCTCCTCGGAGAAGTAGGCCGCCATGGTGTGGACCAGGCGACGGGGCGGGTCGACCTCGAGGATCTCGCCCTCGCCGAGGATGGCGTCGGCCTTGGGAGCGGTCATCTCGTAGTGGGCGCCGGGCTTCAGCTCGGCGACGACCATGGCCGCGCCGAAGTTGTACTTGGCCCTGATCTCGGGGTCGATGATCGCCTCCCAGAGACGCTCGGGGGTGGTGTGGATGTAGATCGCGAACACCTTTTCCATCGGACTCTCCAGTCTTTGTTTGAGGTCGCTGAGCCCCGCGGCCCAGGGCTCGGCGTACTTGCTCACCCACCGGTCGTGGACGAGCCGGATCGGGACCGGGTTCAGGAAGTGGAGCTTCTCGCGGCCTCGTCGCTTGGTGACCACGAGACCGGCCTCCTCCAGCTGCTTCAGATGCTTCATCACGCCGAATCTCGTGATGTCGAACCTGGCCTCGAGCGCGCTCAGCGTCTGGCCGTCTTCACGGAACAGCTCGTCGAGCAGGCTCCGCCGGGTGGGATCGGCGAGGGCCCTGAACACTTCGTCCACACCCGGGACGATACGTGACCATTTGGTCACATGTCAATGGCGCCCTGACATGCTGTTCGGTGACTCCGAGCGCATCACGTCACCTCGGTGACTCCGAGCGCACCACGTCACCTAGGTGACGTCGGAGCGCAGGGTCGTGAACGCGCCCGCCGCGGCCAGGACGATCCCGTAGCCGAGCAGAGCCAGACCGCCCTGCCACCACAGCACCAGGTGGGTGATGCCGTTGTTGAGTCCGTTGGCGTTGGCCGTCACGGACTCGAGGGCCTGGGCCACCTGGCCGGGCAGCCACCTCCCCACCGACGGCACGACGGCCACGATGATGGGCTCGAGGATTGCGGTCACCCCCAGGCCGACGACGATGGCCACCACCTGGTTCTTGAGCAGCGCCCCGAGCCCGACGCCGTAGACGGCGTAGAGGATGGCCGCGGCGAGCACACCGGGAAAGACGTGGCGGTACTCGGTGAGCATCCTGCTCGAGTCGCCGATGCCGGCCCCGACCACGCTGAAGCCGAAGACGAGCGCCACCGCACCCGCTACCACGGCCACCACCGCGCCCCCGAGGGCGGATGCGAGCAACTTCGACACGACGACCCGCCCGCGTCGGGGCTGGGCGAGATACGTCGGCGTGATGGTCTTGTGGCGGTACTCCCCCGTCATGCACAAGATGCCGAGCACCAGCGCCAGCGTCAGGGAGACGGTGAGGCTCGAGAAGATCGAGTCGAACCAGCGCGTCGTGCCCCGCATGGGAAAGAGCAACTCCCGGGCTCCGCGGTCATGGGGTGCGAAAGCGATCACCGCCGTGAGCGCGGCGACGAGGAAAGCGGTGATGCCGAGGAGGAGCCAGGTCGACCAGATGGTCCGGAACTTCTTGAGCTCGGCCGCGACCTGTCGCATCAGGGGGCGCTTCCCTGCACCGGTCCGCCCGACGTCGGCGGGGGGCCAGGCCGGCCCATGGGATGACCACCTTGCTCCAGGCCCTCGGTGAGCTCGAAGAAGAGTTGTTCGAGTGATTCGCCCGAGGACGTCATCTCGTAGACGACGATGCCGGCGCGAGCCATGAGCGGGCCGACGGTCTCGGCCGTCGTTCCCTCGGCCATCACGACGTCGGGTCCTTCCAGGCGGACCGAGGTCGGCGGGTGGTCGACCGGGCCCGACGCGGCCGCATCCTCGAGGAGCCGGACGAGACGCTCGGCGTCAGGGGTCCGCACCCGTACCGTGGTCGTCGCCCCCTGCAGGAGCTGGTCGAGCGGGCCCTCGGCCACGAGCCGCCCCCCGGCCAGGATGATGACGCGGTCGACGGTCTGGGCCGCCTCGGCGAGCAGGTGTGACGACACGAGGACGATCCGGCCCTGCGACGCGTACCAGCGCAGGAAGCCGCGCATCCAGGCGATGCCCTGCGGGTCGAGACCGTTGGCGGGCTCGTCGAGGATGAGCACCTGCGGGTCACCGAGCAGCGCCCGGGCGAGCTCGAGCCGCTGGCGCATCCCGAGGGAGAACCCACCCACCTTGCGGTCCCCGTCGGTCCCGAGGCCGACGAGCTCGAGGACCTCGTCCACTCGCCCGGAGTCGATCCCCGCCACCGTCCCGACGATGCGGAGGTGGTTGCGGGCCGTGCGCGCCGGATGGAACCCCGATGCTTCGAGCACGCCCCCGACCGTCCGGGTGGGGTCGGCGAGGTCGTGGTAACTGCGACCGTTCACGAGCGCGCTGCCCGAGGTCGGCGCCACGAGGCCCAGCAGCATGCGCAGGGTCGTCGTCTTCCCCGCGCCGTTGGGGCCCAGGAACCCGGTGACCGTGCCGGGCTCGACGACGAAGCTCAGGTCGTCGACGGCGAGCACGTCGCCGAAGCGCTTGGTGAGCCCCCGGGCGACGACCTGGGTCTCGATGCCCGACGGAGCTTGGACCGTTGTCGCGACGACGCCTTAGAAGGTGAGGATCTGGCGGATGATCTCGCCCTTCTTCATGGCGTCGAAGGCGTCCTGGGCCTTGGAGAGGTCCATGCGCGACGAGATCATGCCCTCGAGGTCGAGTCGGCCCGACTTCCAGAGCCGGATGAGACGTGAGAACTCGGTGCGCACATCGGCCGAGCCATAGTACGAGCCCAGCAGCTTTTTCTCCATGAAGAACAGCTCGAAGCAGTTGAACTCGACGTTCTTCGCTCCGCTGCCCGCACCCACGATCACCGCCGTGCCACCACGTCGCGCCGCGTCGTAGGCGGCCCGGATGGTCTCGGGCAGGCCGATGCACTCGAAGGAGTAGTCGAACCCACCCGCCGGGCCGTTGATCTCGGCGTTGGCGGTGCCGAGCTCGTCGGGCTTCACGCCCATTGTCGCCCCGAAGCGCAGCGCGTCCTTGAGCTTGGAGTCGACCATGTCCACGGCCACGATCTCCGCCGCCCCCGCGATACGGGCCCCCTGGATGGCGGCGATGCCCACACCGCCGGCACCGAACACGACGACGCTCGAACCGGGCTTCACCTTGGCGGTGTTGAGCGCGGCGCCCACGCCGGTGGTGACACCACAGCCGATGAGCGCGCCGATCTCGTAGGGCACGTCATTGGGGATCTTCACCACGCCCTGCTGGGGAAGGACCATCTCCTCGGCGAACGTCCCCGTCCCGGCGAACCCGAAGATCGGCTCCCCGCCGCGCGAGAACTTGGCCGACCCGGCGATGTTGAAGAAGATCTCCACACAGAGGTTGGCCTCGCCGCCCAGGCACGCCGCACACTTTCCACACGGAGGGTTCCAGGCCACGATCACGTGGTCGCCCACGGCCACCTGGTCCACACCTTCGCCCACCTGGATGATCTCGCCGGCGCCCTCGTGGCCGAGGACGGCGGGGGCGGGTTGGGGCAGCGTCCCGTTCATGGCGGAGAGGTCGGAGTGGCAGACGCCCGCGGCGTGGAGCTTCAGCCGGACCTCACCGGGGCCGGGATCGGCGACCTCGACGTCGTCGTAGATGTCGATGACTTCCTTGCCGACCTCGTTGAAGATCGCTGCGCGCATCCGAACTCCCTCCCTGGGTGTCGACTGTGCCTGAGTGCTGTCGACCCTGCCTGCGCATTCGACCATGCGCCGCTGTGAGCCGCAACATCCCCCCGGATTGCTCGCTAGCTGTAGTGCTCGGCGCGCCTCAAGAGGTCAGGGCCGACTGGCCGTTGGGGGTCAGACCGCTGGGGAGAAGCAGGCGGACCGCCACGGCCAACTCGTCACGGACCCGGTCCATGTCGCTCCAGCCGTTCACCCAGCCGACCAGCGACGAGTACCAGACGTGGCCGATGATCCGGGTGCGCTCGGCGTGGTCGGGAGGTTGGGGCTCACCGATGGCCCTGATGATGATGCCGTCCATCACCGCCCCCATCTGTTGCTGGCACTCGATGGCGGCCATGTCGGGCGACGCCAGGGACGCGAAGACCGCCGCCACCAGCTGCGGTTGGCGGCCCATGGCCCGCAGGGCACGTTCCAAGACGTCGAGGACCCGCTCCGAGGCCACATCTCCGCGGGCCGGCACCTGGGCCAGGCGGGCGTCAAGCTGCTCCACCCAGAAGACGAGCGCCGCGGCCAACAGGTGGTCCTTGGACGAGAAGTACCTGTAGACGGTGCCCATGGCGACGTGCGCCTGGGCGGCCACGTCGCGCATCTGGACCGCTTCGTAGCCGCCTTCGAGACCGAGCTCCATGGCCGCGTCGATGACCCGTTGCCGCCGCGCTTCCTGAGCGCGGGTCAGAGCCCGAGGAAGCACCCTCTGTTGCACGGAGTTTCACGCTACTCCCGGCCCTGGCTGGAACGGAACCCGTTCTATTCCCGCGCCGCACCACTCCCGAGCTGGCCGAATCTGACACGGCGTCAGCCAATGGGGGCTAGCCTTCGCGCCGATGGCCCCCGACTCGGCCGACGCGGCCCTGGAGACGATCCTCGACGACGTCGACGACCCTGGCGCGATCGCCGCCACCGACGGCCGGGTCCCGGGGCGCCGCGGTCTGGCCACCCGGACGCGGCTGCTCGAGTGCACCGCTGAGCTCTTGGCATCCACCGCGTGGCGCTCGATCAAGGTCATCGACATCGCCCGGCAGGCGGGGACGTCGCCGGCCACCTTCTACCAGTACTTCGAGAACGTCGAGCAGGCCATCCTCGTGATGGCCGAGGAGCTCATGCAGGGCGCGGGCACGCTCGCGGAACTCGTCGACGGCGACTGGTCCGACGACGCCAGCTGGGACACGGCGCGACACGTGGTCGAGGGGTTCATGACCTACTGGGATGCGAACCGGGCTGTGTTCCGCGTGGTGGAGCTCGCCACCGAGGAGGGTGACCTGCGCTTCCAGGGGCTGCGGGTGCGCGCCCTGAACGCCGTGACCGTCACCCTGGCCCGCGTCATCGCGTCGGGTACCCCCAACCGCAGTCCGGCCGGCACCGACGCCATGGCGGTGGCGGCCACACTCATCTCGATGCTCGCCCATGTCGCCGCGCACCGCTACGGGTTCGAGTTCTGGGGGATCCGGACCACCGCCATGGTCGACACCCAGGCGCGCGTGTTGCACTGGGCGGTCACGGGCCAACCGGCACCAGCGAGTGCCGACGGGGGTGCGGTGGCCGCGCCGCGCACCGGACCGGTGGTGGGAGGAGGCGCGGCCCAGACCCGGGTCGGCCAAGCCCGACAGCGGCCCGGCCCCGACGCGCCGCCCCGTCGCGCTACTTGACCGCCACGGGGTTGAGCGGCGAGCCACACCCGTTGGTGAACGGCAGCGGTGTGGCGTCGAGGAGGAACGTGTACTGGCCGTCCGCGGCGCAATCGGCGGCGAGTTCGTCGAGCATCCAGTTCTGACCCTGGGTCATCCCCATCTCGACGATGTGCAGGAGATGGACGGGAAGGTAGACCTCGGCGTCCTCGCACGGGATCACCTCGAGCGCCATGGTGTCGGTGGCGACCGCGGCGACGTCATGGGCGTGGAACCACTCGGCGGTGGCCATCGACAGGCCCGACGACAGGCCCATGTAGTGCATCACGTCCCCGAACCGCAGCATGTTGGGGAGAGGGACCGTGCTCCCGCCGGCCGGGAAGCGCTCAGGCATGCGCAGATGGGTCATCTGCCCGGTGCGCACCAACACGACGTCGCCGGACTCGATGCTCACCCCCGCCAATGCACACGCCGCGTCGAGGTCGGCAGGGGTGATGGCATAGCCCCCCTCGAGCACCTCGGTCTCTTTGGCCCGGGCCACGTCGAGCAGCACCCCCCGGCTGACGAGCGAGTCCACGAGGTGGATGCCAAGACGGCTCGCGCCCGCCGAGTTCACCGCCGTGGCCGGGTATCCGTTGTAGAGCGTGCCGCGGTAGCTCACGTGCGCCAGGCCGTCCCAGTGGGTGGCGCATTGCAGCGGCATCACGACCACGTCCTCGTTGGCACAGATCCAATCGGTGTCGTCGGACAACGGCACGTTCACGTACGACATGGTGCGGACCGGGTTGAAGCGGCCCGGTACCACGCCCTTCTGGATGCCTTCGGCCTCCGAGAGCGCCAGGCCCATGGGGAACACCCGGCCGGTGCGGACACAACCGGCACCACGGCGTCGCACCTCGTCGGTGATGAAGTTGAGGGTGCCGAGCTGGTCGTCGTCGCCCCAACGACCCCAGTTCCTGACCTTGCCGGCGATCGTCGAGAACTGCGCTGAGGCACCCATCGTGGCCGCACGATAGTGCCTCTCGCCGCGTCGAAGCGTCGGCCCGGGCTCGACTCCAGGCACGGAAAACCCCTGGTTGCCCGGACCCCACGGTCGTAGACTGAAGCGGTCTCAGAACTCACGAGACGGCGTCACGACGCACGAGGAGGTGTGCCGGTGCGGATCTCAACCCTCCTTGCTGGTAAGGGAGACGCGGTAGCCACGATCACCGCGCAGATGACGGTGACCGAGGCCGTGGACGCGCTGCGTGCGCATGGCGTCGGAGCCTTGGTGGTGTCCTCGGACGGCCAGCACATCGACGGGATCGTCTCCGAGCGCGACATCGTGCGCGGCCTGAGCGGGCAGCTCGGGGCCCTGTTGACCGAGCCCGTCCGCTCGATCATGACCCCGACGGTCTTCACGTGCTCGCCCGATGACGACGTCGAGTCCCTCATGGCGGTCATGACCAAGCGCCGGATCCGACACGTCCCGGTGGTGCGAGACGGGATCCTGTGCGGCATCATCAGCATCGGCGACGTGGTGAAGAGCCGGATCGACGAGCTCGAGAAGGACCGCAAGGAGCTCGTGGAGTACATCAACGCCCGCTAAGGGCCGCCTGCGTACACTGGCGCGTTGCCCGTCTCGTTCCGACCTCTGCAGCGCTCTGACTTCGCACTCCTGGCGAGGTGGTTGGCGATGCCCCACGTGTCGCCGTGGTGGTCCGAGGAGCCGACGGTCACGGCGCTCGAGACGAGCTACGGGCCCTCGGTCGACGGCACCGACCCGACCGAAGGGTTCATCATCGAGCTCGAAGGAAGACCGGTCGGGTTCATCCAGCGCTACCGATTGGACGACTACCCGGCGTGGTGCGAAGCGCTCGGGATCGAGCGCGCCGCGGGGATCGACTACATGATCGGCGTGGCCGAGCTGATCGGTGTCGGCTTGGGCCCGATCATCGTGGACTCGTTCACGAAGCTGACCTTCGAGCGCTACCCGGACATCGATCGGATGGGCGTGGCGGTCCAGCAGGCGAATCATCGTTCGTGGCGCACGCTCGAGAAGGCCGGCTACGTCCGCGTCTTCGAGGGGATGATCGAGTCCGACGACCCCAGTGACGCCGGGCCGAGCTACGTCTACATCCGGGCCCGTTGAGAACGCATGAGGGTGGGTGCGCCCACTTTGCCGTAGGCCCCGCCGAGGAAGCTGATCGGCGTGACCACCGGTACGGAGGTCCCCGAGGTCGTCACGCATCAGCAGGCCTCGAAGGCCGTGGGCGATAAGAGCGACGCCGGTTCAACACCCACCCTGTGACCGCGGGCCGGGGGCGCCGAAGGTCATGTCCTGCTCACCGTGCGGGGTCCTCGGTTCGACGTGATCGACATTCGGATCGGGAGTTCCTGGTGCCAACGGAGTGGACTGCCAATACGTCTCAGGGTTCGTCGTCGGGGTTGGCGGCGATCTCCTCGTTCCTCCGAGCGGGACCGGTGGCCCGGGAGGCGCGGGCACGTCTGGTCTGTCCCGAGCGGGGGTGGGACCGGGGTCGCTCATCGGGCGCCTCGCGCCTTGCATGTCCTCGAGCCCATGGTGAGCACCCCTCGGACGACGCACCACGGTGAAGCACCGTGCCGCCGGATCAGGAAAGACGTGCCTCGCACGCTCCGGGGTATCGACGTTTGGGAACCCGGGCTTGACCGGGTCACCCCGGCCCGGTCACCCAGACCCGGGCATGGAACTCCGACCGGGGGCGAGGTGGCGGTTACGACCCGCCCAGCACCGTCCGCAACATGGCCAACCGTCCGGGGGCGACGCGCCACCACGTCCACTTCCCACGCTTCTCACTCACGATCAGCCCCGCCTCGGCGAGCACCCGGGTGTGGTGCGAGATGGTGGGTTGGCTCTTGGCGAGGGGCCCCTCGAGGTTACAACTGCACACCTCTCCCTCCGCAGCCACGATCGACAAGAGCCGCAGCCGAACGGGATCCCCGAGCGCAGCCAGGACCGGGGCCAGGTCCGCCGCCTCGGCGTCGGACAGCGCCGCGTCGGTGATAGGGGTACAGCACAGTTCGGCCCCGCTCTGGGTGAGGCTCGGCGATCGGTTGGTCATGGGGCTCCTTCGCCGCCCGGTCCTGACTCATCAGGACCTTCTCATTGACACGTATCGATACCCCATATTGACAAGCATCGATGTGACCATCATACTCTCACATTGACAGTAATCAATACGATCGACCAGAAGGAGCGTCCATGTCACGCCTCCAGCTCGCCCTCAATGTTTCGGACCTCGACTCGGCGATCGACTTCTACTCGAAGCTGTTCGACACGCCACCCGCCAAGGTCCGCCCCGGGTATGCCAACTTCGCTGTCGTCGAGCCCCCGCTCAAGCTCGTCCTCATCGAGAACGGCGGCACCCCCGGCACGTTGAACCACCTCGGCGTCGAGGTCGACGAACGCGAGGACGTGGCCGCCGCGCAGCGGCGACTGGCCGGCCAAGACCTGGCCACGACGGTCGAGAACGAGGTGTCGTGCTGCTACGCCGTCCAGGACAAGGTGTGGGTGGACTCCCCCGACGGCTCGCCATGGGAGATCTACACGGTGCTCGCCGACACCGAGATGTCCACGGGCGAATCAGCGGCCTGCTGCCCGTGAACCGGGCCCTGGCGCGCCAGGCGCTGGCGGAATTCGTAGGCACCGCGTTCCTGGTGGCAGCGGTGGTGGGCTCCGGGATCGCCGCACAACGACTGTCCCCGCACGATGTCGGCCTCGAGCTCCTCGAGAACACCATCGCCACCGCGGCGGCGCTGGTGGCCATCATCTTCGCCGTCGGCGCCGTGTCCGGGGCCCATCTGAACCCCGTGGTCACCCTCGTCGACCGGGCCTTCGGTGGACTGCGCACCCGGGCCGCCGCCCTCTACATCGCGGCCCAGTTCGCGGGCGGCACCGCCGGTGCGGTGGTCGCCAACACGATGTTCGGCCTCCGCGCCATGGCGCTCTCGACGCACCACCGGGCCACGGGACCGCATCTCTTCGGCGAGGCCGTCGCCACCTTCGGGCTCGTGCTCGTGGTCTTCGGCGTGGTTCGGGCCGGACGCGGCCCGGTGGTGCCGTTCGCCGTGGGCGCCTACATCGCGGCGGCGTACTGGTTCACCTCATCGACGAGCTTCGCCAACCCCGCTGTCACCTTCGCCCGCATGCTGTCGAACTCCTTCGCAGGGATCGCGCCGACGTCGGTGCCGGGCTTCGTAGCCCTGGAACTGGTGGGGGGCGCGCTCGGGGCCGGCTGCATCGCCGCGCTCTATCCCCGGGTGCGCGACGACGCCGGCGACGTCCTGCTCCACCACGAGGAGGCGGCGTGACCGCGCCGGTGGTCCTCTTCCTGTGCGTCCACAACGCGGGCCGGTCCCAGATGGCCGCCGCGCTCATGGCCCATCACGCCGGGGAGCGCGTGGTCGTCCTCTCGGCGGGCACCGACCCGGGCGAACACCTCAACCCGGCGGTCGTCCAGGCCATGGCCGAGCTCGACATCGACATCTCGACACAACGCCCCCGTGCACTCACCGACGAGGACGCGCAGCGCGCGCAGGTCATCATCACCATGGGATGCGGCGACAGCTGCCCCGTCTACCCGGGGAAGCGTTACCTGGACTGGCCGTTGACCGATCCTGCGGGCAAGAGCATCGAGGAAGTGCGTCTCATCCGCGACGAGATCGACCACCTCGTCCGGGGCCTCGTCGCCGAGCTGGTGTCGTGACGGGCCGCGCTGGAGGCGACGGGGGGAGCCGAGTCAGGCCACCCCGGGTCGGACCACCTGTCCGGGCAGGTTCTTGCTGAGCACCTCGCCGTCGCGCACGATCGGGACGCCGTTGACGATCGTCCAGGAGATGCCCCGGGGCCGGGCCGAATAGCGCGCCTCACCGCCGGGGAAGTCGTGCACCTGCTTCTTGGACTCGAGCTCGATGGTGTCGGGGTCGAAGATGAAGGCGTCGGCCCAGTAGCCGGGCAGGAGCATGCCCCGGCCCTCGAAGCCCAGCAGCGCGGCGGGCACTTGGGTCATCTGGCGGATCCCTTCCTCGAGGCTCCACAGCTTGCGGTCACGCACCCAGAAGGCGAGGAACGCCGTCGACCAGTCCGATCCGTCGTCACGGTCGAGATGGGCGCCGCCGTCGGACACGCCGATGATCATGGCGGGATGGCTCTGGCCATGGGCCACGGCCTCCTCCCACGCCCGACTCTTGTTCACGTACCGGAATACGGTGTGCAGGTCCTCGTCGAGCGCCAGGTCGAGGAGGACGTCGGCAGGCTCCTTGCCGAGCTCGGTGGCGATGTCGGCGATGGTGCGGCGCACGAACTTCTCGTTGTGCGCCTTGGCGACCTCGTCGACCTCGACGACGCTCCACCGGGGTGGCGGCAGCGTCGACCCCTTGGCGCCATCGGTGTTGGGATGCTCGACGGCGTGACGCATCTCGTCGCGCGCCGCGCTGTCTCGGAGAAGGGCGAGACGATCGTCGCGGCTCACACCGGGACCGACAGCCTTGTGCCACGACGGCACGCCTTCGTAGAGGTTCGTGCCGGACTCGATCCGAAAATCACGGTCGAAGGGATGGTTGCGCAACAACGAGAAGATCCCCACCCCCTGACGCCCGACCTCTTCGATCCACTGCGACACCTGTTCCCATTCCGCCCCGGGGACGTCCACCTTGGAGCGGCCCCCGAGCCCCTGGAGGATGATGGGCAATCGACTGATGGTTCCCAGACGCAGGAGCAGGTCCTTGTCGGGCTGGTCGAGCCCGCCGATGGCGCTGCGATGGAGGTAGCTGATCGACCCGCCGTTGTGGCGCCCAGCCTCGGCGCACAGCACCTCGAGCTCGGCCATCGACGCGAAGCGGCTGGGGACGGGGCGGTCGTCCCCGTCGAGCTGGGTGGGCCCGTGCGAGGAGGAGAAGCCTGCCGCGCCGGCCTCCATGGCCTGGGCCACGATGCGGCGCATGTGCTCGACCTCGTCGTCATTGGCCTCGCGCTCGGACCCTGCCTCTCCCATGACGGTCCGTCGCACGGCGGAGTGCCCGACGTAGCAGGCCATGTTCACGCCGAGCTTCTGACGCCGCGAGGCGAGGAACTCGGGGAACGACTCGAAGTCCCACTGCACCGCGGACAGCGCCACCGGTGACATGCCTTCGACCTTGGCGAACATCCGGGCCAGGAAGTCGCGCTGATCGGGCCGGTTGGGGGCCACCGAGAACCCGCAGTTCCCCGCCAGCACAGTGGTGACGCCGTGGTAGCACGACGACGTGGCGTAGGGCTCGAAGGTGAGCTGGGGGTCGTAGTGGGTGTGGGCGTCGACGATTCCCGGCGCCACGTGCAACCCGTCCGCGTCGATGACCTGCTCGGCGTCGGAAGGATCGACGAACCCGACCCTGGCGATGCGCCCGTCCTTCACCCCGATGTCGCCGCGCCGGCGGGCGAGCCCGGTGCCGTCGACCACGATGCCGCCCATGATGGCGAGGTCGTAGGTACTCACGTTCCGCTCCTTGCACCGGCCCTTCGACCGGTCCTTGTCCCGGCCTTGCGCCGGTGGTCGTCGAGTCAGCCGGTCCAGACGATCGACTGCAGCTCCGAGTAGGCCTCCAGGCCGTAGTCGCCCCCGTCGCGCCCCACACCCGACATCTTGAACCCGCCGAAGGGCGCCTCGTGGTTGCGTTGGGCGGTGTTGATCCCCACGTGTCCGGCCCGCAGCTTCTGGGCGACCTCGAAGGCCCGGGCGGTGTCACCCGAGAAGACGTAGTCGTAGAGCCCGAAGTCGCTGTCGTTGGCGATGGCGATGGCCTCGTCGGCGTCGTCGAAGGGGATGACCACGAGGACGGGGCCGAAGATCTCCCGGCGGGCCACGGCCATGTTGTTGTCGGCGACGAACAGGGTGGGCTCGATGTAGAAGCCGCGATCGACGTGGGTGGGACGACCGCCTCCGGTCACAAGCCTGGCGCCCTCGTCGCGTCCGGTGGCGATGTGGCCCTCCACCCGGTCTCGCTGGGCGGCCGAGATGAGCGGGCCCACGATCGTGTCGAGCTCGGTGGGGTCACCAACCTTGAGTGCCCCGGCATACTGCCGCAGCATCTCCACGACTCGGTCGAACACGGGGCGCTGGACGATGGCCCGGGTGGGGGCGGTGCAGATCTGCCCGGAGTGAAAGCTCCACGTGGAGCCGATGCACCCCACCGCGGCTTCGAGCTTGGCGTCGTCGAAGACGATGCACGCCCCCTTACCGCCCAGTTCGAGCAGGAGGCGCTTCATCGTCTGTCCTCCCGCGGACGCGATGCGCGTGCCGACCTCGGTGGACCCGGTGAAGCTGATCATGTCCACGTCGGTCGAATCGACCAGCGCCGCGGCGGGTCCGGCCTCGGCGGAGTTCACGAGATTGATGACACCGGGCGGGAACCCCACCTCTTCGAGGATCCGCACCATCTCCACCACCGTCAGCGGATCTTGGGCGGCGGGCTTCACGACGACGGTGTTGCCCATGGCCAGCGCGGGGGCCACCTTGCCCGCCATGTTGACGAGGGGGAAGTTGTATGACGTGATGCAGGCGACGACACCTACGGGCTGGCGCAGCGCCAGCGCGCTGATGAGCCCACCGGGCGCGAGCGGTGTCGCCACCGCGACCTGAGGGGGAAGAGCCCGCTGGGCCACGGGACGGAGATCGAGCGAGTACCGCTCGAAACGACTGACGGCGATGGGCACCTGCAGGCTCGACCCCACCGCGGCGGTGGCACCGGTCTCGGCGATCACCAGTGGCAGCAGCTCCTCGGCGCGTGCCGAGATCGCCTGCGCGGCGCGGGCCATGAGCGCGGCCCGTTCGGCGGGAGGTGTTGCCGACCATCCCGGCAGGGCGTCACGTGCGGCCGCGGCGGCCGCCATGGCGTCGGCGACCGTGGCGTTGGGGGCCTTGCCCACGACCTCTTCGGTGGCGGGGTTCACCACGTCGTAGGTGCCGCCCGAGGCGTCGACCCACTTCCCGCCGATGAAGAGCTGGCTCTCGTCTCTGAAGCCAGTCACAGGCGTCCGGGCCATGGGCGCCGATGGTACCGGGTATCTGACATGCCGTCAGGTCCGCGCCCGGGAGCAGCTTTGCACCGAAAGGGCGCCAACCAGTCCATTTGTGGTGCAAACGGGGTTTCTGCACCAAGGAGCCTTTTCCCTGCTCGGGCGTTACGCTCTGCCGGTGACGGCCACATGGCTCCTACGGGCTGGGGGCCCATCGGCGCCTGTATTTGGGTCGGCTCCGAAGCACCAACATCCAGTAATGCCGCGATCCATCTCTCAGATTCCCACCGCCTCCTTGTGAAGACCTGCCAAAACGAGATGGCACCGGGGCGTTGAGCCCACGGCAGGAAAGCAGTCGGTAGGCAGAGCCCCCGAAAGCCGGGACGCCCCGGTGCCGTTTGGGAGGGTACCGGCCCATGTCAGTCATGCCTGCCATGGTGGCGGCCCCGACTGTCAGAAATCGCTCAGGCCCCAGACGCGAGACTGCCGATGTCTGATCCGTGGCCCAGACACCCAGTAACGAGTTGGTTCGCGTCAGAAGCGAACTCGACAGTCTGGAGTTTTCACGATTGACCGACTCCACCCCCGCTCTTGACGCTCACCATCAGGACCTGTGCCGACGCGAGGTCGTTCTGCTCGGTATGCAGTGATGGGCCAGCTCAGACGGTCATTGCCTCGCCAATCTGCCAACTGGGGCGGCACCTACGTGGTGGAAGCTGACCCAGAGCAACGCTGGCGGGACTGTCGAGTGATTGACATCTCGTCGCTAGGAGCCGGATTTGAGTTGCTAGACGCTCAGCCCGAAGCACTTGAAGACAACGCATCTTCGTTGCGGTTCACATGCGAGGCGAGATCCGAAACTCCCGACCTTCAAGAGAAGGGCGTCTGCGGGTGGGGACCCAGTTCATTGACCTCACCGATGAGGAGCGCGTGAACCTGGCGGCGCTTACGGAACTCAACGCCGTCTGGTAGGTCAACTTTCTAGCGGTGTGGCATCCAAAAAGTTCCAGCGTCCCGGACCCATCGGAACCACCCGCCTGACGTGGGGACGAGCGCCAAGCCATGCGCGCCAGCCAGCTCGCTTGCGTCCAGCAGGGTCCCTTGGCGGTGCTCCTCGATGCCGCTGGAGTCAGTCACCACGAACGAGGTCAGGCGACTGTCGTCACCTTCAGCGAGTCGACAGGAGATGCTGAGGATCTCAGATCCATCGGCCACAGGTGGATCTTGGGGTTCGCTCAGAACCAGGACCAGAGGCATCTGGCCCTTTTGGTGCAACTGGCCCCCGACGATGACCCGGACGACCGGTTCGATGGGGGGATAGTGGGTCAGTTCGACCCGGCCCGGGGACGCGGCGGCAGCTGCCTCGTGATGCGGATCAACCCCACGGCGAAGAGCGCCCCGAAGGCCGCTCCGACGCCCATGCCGAAGAACAACAATGCCGGACCCGCCCGTGATGGTGGCCCGCCCTGGATCCGCAGGAAGTTCCGTGACCAATAGGCGGCCCAGACAACTCCCACGACTCCGAAAATTGCGGCCACACCGACGATGATCAGGACTCGCCCAATCCGCCCGCTGGTCACGACGGCGCCCCTTAGTGCCTGGAACAGAAGTCCCGGTCCAGCTCGTCGGTCGTCCAGCCCTTGCACCACGCTCGGTGCTGAATAACGTCATTCACGGGCGGAACGAATATCTCGATGGGGCGGGATACCACCAGGGCACTCCAACAGCCGTCGAAGTCGCACAGAATTGCACCTCGACGCAAGGTCACGTCCCTACCGTAGGTCTCCCAACGCCAGGGGCATCTTTCGAGGCAAGAGACTCGGACACCCGGCTCCGGGCTATTCGTGCGACTTGACGGCGGGTGCCTGTTTGACCCATCGGGCGCGGTGGGCTTCGTTGGTCACAAGGATGAAGCCCAGGCTCAGTGCCAATGCCTGGGCTTTGTCTCGATCTCCGGGCCATGGCTCTAGAGGAGCGCCCTGATAGATCACCTGGAATTGGCCTGGTCTGTTCTCGTACCAGGTGATCTCGATGGGTTCGCGCTCGACTATTTCGGCCTCCGGGGACTCGCCATACAACGGGCCAGGATAGTCATCGCCATTCTTGGTGGCGGGTATTGATCAAGGCCCCCGGACTTCTTGGTGCAAGTGGCACCTCTTGGTGCAGGCGCCTCCGGGCGCGATGGGCGTTGTCAGGGGCGCTTGGGGCGCGACCAGAACGAGTCGGACGGGTCGACCCCCACGTCTGGTGCCGCGGAGATGCCGCCGATCTCGGGGGGCGGGTGGTGATCGGCGAATTCGGGCTCGGGTTCGACCTCGAACGAGGGCTCCGCCTCGAACGCCGGGGCAACCTCGGGCGCGACGTAGGACCCTTCACCCGCGCTGACCAAGG
>JADGOL010000106.1 GCA_017882995.1 Acidimicrobiales bacterium | reverse complement strand
TCGATCATCGGGTTCGCCGTCTCGATGTACCTGACCGTCGAGCACTTCACCGGCGCGCCACTGAGCTGTCCCAACACCGGTGCCGTGAACTGCCTCAAGGTCACCACGAGCAAGTGGTCCTACCTCTTCGGCATCCCGGTGTCGCTCCTCGGGCTGCTCTTCTTCACCGCCATGGTCGTGATCAACTTCCCTCCGCTGTGGCGCGTCCGAGCCGCATGGGTGGCGGTGGCGCGCCTCGCCCTGGTCGTGAGCGGGATCTGCTTCGTCTTGTACCTCCTGGCGGCCGAGCTCTTCAGCATCAAGGCCATCTGCCTGTGGTGCACCGGGGTGCACGTGACGACGTTCTTGTTGTTCGTCTTGGTGGTGGTGTCGTTCCCGCTCATGTCGCCCCGCGCGCAGCGCTACCGGGAGTGGGTCGAGGCCGAGGAAGCCTGAACATCTTCGACCCGGTGCAACCAGACCGGGCCCGGCGGGGTTGAGAGGGTGTGATGGCACTCCACCGCGATTCGGCCGTGCTCGACGACCTGGCCGGTGATCTCGATGTCGGGTACCCGGCCTTCGTGCGCGCCCATGCCGGCGTGGTCTACAGCACCGCACTGCGCCTGAGCGGGTCGCGCGCCGAAGCCGACGACCTCGCCCAGGAGACCTTCATCCGGGCCTACAAGGCACTGCAGGGATTCGAAGCCGACCGCGTGCTGTCGCTCGAGTCGAGAGCGTGGCTCCTCACCATCACGTTGAACCTGTGGCGCAACGCCCTGCGGCGCGCCTCGCGGCGGCCGCGAGAGACGAGTGCCCGCCCCACCGATCCGGCGGACCGCGGGCGCGGTCCCGAAGCGGCCGCCGAGGCCGCCGAGGACTCCGAGTTGCTCCTGCGCCTCCTGAGCGAGCTCCCCGAACACCATCGCGTGCCGGTCGTGCTCCGACACGTGGTGGGACTGTCCTACGCCGAGATCTCGTCGGTGCTCGAGTGCCCGGTGGGCACGGCCAAGGCCAACGTGGCCCGCGGCCTCGACCGGCTCCGGGCCCTGGCATCACCCGAACCCGCGCCGGCCGTGCCCGTGCGCAACAAGCCCGTGCGAAACAAGAAGGAGGTCCGATGACCGCCAAACTGACCGGCAAACAGTCCGGCAACACGTCGCGCCGCCCCGTCGTTGTCGATGCGGCCACACTGCGCGCGCTGCGCGTCGAGGCCCCGGACGGCTTCGTCGACTCCGTGCTCGACAGTCTCGGCCTGCACGACCCTGACCAACTTGTGACGGTGCAGAGCCCGGCCGGTGACCTCTTCGTGGCCTTCAACGACGACGGCATCAGCGCCGTGATGCCCGCCGCGCTGTTCGACGACGACCCCGAGAAGTTCGCAGTCCATCACCGCGACGAGACGGGGCGCCCCCTCGTCGCCGGCACCCGCCCCCCCGCCGGACTGGTCGCGGCGCTGCGCAGCGGGCGGGCCACCAGCCTGCGCTACGACCTGTCGGGCCTGACGTCGTTCGAGCGCGCCGTGCTCACCAAGACCCTCGAGATCCCCTCGGGCGAGGTCCGCCCCTACGGATGGGTGGCGCGCGAGATCGGCCGGCCCAAGGCGGTGCGGGCCGTGGGCTCCGCGCTCGGGCGCAACCCCGTGCCGGTGCTCATCCCCTGTCACCGCGTGGTGCGCAGTGACGGCCAGATCGGGAACTACGGCCTCGGTGTCCCCATGAAGCGGGCGCTGCTGAGTGCCGAGGGTGTGGACATCGAGCGCCTGGAGCGCCTTGCCGACGCCGGAGTGCGCTACGTCGGGAGCGACACCACCGGCGTGTTCTGCGTGCCGTCGTGCGTTCACGCCCGGCGCATCCGCCCCGCCCACGAAGTCCACTTCCGCACCGAGACCGCCGCGACGGGAGCGGGGTACCGACCGTGCCGGCACTGCACGCCGGTGGCGGTCCGAGACGCGTCTTGAGTCGTCGCTAGGTCGTCGGCCATACCCGGTCGAACCAGCGCGCCGAGGCGCTGCGCCGTGTCACGGCCCGGCCGATCACCGACGCGGCGGCGGCAACGGTGCGCGGCGTTCCCGGCGGCGTGCCCTCGAGGAGCTCGTTCCAGAACACCGACCATCCCCCCGCCAGGGGGCGACCCACGAGGGGGTGGGTGAGGAGCTTCCCCACCACCGCCGCCACTCCGGGTCGTCCCACCAGGGTGGCGTGGGCGGCGGCGGCGACCCGGTGGTACTCGAGGTGCTGGCGTGCGATCCCGGCTCGATAGCGCGCCGCGGCGGTGCCGGGGCCGGCCAACACCGCTTCGGCGGCGAGACGTCCGCTCGTCATGGCATGGGCGATGCCCTCGCCCTGGAGTGGGTTCACGAGCCCGGCCGCGTCGCCGGTGAGCAGCACGCGCCCCGCCGCGGGCGTGGTCCCCACCATGCCCATCTTGAGCCAGCCCCCCAACCTTCCCGGTCCGGACCCGTCACCGGGTTTGTCCACGAGACCCATGCGACGGAGGTGCTCGAGGAAGTCGGGGAGGAGCCGCACCGCACCGGCCCCGGCGCGACGGTCCGACAAGGTGCCGATGCCGAGCCCGGCATTGGCGCGCCCGTCGGGACCGGGAAAGAGCCAGCCGTAACCGGGGAAGACGCGTCCGGGCTCGCGCTGCCACAACACGATGTGGGGCAGCGCCACGGGCTCGTCGAGATAGGCCCGCACCGCGAACCCCCACAGCACCCGGCGCGCGTCGACGAGTCCCGCCGCGTCGGCGACGCGACTGGTGGCCCCGTCGGCGCCGATCACCACGTCGGCGCGCAACCTCCGACCCCCGTCGAGCTCGATCACGTGGGGGCCGGCGCCGACGTCGATCTCCTGGACGCGCCCGGTCACCGCCGTCGCCCCGGCACCGAGGGCCTCGTCGACCAGCCAGGCGTCGAATCCCAGGCGGGGGATGGCGTAGCCGTACCCGGGGTAGTCGATGCCGTCGAAACAGGGCAGCCGTAGGCGCCGCCCAGAAGGGCCCACGACCACCATGTCGCCCAACGGAGCACGCTCCCCGGCGGGGGTCAGGCCGAGGTCGTCCAGCACGGCCACGGCGCGGGGCCCGATGGCGTCGCCGCAGGCCTTGTCACGGGGGAAAGCCGCCTTGTCGACGAGCGCCACTCGGGCACCACCCCGGGCGAGGACTATGGCGGTGACGCTCCCGGCGGGTCCCGAGCCCACCACCACCACGTCGAAGTGCTCCTCGACCACCAAAACCTCCGACATCGACGGGCGTTCTGTGGGATTGTCGCACTGTGCGCCCAGAGACACCTTCCACCGGCGCCCGCAACAGCCGTTTCGCCCGTCGCCTCTTCACGGGACTTCCGCAGCGGTATGACCGTCTGGCCGAGGTGCTCTCGCTCGGTCAGAACGGCCGCTGGCGCCGGGCCATGGTGGACCACATCGTGCCGGGGAGCCCGCGGCTCATTCTCGACGTGGCCACGGGACCGGCGGGGGTGGCCCTGCAGCTCGCCTCGCGCACCGGTGGGCAGGTGGTCGGGGTCGACCTCACCGAGGCCATGATCCGCGAAGGCAAGGCAAATGTGGCCCGAGCCGGAGCCGAGAAGCAGGTCCGGGTCGTGCTGGGCAGAGGCGAGCAGCTCCCCTTCGCCGACGCCACATTCGACGCCCTCACCTTCACCTACCTCCTCCGCTACGTCGAGGACCCCGCCGCCACGTTGCGCGAACTGGCCCGGGTGGTCCGACCCGGGGGGACCGTGGCCAATCTCGAGTTCCTCGTCCCCTCCAGCCGGTTCTGGCGTTTCTGGTGGTGGGGCTACACCAGGCTGGTCCTGCCCATCGCCGGCGCCATCACGGGCGGGCGGGAGTGGTTCACGGTGGGCCGGTTCCTGGGGCCGAACATCTCGGCGCACTACCGCCGCTTCCCGGTGTCGTGGACGGTCCAGGCGTGGCGCGACGCCGGCCTCGACGACGTCGGGGTGAGGACGA
This sequence comes from Acidimicrobiales bacterium, assembly GCA_017882995.1. Classification (GTDB taxonomy): domain Bacteria; phylum Actinomycetota; class Acidimicrobiia; order Acidimicrobiales; family UBA8190; genus Chersky-840. Next base: position 6,236 of record JADGOL010000106.1, on the reverse strand, counting down.
TGAGCCTCGGGGGTGGGCTCGTGATGTGGGGCAGCCGCACCGGTGGCTGAGGCCCCCCGTCCCGCGTTCTACGCGGCGAAGCGCGGCGGATGGCGTGACTGGTGGACGGTCCTGCATCCGCCCTACACGGCTTGGCACCTCTCCTACGTCGTGATCGGGGCGTCGCTCGCCCCCCGCGTGCACGTCTCGCGTCTGGTGGCCACGGTGGTGGCGTTCTTCTTGGCGGTGGGGGTGGCCGCGCACTGCCTCGACGAGCTGCACGGACGCCCGCTGCGCACCCTCATCCCGGGGCGCGCTCTCATCGCGGCGACGGTGGTGTCGCTGGCGGGTGCGGTCGCCATCGGCGTGATGGGGGTGGTGACAGTCGGTGCGATCCTCGTCCCCTTCATCGTGGTCGGGCCGCTGCTCGTCATGGCCTACAACGCCGAGCTCTTCGGCGGGATCGTCCACACCGACGCCGGGTTCGCGGCGGCCTGGGGGGCGTTCCCCGTGCTCACCGCCTACACGGCGCAGGCCCGCACCCTGGCGTGGGCCCCCGTGCTGGTGGCAGTGGGCGCTTTCGCGCTGTCGTGGGCGCAGCGCGCCCTGAGCACCCCGGCCCGGATGCTGCGCCGCTCGGTCCACGGTGTCGACGGCACCCTCACCCTGGCCGACGGGACCGTCCGCCATCTCGACGACCGGTTCCTGTTGGCCCCGCTCGAGCGAGCGCTGCGGGCCATGTCGTGGGGTCTCGTCACCGTGGCGGCGGGCATCGCCGTGGCCCGGCTGACCTGATCCCCCGGTTCTCTGATTCCGGTTCTCTGATTCCTGCGGTCACTCCTGCTCGGTGGGGCGGATCAGCATCTCGTTGACCGCGACATGGCGAGGCCGCGTGACGATGTAGGTCACGGCGTCGGCGATGTCCTCGGCCTGCATGAGCTCGATGTTGGTGAACTGGCCCCGCATGACCTCGAGCACCTCGGCGCGGTTGTGCCCGGCGAGTTCCGTGGCCGTGGCGCCGGGCTCGACCAGTGAGACCCGGACGTGGCGTGTGGTGACCTCCTGGCGCAACGACTCGCTGAAGGCGCCGACACCGTGCTTGGTGAGGTTGTAGACACCCCGACCGGCGCGGGCCACGCGGCCCGCCACCGAGCTGACGTTGACCATGTCGGCCACCCGGCGCGGTCCGTCCTCGGCGGCGCGCAGCAGGTGCGGGAGGGCGGCGTGGGCGCAGTAGAGCAAGCCCATGACGTTGAGCTCCACCATCCGCTGCCACTCCGACAGCGGCGCGTCCACCACGGGACCGAGCAGCATGACCCCGGCGTTGTTGACCAGCGTGTCGAGGCGGCCCAGCTCGGCCACGGTGCGCTCGACGGCGTCGGTAGCCTGGTCCTCGTCGGTGACGTCGGACTCGATCACCACCACGTCGGCGCCCTGGGTGCGGATGTCGGCGGCGAGCGCGTCGAGCCGGTCCTTGCGTCGCGCCGCCAGCGCCACACTGGCCCCCTGCGCCGCCAGCGCCGCGGCCGTCGCCGCGCCGATGCCGCTCGAGGCTCCGGTCACGAGGGCGACCGTGCCGACGAGGATCTTGTCCGAAGTACCGGTCACGGGTGTCTCCTTGCTGTGCTCACAGTTGTGCTCACGGCGTCGTGCTCACGGTTGTGCTCACGACGTCGTGCGATTGTCTCGACCGTGCTCGGCGGCCAGGTGGCGGCGGTAACCCAGGACGGTGGCCTCGACGACGCGATCGTGGCCCCAGCGCATGAAGGGATGGGCGACGCGCGCTGCGAGGCGCATGGGGCGCTGACGCATCTCGACGGTCCATGACACTTCCGCCAGTGTGCCCTTGTCGGTTGGCTCGAGCACGAGGTGCGCGGTGCCCTCGAGGTCGCCGTGCACGGTGGCGTCGATGAGAGCGGGCCGGGTGCAGCGGTCGAGCACGACCCGGATGCGCATGGTGTAGGGCACCGGCGGTGACACCACGCCGTGCAACACAGCCCCGGCCACGAGCCCCGGCCCCTCGAGGCGGAACTCGGCCAACCACGCCCACCAGCTCTCGAACCGCTCGGCGTGCTCGATCGAGCTCCAGATCGCCTCGGGAGGGACGTCGAAGGCGAAGCGCCCGCGGTAGTCGATGACAGCGGTCGATCGGGCCACGTGCTCAGTCCGGGGACGGCTCGTTGGGGTAGACGGCCCGGCACGCCGGGCACCAGCGCTCGACCTCTTCCACGGTCTGGCCCGGGCGCAGGCGGCCGTCGTCGCCGGTCTCGAGGTAGACGCGGTGCACCGGCTCGAAGGGCCCGTCCGACTGGCCGCAACTTTCGCACGTCGCGCCTGGTGACGACCCATTCCTAGCCACCGCGGAACGGTACACTGGGACCAACTACCCGGTCCCGACGCCGCCGGCAGCCCTCGTGCGCTGGACGGCAAGGAGGCCCCACATGCGCCCCAAGGTCACGGTCCCCGCGGTCCGTTCTTCGAAGCGGGGGCGCGCCAGCCCCGCCCTGGTCATGCTCACCGCCTACGACACCCCCGGGGCCCGTATCGCCGACGCCGCGGGGGTCGACATGATCCTGGTGGGCGACTCGCTGGCCAACAACGTGCTGGGCCTGGCCGACACCTTGCAGGTGGACATCGGGGTGATGGCCCATCACGTCGCCGCGGTGGGCCGGGCCTCGACCCGGGCACTCGTCATCGGGGACATGCCCTGGCTCAGCTACCACGTGTCGGTGGAGGACACCATCCGCAACGCAGCCACCCTGGTCAGGGCGGGTGCCCAGGCCGTGAAGCTCGAGGGCGGTCGGGCCCGGGTTCCGATGATCGAGGCCCTCCTCGCCACGGAGATCCCGGTCATGGGCCACCTGGGCCTGACCCCCCAGTCGGTCAATGCCATGGGGGGCTACAAGGTCCAGGCCAAAGACGCCGACGCCGCCGACGAGCTGGTGGAGGACGCCATGGCCATCGCCGCGGCGGGGTGTTTCGCCATGGTCCTCGAAGGGGTGCCCGACGTGGTGGCCGCCCGGGTCACCGCCGAGGTGGACGTGCCCACCATCGGGATCGGGGCCGGGGCGGGCTGTGACGGTCAGGTGCTGGTCTTCCACGACCTGCTGGGCCTCGGGGTCGGGCCGGTCCCCAAATTCGTCCGCAGATACGCTGACCTGGCCTCTCTCGCCGTGGAGGCGGTCTCGACCTGGGCCGACGACGTCCGTTCGGGGGCGTTTCCCTCCGACGCCGAGACCTACCACCTGCCCGCCGAGCCGGGCCCCGGGGGCCACTGACCCACCCGTCAGGTACCATGGCCGCTGGTCACGGACCGGGTCACCACCCGGGTCGGGCCGACCGACAGAACCCTGCTCCGCCGGGGGGCGGAGCCCCGCATGCCGAGTGGCTCGGGTCCAGAGGGAGGTGAGCCGCGCGTGCGGCCGTACGAGACAATGATCATCTTCGACCCCGAGGTCGAAGAAGCCGCCATCCAGGGAACCCTGGACAAGGCGCTCGAGGTGGTGCGGACCAACGGAGGCACGACGGGGACCGTCGACCGCTGGGGACGACGCACCCTCGCCTACGAGATGAACAAGAAGCGTGAGGGCTATTACGTGGTGGCCGAGTTCACCGGGGAGCCCAAGGCGTCCACCGAGCTCGACCGGTTCCTCGTGCTGGCCGACGAGGTCATGCGCCACAAGATCATCCGGGTGCCGGAGAAGGTCGCCGGCACGGCACGGCCCAAGGCATCCGCCCAGGCCAAGGTGCCCGCCGGGGACGCGGCCCGCAGCGCCGGCTGAGCCGGCAGCGGAGGAGGAACAGACATGGCGAACGGCAACAACATCACGGTCGTGGGCAACATCACCCGCGATCCCGAGCTGCGCTTCACCCCCACGGGACAGGCCACGGCCACCTTCGGGGTGGCGGTGAACCGGCGGTGGCAGAACCGTCAGACCCAGGAGTGGGAAGAGGCCACGTCGTTCTTCGACGTGGTGTGCTGGCGCGAGATGGCCGAGAACGCCTCGGAGAGCCTGGCGCGTGGCTCGCGCGTGATCGTGACCGGCCGCCTCGAGCAGCGTTCGTGGGAGACCCAGGACGGCGACAAGCGCTCCAAGGTCGAGATCGTGGCCGACGAGATCGGCCCCAGCCTGCGTTGGGCCACCGCCCAGGTCACCAAGAACGAACGCCGCGGCCCCGGTGAGGCCGCGCCCCCCCGCAGCGGTGGTGGTGGCGCCGGCCGGGAGCCTGCGGCCCAGTCGGCAGGCAACGGCGGCCCCGGCTACGGCTTCGACGAGGAACCCTTCTGAGCCATGGTTCGGGCCACGCCACGATCGACCGGTCGCCATCCCAAGTCCCCCGCCCGGCGTCTCACCCAGACGTCGTGCGCGCTGTGTCGGGACAAGGTGCAGTGGGTCGACTACAAGAACATCAACCTGCTGCGCCGCTACATGAGCGACCGGGGCAAGATCCGCGCCCGGTCGGCGACCGGGAACTGCGTCCGACACCAGGGTGAGGTATCGGTCGCCATCAAGACGGCGCGCGAGCTCGTGCTGTTGCCCCGAGGCGACAACAAACCAACAACGACGGAGCCCCTCGAGATGGCGGGCGCAACCAGGGGTGGTCGGTCATGAAGGTTCTGCTGCGAAGTGACATCTCCGGTGTGGGGAAGAAGGGCGACATCGTCGACGTGGCGAAGGGCTTCGCCCGGAACTTCCTGTTCCCGACGGGGAGCGCGCTCGTCGCCTCCGGCGGCATCGAGGCCCAGGCGGCGTCGATGCGCAAGTCGCGCGCGCTGCGCGACGCCCAGGACAAGGAATCGGCGCAGACCGTCGCCGGCGTCCTGAGTGCGGGAACGGTCACGATCACCGCTCGCGCCGGAGCCGAGGGCCGTCTGTTCGGCTCGGTGACGGCGACCGACATCGCCGAGGCCGTGCAATCCCAGACCGGTGCCGTGCTCGATCGTCGCAAGATCCAATTGGCCGAGCCGCTCAAGGCGGTGGGGACTCACGTGGTCCCGGTCCGGCTGCACACCGACGTCGAGGCCGAGCTGACCGTCGAGGTCGTCGCAGAGGCCTGACCAGGGCGGCGCCACTCGGATGCCGGCAGGTGTCACACCCGGGTGCGATCGTGGGCGGGGTGCGACGTCACCCGCCCCAGCCGGGCTTCTCGGTTGTCCCCAGGCCTTCCATCTCAAGACGCCGGTCGTCCACACGGTTGTCCACCGCGAAACGGCGGTTGTCCACTGTGAATTCGCAGGGTTGCACCCCTCGTTCCCCACAGGCTCTTTAGGCCAGGGTTAGAGGACCATGGCGCAGCCTTACGAAGAAGCACCCGTCCGTCGACTCCACCCCGTCGGCGGTCGTGTCCCGCCCCACAACCTCGACGCCGAGGAGTCGCTGCTCGGAGCGATGCTCCTGTCGCGCGATGCCATCGCGGCGGCGCTCGAGTGCTGCGTGGCCGAAGACTTCTACAAGCCGGCCCACGGACATGTGTTCGCGGCGGTGACGGCCCTCTACACGCGCGGCGAGCCCGCCGACCCCGTGACGGTCGCTGACGAGCTGCGTCGTTCGGGACTCCTCGACGCCGTAGGTGACGCCTCGGTGTTGATCTCGCTGCAGGTCAACACGCCGTCGACGGCGAACGCGTCGCACTACGCGCACATCGTCGAGGAGCACGCCTTGTTGCGGCGACTCATCGTGGTGTCAGGCGAGATCGCCGAGCTCGGCTTCAGCCTTCCCGAGGACGTGTCGACGGTGATCGACCGCGCCGAGGCGATGGTGTTCGAGGTGGCGCAGCGCCGAGTGGTCGACACCATGGCGCCGTTGCGCGAGCTCCTGGCGGCCAGTCTCGACCATCTCGAGAACCTCTTCGAGCGCGGCGACACCATCACCGGTGTCCCCACCGGCTACGGGGACCTCGACGAGCGCCTGGCCGGTTTGCAGAAATCGAACCTGGTGGTGGTCGGGGCGCGCCCCGCCATGGGAAAGACGAGCTTCGCGCTCGGCATCGCCCAGCACGCCGCGGTGCACGCCCGGGTGCCGGTGCTCGTGTTCTCCCTCGAGATGAGCCATCTCGAGCTCACCCAGCGCCTGCTGTGCTCCGAAGCCCACGTCGACGCCACCCGGATGCGCAACGGCCGCCTGCTCGAGTCGGACTGGCCCAAGATTTCCGACGCCATCGGCCGTCTCGGCGACGCCCCGATCTACATCGACGACAACCCCAATCTCACCGTCATGGAGATCAGGGCCAAGGCGCGTCGTCTCAAAGCGCGCGAG
>JADGOL010000105.1 GCA_017882995.1 Acidimicrobiales bacterium | reverse complement strand
CTTGCATCACGCACGCCGTTCTCCGCTCACTGGTTCTGGACCTTTAGACAGCCCAAAACCTATGCGGGAACGGCGTGCTCCTCATCAACAGCCCAAAAACCAACCCACGGATGCGTCACAAGAGCCATCTTCATGCGCAAAATCATCATCGGCGCAGCAATCGTGGGGCTCAGTGCCTTCGGCGCTGTCGCACCTGCCCAGGCAGCAGCAACCTGTAAGCCAACCGACGTCATCCGGGACGGCATCACCCTCACGGCTGCGCAGATCGGCGGCGACGTCACGGGCACGCTTGACGCCACCGGTTGCAACGTCGGTGTCTACTACGGCCCCGACAGCACCGGCCTGGTCGGCGGCGCCGACGTCTCCGGCGCCAACTACTTGGGCGTGCTGGTCAACCACGCCTACGTGGACATCACCAACAGTCGGGTACACAACATCGGCGACGTGCCCCTCGACGGGATGCAGCATGGCAACGCGGTGGTCTACATCAACAGCGCCACCGGAACCATCAGTGGCTCCACGGTCAGCAAGTACCAGAAGAACGGGATCACCATCAGCGGCAAGAACGCTGCCAACGACGCGGTCGCGACCCCTGCAACCGACGTCAAGGTCCTCAACAACACCGTCACCGGTGAAGGTCATATCGCCTACATCGCCCAGAACGGCATCCAGGTCTCCTACGGTGCCACCGGCCTCGTACGAGGCAACAACGTGTCCGGCAACTACTACACCCCCGACAGCAATGAAGCCTGCGGTCTGCTGTTCTACCAGGCCGGCAATACCATGAGAAACAACGCGCTGACCAAGAGCAACAAGGTCTCTGACAACGAGACACCCCTGTACCTGGGCTAGTAAATCTAGCTACCTGGCAGTGCGATGGACGCCCCCGAGAGCTTCACCTCGGGGGCGTCCACCTGTGATCCCACACTGAGGCGCGTCACCCATTGACGACCAGACATGCTCAGTTCACAAAGATCCGGCCGTCGATCAGCTCCTCCTGAACCCGGCCACCGCCAACGTCGAACCTGAACTGGTCAAAGCGTTTCCGGAACTCAAGGTCGACGCCGTCCACGCCGTTGCGGTTCTTCTCGATGCTCATCACCACCCAGTTGTGGAACTGCTCAGCTTTGTTCGCGTTGTACATCAGGTGATGCCGGGCCACCACGTCGAACTTGTTGTTGAGGATGAGCACGACATCAGCCTCGTGAGCAAGCGCCGACGATCCGCGTAGGTCCTGAACTCTGGTCCTCGTGGCGGCAACCAAGCCGCTCTTGTCGACGGCGACCAGGGCGAGAACGGGGACTGCCAGCTCCACCGACATGTCCTTCAGACCCTCGACAACCTCAGTGATCCGGTCGTCCTCCGACACGGCTGCAGCCCGGTGCCCCTCCTTCGGGGGTGCGACGCCCTGGACCCTCTGCAGGTAGTCGACGATCACGAAGGGCGTCTGCCCGGTGCGCTGCCGGATCGACTCAATGACTCGTCTCATGGCCCCGATGGTGGTCTCGGCCCCGCTTGACTGGTACAGGTTGAGCCGCTCGGAGTAGCCCTCCAGTGCCTCAACAGCCTCCGCCCCGCCCGCCGTGCCGACGAGTCGCTCGGCCATCATCTGAGCTGAGCTCCTTGCCCCATCGAACGCCTGACGAACCTCGGGCAGGCGAACCGCGGAGGAACCGGCGATCTCGCCGGCCTCCAGCAGGATCAGCCGTTCCAGCAGCGAGTGGTTGTCGTGCTCGAACGAGAAGAAGACCACGGTGGAGTCGGACCGCACGAGATTGCGCGCAGCCTGGAGGGCGAAGGTGGTCTTGCCCAGACCCGGCCGCGAACCCAGTAGCACCAGCTCGCCCGAACGAAACCCGCCGGCCAGCGCCATGTCCAACGCCCGGAAACCGGACGGCCAGACCTTGGCTCCGGCCGGTTCATTCGTCGTCAGCCGGTCATTGGTTTCCGCCAGGACCGCGTGCAGCGTCTTCAACCGGTCTGCCCTCATGACTGCATTGCAGCATGAGACCTGGCTCCTGTCGTCTTGAACCAGACTCGGGAAGGGGAACGGAGAACATCAGCAAGGAACCCCCACCACAATTCAGACAATGCAGACCGGTCATGGGTCAGATACCGACGTACAGTCATTACGTCATGAATTTCGGAGTTGAATGCCCGGTCGGGTTGGTGCCCCGCTCGGAAGGAACCCGATGCTTCCCAAGGCGACACAGTTCGAGAGCCTGCTGGAGGCAGTGCCTGACGCCCTGGTGGGCATGGACCAAGAGGGCGTGATCCGGTTCGTCAACCGGCAGACGGAGCTGCTGTTCGGCTACGACCGCGACGACCTCATCGGCCAGTCCATCGAGACGCTGCTGCCTGAACCGCTCTGGCAGGTCTACTCGCAGCACAAGGAGGACTTCTTCGCGGACCCCAGGACCCGCTCCAGCAGTCTGGAGCTGGTGCTCAGTGGCCGGCAGAAGGGTGGCACCCAGCTGCCGGTGAACATCAGCATGTCCCACATCGACACCGGGGACGTCCTGCTGGTGGTCACGGCCGAGCGCGACGTGACCCAACAGAAGAGAGCGGTCAAGACCGCCCAGCTGACAGCCGCGGTCGTGGAGTACTCCAACGACGCAATCGTCGGGAGCACGCTCGAGGGCGTCGTCACCACCTGGAACCCGGCCGCCGAGCGGCTGTACGGCTACTCGGGCGCGGAGATTCTCGGCAAGTCGGGCACAGTCCTCACTCCCGAGGACCGAGCTGGCGAGTTCTTCGCCAACCTCGCCAGCGTCAAGGACGGCAGGGCGGTCGAGCGCCTCGAGACGCTGCGCAGGAGGAAGGACGGAACGCTCGTTCCGGTCTCGGTCACCGTGGCGGCGATCCGCGACGAGGACGGCACGATCGTCGGTGCGTCCGCGGTCCACCGGGACGTGACCGAACAGAGACGGGCGTACGAGCTCGGACAGCGGATGGCGGCCATGGTCGAGTTCAGCGGGGAAGCCATCGTCAGCGGCAGGCTCGATGGCACCATCACGAGCTGGAACCCGGCTGCCGAGAGGCTCTTCGGCTACTCCGGCAAGGAGATCATCGGCAAGTCCTCCCGGTTGCTGGTGCCAGACGACAGGGTCGGCGAGCCGGGCACCATCCTGGAAGCGATCAGGAAGGGTCGGCTGGTCCACCACTTCGAGACCCTCCGGGTCCGCAAGGACGGTACGACATTTCCGGCGGAGCTCACCGTGTCACCGATCCACGGCTCTGACGGCTCGGTCGTCGCAGTGGAGGGAGTCATCCGTGATGTGACCCAGCAGAGACAGGCCTTCGAGGCTGCCCAGCGGATCGCGGCGATCGTCGAGGGCTCCGACGATGCGATCATCGGCAGAACGCTCGAGGGCACCATCACGAGCTGGAACCCGGGCGCCGAGAGGATGTTCGGCTACACCGGCAGCGAGATCATCGGCCAGTCCAGCGACGTCTTTATCCCCGAGGATCGCCTGGCCGAGCTTGCCGCGGTCGTGGCCAGGATCAAGGCCGGCCAGTCGGTCCAGCACGTTGAGACCACGCGGGTGCGCAAAGGGGGAACGGTGTTCCCGGCATCGCTCACCTACTCACCGATCCGGGACCAGGACGCGGTGATCGTCGGCGTGTCGGTGATCTGCCGCGACATGACCGAGCATGAGCACGCCGCCCGGTACGCCAGGAGCCTCATCGAGGCAGCCCTCGATCCGCTGATGACGATCGGCCCCGACGGAAAGATCGATGACGTCAACGAGGCGACGATCCGGATCAGCGGCGTCCCCCGCGAGGAGCTCATCGGGTCGGACTTTGCGCAGTACCTCACCGAACCCGCAAAGGCCCTCGAGTTCTTCGAGCAG
>JADGOL010000104.1 GCA_017882995.1 Acidimicrobiales bacterium | reverse complement strand
ACAATCACCGACCAGGCCCTCGTGGCCGCGGCCAACCTGGCCGACCGCTACCTAGCCGACCGCTATCTGCCCGACAAGGCCATCGACCTCATCGACGAGGCCGGCAGCCGGCTGCGCATCCGGCGCATGACGACCCCTCCCGACTACAAGAAGCTCGAGGAGGAGATCGACCGGATCCGCCACGACAAGGAGTCGGCTATCGAGCGCCAGGCGTTCGACCAGGCCAAGAAGCTGGCCGAGCAGGAGAAGGAGCGCCTCGACCGCAAGACGGCCATGGAGGCCGAGTGGCGCGCCGAGGGCCTCGAGCTCTTCGACGTCGTCGACGAGGAGGTCATCGCCGAGGTCCTGGCCAACTGGACCGGCATCCCCGTCTACCGGCTCACCGAGGAGGAGACCTCCAAGCTGCTGCGCATGGAGGACGAGCTCCACAAGCGTGTCGTGGGCCAGGAAGAGGCCATCAAGGCGCTGTCACGTGCGATTCGTCGGACCCGGGCGGGGCTCAAGGACCCCAAGCGGCCCAGCGGCTCGTTCATCTTCCTGGGACCGACCGGTGTCGGGAAGACCGAGCTCGCCAAGGCATTGGCCGAGTTCCTCTTCGACGACGAGGACGCGCTCATCCAGCTCGACATGAGCGAGTACATGGAGAAGCACACCGTGTCGCGGCTCGTGGGCTCGCCCCCCGGCTACGTCGGGTACGAAGAAGGTGGACAGCTCACCGAGGCCGTGCGGCGCAAGCCGTTCTCGGTGGTGCTCTTCGACGAGGTGGAGAAGGCCCACCCCGACGTGTTCAACGCGCTGCTCCAGATCCTCGAGGACGGCCGGCTCACCGACGCCCAGGGGCGGTCGGTGGACTTCAAGAACACCGTGCTGATCATGACCTCCAACCTGGGGACCGCGGATCTGCGCAAGTCCTCGGTGGGATTCGCCAAGACGTCGGAGGCCGTGAGCTACGAGCGGATGAAGTCGAAGGTCCACGACGCGCTGAAGGCGCACTTCCGGCCCGAATTCCTCAACCGGATCGACGAGGTCATCGTCTTCCACGAGTTGTCCAAGCAAGAGGTCGTGGAGATCGTCGACCTCATGATCCGACGCGTCGGCGAGCAGCTGGAGTCTCAGGGACTGGGTCTCGAGCTCACCCCGACCGCCAAGGCACTGCTGGCCGACAAGGGATACGACCCCACGCTCGGGGCCCGTCCCCTTCGTCGGGCCATCCAGCAGTTCGTCGAGGACGCGCTGTCGGAAAGGATCCTGTGGAAGGAATTCCGCGTGGGCGAGACCATCATCGTCGATGTGGAGGACGGCGAGTTCGTCTTCCGCACCGTCGAGGGCCTCGAGCCGCCGCCGGTCGAGCTGGCCGGCGCGGGCGCCGACTCCTGAGCCACCCGTCGGTCACCGGCCTGACCGGGACCGCCTGAGCGTCACTCGGACTGTCACACCCCGTCCGTAGTCTCCGCGGTCGTGGGACGACTGCGAACCGTGCACCGCTGTCGGGCGTGCGGGGGTGCGACGCCGCGTTGGGCGGGGCGCTGCCCGGGTTGTGGCGAGTGGAACAGCCTCGTCGAGGAGCACGTCGTCGAGCCCGTGGCCCAGTCCCGACGCACCCCGGGGCCCCAGGAGCTTCTCGGCGAAGGGCTCTTCGGCCCCGACCGTGGCGGCGCCACCGAGCGCGCCCTGGCGCTCGATGAGGTCGACCCCACCCAGTCCGGCCCCGTCCCCACCGGCCTGGCCGAGCTCGACCGGGTCCTCGGGGGTGGGCTCGTCCCGGGCTCGGTCACCCTGCTCGGGGGAGAGCCCGGGGTGGGGAAGTCGACGTTGTTGCTCCAGGTCCTGGCGTCGATGGCATCGGCGGGGGCCCCCGTGCTGCTCGTCTCCGCCGAGGAGTCGGCCCAGCAGGTGCGGCGACGTGCCGAGCGCCTGGGGCCGTTGCCCGCCGGGCTCATGCTGCTGGCCACCACGGATCTGTCCGGCCTCCCCGCCGCCCTGGCTGACACGGCGCCGGCCCTGGTCGTCGTGGACTCGATCCAGGCCGTCTTCGACCCCGCCGCGGCGGGCACCCCGGGCAGCCTCGGCCAGGTGCGGGCCTGCACCGACCTGATCGTGCATCTGGCCAAGCTCCATCGGGTGCCCATGGTGGTGGTGGGCCATGTCACCAAGGAAGGGACGCTGGCGGGCCCACGAACCTTGGAGCACCTCGTCGACACCGTCCTCGGGGTGGAAGGTGACCGCCACCACGCCCTGCGCACGGTCCGGGCCACCAAGCACCGCTTCGGCCCTACCGGCGAGCTCGGGCTCTTCGAGATGAACGACTCCGGCCTGGCCGCGGTGACCGACCCCTACCGACTGCTGCTCGGCGACCGGCGTCCCGGGGCGTCGGGGAGCGCGGTGTTGCCGGCCATGCAGGGTCAGCGGGCCCTGTTGGTCGAGGTCCAGGCCCTCACGTCGAGGACCGCTCCCGAGACCCCGAGTCGGCGGTCGGCCCAGGGCGTCGACGGCGGTCGGCTCGCGCTGTTGCTGGCCGTCCTCGAGCAGCGGGCCGGGGTGTCGGTGATGCGCACCGACGTCTTCGCGTCGGCGGTGGGCGGCATCCGGGTGCTCGAGCCCGCTGCCGACCTCGCCCTGGCGCTCGCCCTCGCCTCGGCGGTCACCGACCGGGCGCTGCCGCCCGATCTGGTCGTGTTCGGCGAAGTCGGCCTCGGGGGCGAGATCCGGCAGGTTCCCCACGCCCCGCGGCGACTGGCCGAGGCGGCGCGTGTGGGATTCCGCCATGCGCTTGTCCCCGAGTCGTGTCCGGACGGGCCTGCGGGGATGGAAGTGGTCCACGTGCGATCGCTGGCGCAGGCGGTCGCGTTGGCGACAGGGTCCTCCGCACCGCTCGATGGTGGGGACTAGCGACACAGGGCGCCGGGTACCATGCGGAGGTGGTGGTGCGACCGAGCTCGGCCATGGCCGACGCCCTGGCCCTCGTTGCGCCGGGCCAACCGTTGCGCGACGGCATCGAGCGGGTGCTGCAGGCCAATCGCGGTCTGCTCCTCGTGGTCGGCGACGGACCCGATGTGCTGTCGATCTGCACCGGTGGGTTCCTTCTCGACGCCGAATTCAGCCCCCAGCGCCTGTCGGAGCTGGCCAAGATGGACGGCGCCGTCATCCTCTCCCCCCACGCCGATCGCATCGCCCGGGCGAATGTGCACCTCATGCCCAACGCCGCCATCCCGACCATCGAGACCGGGACGCGCCACCGCACTGCGGAGCGCGTGGCCCGGTCCATCGACGTCCCGGTGGTGTCGGTGTCGGCCGCCATGGGCCTCGTCACGGTCTACCGGCGCGATACGCGCCATGTCCTGCAGGACGAGCGCCGCCTCCACGAGCGGGTGCGCCAGGCCTTGCAGACCACCCGGCGGTTCCGCCAGCGACTCGACACCACCTTGTCCGCATTGTCCGCACTCGAGATCGCCGACACGGTGACCGTGCGCGACGTCGTGGCGGTACTCCAGCCCGCCGAATTGCTGGACCGGATCGCGGACGAGGTCAAGGTCGATCTGGTGGAGCTCGGCGAGGACGGACGGCTGCTGCGGCTCCAGCTCGAGGAAGTGCTCGACGGCATCGACCCGTTGCGCCGGCTCGTCGTGCGCGACTACCTGCGTGGTGACACCGACGGCTCGGCTCGTCGCACCCCGGCGCGATCGGGTCAGGCACGCCGTGAGGGCCACGACGGGCATCACGGCGTCTCGAACGAGGAGTCCGTCAAGGCTCTCGCCGCGTTGGCGGCCCTGTCGACCGACGACCTGCTCGACGCGCGGCGTGTGTCGGCGGCTCTCGGGCTCGGAGCCGCGCATTCCGATCCCGACGCACCGGTGGAGCCTCGTGGCTATCGCCTGCTGCACCGCCTGCCGCGCTTCCCCGAAGCGCTCGTGGACAGGATCGTCGAGCACTTCGCCGGACTGCAGCGGATCATGCGGACCTCGGTGGCCGAGCTCGAGGAGGTCGAAGGTGTGGGCGAGGCCCGCGCCCGTTCGGTGAAAGAAGGCCTGGCTCGTCTCGCGGAGGCGAGCATCCTCGACCGCTACAGCTGAGCCTGCTCAGAGCCGCGGCCGCCGCTCGGGGTGGGGGCCCGAGGGCCGCTCAGGTAGAATGGAACGTCTGTCCCTCGCCGTGAGCGTGTGGCCAGCGCGCCATCCCAGGAGAGGTACGTGTTCGACATCGGTGACAAGGTGGTCTACCCCCATCACGGGGCGGCGATCGTGGAGCGGCGCGAGGTCAAAGAGGCCTTCGGTGAGAAGAAGGAGTACCTCGTCCTGCGCCTCGCCTATGGGGACCTCACGTTGATGGTCCCCGCCGACAACACCGAAGGTGTGGGGCTGCGCGAAGTCATCAACGACGAAGAGGTCGAGGAGGTGTTCGCCGTCCTTCGCAAGAAGGAGGCGCGCATGCCGACGAACTGGTCGCGCCGGTACAAGAACCACTCGGAGAAGCTGCGCTCCGGCGACATCTACCAGGTGGCCGAGGTCGTGCGGAACCTCTCGATCCGCGACAAGGACAAGGGACTGTCGGCGGGCGAGAAGCGCATGCTCAGTCGGGCGCGCCAGATCCTCGTCTCGGAGCTGACCTTCGCACTCGACGTGGACGAGGCCGCAGCGGAGAAGCGCCTGGACGAGGCGCTGCCCTGACCCGCGTGGGCCCGCACCGCTTCGGCGGCGCGCGGTCGCCGCACGGGGGGTGATCCCGTGTCGGTGTGGGTGGTCGTGGTCGCGGCCGGAAGCGGACAGAGGTTCGGGGCTCCGAAGCAGTTCGCCCAACTGGCGGGCCGCACCATGGTGCAATGGGCCGTCGACGCGGCGCGAGGCGTCGCCGACGGTGTGGTGCTCGTGCTTCCCGCCGGAGAGGACACCGGTGTCGGTGTGGCGCGCCGCAGCGGCGCCGATGTCTCGGTGCCGGGCGGGGACACCCGGGCGGCATCGGTGCGGGCCGGGCTCGCTGCGGTGCCGGGATCGGCCGAGGTGATCGTGGTCCACGACGGGGCGCGCCCGCTGGCGTCGCCGGCGTTGTTCGGAGCCGTGGTCGACGCGGTCACCGGTGGAGCCGACGCGGCGGTGCCTGGCGTCGCGGTGACCGACACCTTGAAGCGCGTCGTGGACGGTGCGGTCACCGCCACCGTGGCGCGTGACGGCCTGGTGGCGGTGCAGACACCACAGGCATTTCGGGCCGAGCTCCTGCGACGCGCCCATGAAGGCGGCGCGGATGCCACCGACGACGCCACCCTGGTCGAGGCGCTGGGAGCTACCGTGCGCGTCGTGCCCGGCGATCCTCGCAACATCAAGGTGACGACGGCCGCCGACCTCGAGGTCGCGCAGGCCCTGGCCATGTCATGACCGGGGCGGCGTCATGACCGACGCGGCCATGCCGGGCTCGTTGCGTGTCGGGCAGGGATTCGACGTCCACCGATTCTCGGGGGACCCGGGGAGGGCCCTGATCCTCGGAGGGGTGACCGTCCCCGGCGCGGCCGGGCTGGCCGGGCACAGCGACGCCGATGTCGTGGCCCATGCCGTGGCCGAAGCCCTGCTCGGCGCGGCGGGTCTCGGGGATCTCGGGCGTCACTTCCCTGCCAGCGATCCCACCTGGGCCGGAGCCCACTCCATGGAGCTCCTCGGGCAGGTCTCGCGCATGGTGGGGGCGCAGGGCATGGCTCTGGTGAACGCGGACTGCACCGTCGTCTGTGAGCGTCCCCGGCTCGTCGATCACACCGACGAGATGGCCCGTCGGCTCCAAGGGGTGCTCGGGGCACCGGTCAGCGTGAAAGCGAAACGGGCCGAGGGTCTCGGTGCGATCGGTCGGGTCGAGGGCATTGCCTGTATGGCGGTGGTCCTCCTCGCGTCGGCGCCGTGAGCGGGCCGCGTCGGCGCCGCCCCGCCCCGCCCGGACGCGGCGTCGCATCGTCACGCAGTGGCCCGACCGGGCGCGGCGGCGCGTCGGGACGCGGCAGCGCGACCGGACGCGGCGCGACACCCCGACGTGTTCCGACTGGTCGTGACGGTGCGACCGGTCGTGACGGTGCGACCGGACGGCGGGGTGCGACCGGACCGAGTGACGCATCGGGCCGTGCCGGTGCCGGGCGCGCCGGCGGTAGCCATGGACTGGGTGGGGAGCAGGTCGAGGGCCGCCAGGCCGTACGCGAGCTCCTGGCCGCGGGTCGCCGGCCGGTGCGCGAGGTCTGGATTTCCGAGGACCTCGACCCGTCCCCGCAGATCGACGACATCGAACGCCTCGCCACGCGTCGGCGCGTGCGCCTCGTGCTCGTCCCTCGGACCAAGCTCGAGCGCGCCGCGCGCACCGATGCCCCCCAAGGTGTCCTGGCGCACGCCCGGGCCCTCGAGGAGGTCGAGCTCGAGAGGCTGTGCCGAGCTCGAGGTGGCGTGGCTCCGTTCCTCCTGGTCCTCGACGGCGTCACCGATCCTCACAACGTCGGCGCCCTGCTGCGCAGTGCGGAGTGCGCCGGAGTCACCGGCGTGGTGCTGCCGCGCCATCGCGCCGTGCATGTGACGCCGACCGTGGCGAAGGTCGCGGCGGGTGCCATCGAGCACCTCGACATCGCCATCGTTCCCGGCGTCCCCAACGCGCTGCGACAGTTGGACGAGTTGGGGGTGATCAGCGTCGGCCTCGACGCCGACGCACCGACGTCGCTGTTCGACCTCGACCTCGAGGCGTCGGTCGGGGTGGCGATCGTGATGGGCGCCGAAGGCCGGGGCCTGGCGGCACTGACTCGACGGCGGTGCTCGGTTCTCGCCGCCATCCCCCAATTCGGTGCCCTGGGCAGCCTGAACGTGTCGGCCGCGGGGGCGGTGGCGTGCTTCGAGGTGATGAGGCGCCGGGTAGGGACGGCGTCGCATGAGACGGGATAGCGGCACTGCGCGATCATCTGCTCCGAGCGACAGGGGAGACAGATGGTGACCGACACTGTGGTGGGTGTCCGGCGCGAGGGGTCGGTGGCCGTCGTGGAATTGTCGCGGGGCAAGGTCAACGCCATCGACGTCGAGCTGATGGAGGAGCTCGGAACCACCCTCGATCGCCTGGAGCACGATCCCGACGTCGGGGCCCTCGTCCTCACCGGTGCGGGCCGGGTCTTCTCGGCTGGGGTGGACCTGCGCCGGGTGGTCGACTCCGACCCGGGCTACGTCGAGCGCCTGGTGGCGGGGTTGCGCGATGGTCTCGAGGCGTTGTTCTGCTTCCCCAAACCGACGGTGGCGGCCGTGAACGGTGCCGCGGTGGCCGGGGGTTGCATCCTGGCGTGCGCGTGCGACCGTCGGCTCATGGCCGACAACGCCCGGATCGGCGCCAGCGAGCTTGCCGTGGGCGTGCCCTTTCCCGTGGCCGCCCTCGAGATCGTGCGCCACGCCTGTGGGTCGCGCACCGAGGACGTCGTCTACAGCGCGCGGCTGTTCGACGCCCAAGAGGCCATGACGGTCGGCATGGTCCACGAGGTCCACACCGCCGATGCCGTGCTCGAGCGGGCCGTGGCGGTGGCGGCGGAGTTCGCGGCGCGCGCCCCGCTCGCCTATCGCCTCGCCAAGCAGCAGCTCCGGGGTCCCGTGCTCGAGCGCATCCGAAGCGACGCCGCCGCTGGGGCGGACAAGACCGCCATCGGTGAGTGGGCCGCGCCGCACACGGCACGGAACCTGCGTCAACAGCTCGAGCGGTTGACGGCGGCCCGATGACCGTCGTCGCAGGCGCACGAGTGTCCTGTCCCAGCGCGGTGACAGCTGGCGTCGAGGGCCGACGAGTCGGAGCCGGTGGTGGGACTCGAACCCACGGCCTGACGATTACAAATCGTCTGCGCTTCCAGCTGCGCCACACCGGCTTGGACGCCACGCTACCGCCGGTCCTGTGCGGTCCCGGGCACAACGGGGCGCAGGATCGAGGATCCTTGCTTCGCGCGCGGTGCATTGGCAGGCTTGACCCCGCGATGGGATTGACAGATCAGGACCGCCAAATCCTCGACTTCGAGGAATCGTGGTGGACCCGGCCCGAAGCCAAGGCATCGGGGATCCGAAACCGCCTGGGGATGTCGCCGACGGGGTACTACCGTCGGCTCGCGGAGCTCGTCGACATCGGTGAAGCCCTCGACCACGCTCCTCTTGTCGTCCGGCGCTTGCGTCGGCGCCGGCTCGACCAACGCCGGGGCCGGTTCGAGACGACCGCTGCGCCGCACCATCCACGGCGATGAGCGACCGTTACGACGACCCCGGTGCTCCGGGTGGTTCGGGTGGGGGGTTCGACGAAGGTTCCGGTCGCGAGCCGTCGGGATCATCGGCACCTTCGGGATTCCTGCGCGGTGCGGGTGTGGTGGTGGTGGCCGTCGTCATCGGCGCGCTGCTGATGCCCTCGGCCACGCGGGCGCCGTTGAACGTGGTCAGCGCCAGCCAGACCACCCCGACGACGACGACGTCGTCCCCGTCCACGACGTCGCCCAAGTCCCGGTCCACGACCACCACACAGGCGACGATCGTGCCCGGCGCGTCGTCGATCCACGTCCTGGTGGTCAACGGCACGAGCATCTCCAACCTCGCCGGCGGCACGGCCACCTATCTCAGGTCGCGGGGGTTCCTCACCCTTCCCGCCACGAACTCGACGACGAAGGTGACCGGCACCCAGGTGTACGCGGAGTCGGGTCCGTCGAGCTCGGCCACCACCGTCGCCAACGCCCTGGGGTTGACCGCCAGCACCATCCAGCCCACGACCGCGGTGGCCCCGGTCCGGTCGACGGCGGGGGCCAATGTCGTGGTCGTCGCCGGCCCTGATCTGGCGCGCTTGGCGCCCGGGTCCACCACGTCTTCGACAGGCACCCCACCCAACTGACCGGGCGCGACGCGCCCGTGGGGGACGGTGGCTCGACCGGTGCAACTCCCGGGGGCGCCGCCGGCGGCGATGACATCCTGGGTCCCCTGGCCGTGCTCCTCGAGAGCCCCTCCGCCAGTGCGGTCCTGACCGATTTCGACGGGACGCTGTCGCCCATCGTGGAGGACCCGGCCCAGGCCCACCCCCTTCCCGAGGCACCGGGGGTGCTGCGGTCCTTGGCCCAGCACTTCGCCCTGGTGGCGGTGGTCTCGGGCCGTCCGGTGTCGTTCCTGACCCAGCGCCTGGCCGCGGCGGGCCCGGCGGTGCGGTTGTTCGGCGCCTATGGGCTCGAGTGGATCGAGGACGGAGAGACCCGGCGGGCCGGGGCCGTCGAGCCCTGGCTGGGTGCGGTGGCCCAGGTGGTCGAGGCCGCCCGATCGGAGTTCGGCGCCGAGGCGGTGGGGATCGAGGACAAGGGCGTCTCGGTCACCGTGCACTGGCGCCAGGCACCCGACGCCGGCCCGCGGGCCTGGGACTTCGCCCGTGACTGGTCGAGGCGGACGGGCCTCATGCTCCAACCGGGTCGCATGGCCGTGGAGTTCCGACCCCCGGTGGGGATCGACAAGGGATCGGTGGTCGAGGAGTTGGCCCGGGGTTGCGCGGCGGCGTGCTTCGCCGGTGACGACGCCGGCGATCTGGCCGCGTTCGCGGCGCTCGACCGCCTCGCCCCCGACGGCACGCGCACGGTGCGCGTGGCGGTCACCGACGAGGAGACGCCCCCCGAGCTCGTCGCCGCGGCCGACGTCATCGTGCGCGGGCCCGCCGAGGCCCTGGACCTGTTCCGCGCCCTGGCGACACGCGCCCGGAGTTGAGGGCCCGTCGCGACGCCCCGGGCGTGCTCAGCCCGGGATCACCGCGGCGAGCTGGTCGGCGAGCCAGTCCCCGGGCTTGCGCCTCGACACCAACGTGTGCAGCGCCTCGGCCCGCCGGGCGCGCTCGGGCGGCGCCATGTCGAGGGCCCGGAGGAGTACCCCGGCGGTGCCGGTCACGTCGAACGGGTTGACCTCGAGGGCTTCGGAGTGCAACTCGGCGAACGCGCCCGCCTCGCGCGACAGCGCCAGGACCCCGTGGGTGGTGTTGACGATGGGCCCCTCCTTGGCGACGAGGTTGAGCCCGTCGCGCAGCGGGTTCACGAGGAGGACGTCATAGCGCATCAGGGCCGCGATCGAACGCCCCGGATCGTCGGCCACGTCGAGAATGATCGGGGCCCAGTCATCGGTGCCCCACGTGTCGTTGACCCGCCGAGCCGCCTGCTCGACTTCGGCTCCATAGGCGAGGTATTCCGGCAGTGTCGAGCGCGACGCGTAGGCCAGGGCGAGCAGGACGACCTCGCCGCGCAATTCGGGTCGCATGCGCAGCATCTCGTCGAAGGCCCAGAATCCGCGCAGCAGGTTCTTGGCGGGCTCGATCCTGTCGACGCGCAGCACCATCCGGCGACCGTCGAGGAGCTCATCGAGCCGTGCGCCCGCGGCCACGCATTCCGGCGAAGCGGCGCGTTCGATCAGGTGCTCGGAGTCGGGGGTGAGCGGTGACACGAAGGTGTGGCGCATGTCGACGCCCATGTCCTCACAGCAGCTCCGGAAGCTCTGCTCCCAGCGAGCCGTGTGGAACCCGCACGCGGTGGCACCCGCCATGCCCTCGAGAACCTCGCGAGCCACCGACTGGGGCAGGACGCGCAGCATGTCGGGGCTGGCGAATGGGGTGTGGGTGAAGTGGACGGTGTGGAGGTCGGGCCGTTTCTCGCGCAGCACCCCGGGCAGGAGGCTCAAGTGGTAGTCCTGGATGAGCACGGTGGCGCCCTCGGAGGCGGCCGCATCCACGACCTGCGCGAACTGTTCGTTGAAGTCGCGATACGCCTGCCAGGCGCAGGCGAAGTGGCGATCGAAGCGCGGGCGCCGGGCCAGGTCGAAGAGATGGTGGTGCAAGAACCACAAGGTGGAGTTCGACACCACGTCATAGGCCATGCGGTAGGTGTCTCTGTCGGGTTGCACGGTGAGCAGGTGCAGCCCGCGCTCGGTCATGAGCCCTTCGGTCGTCGCCATGCGATCGGCGTCGGACATCGCGCACGCCACCCAGGTGGCCCCGCTGCCCTCGAGCTGGGGGTGCAGCGCCGCGGCGAGCCCTCCCGCCGAGCCGGCCGGCACGGGTCGCCCCTCCTGGTCCAGTGCAAAGGACATCGGGCCCCGGTTCGAGACGATCACCAGGTCCGCTTTCAAGCGCAACCGACCCTTTCCATACCCGGACGACCCTACCCTCCACCTGCACGGGGCACTCCGACCGGCCACGATGGTCGTCGTGACCCGTGAGCCGCTCGCGTAACGCCGTGCCCGACGACTCCTCCCGGCGCCGGGCCCTTATCGCCCCCGACGCCTTCAAGGGCACCGCCGGCGCCCCCTCCGTGGCTGGTGCCATGGCCCTCGGAGCCCGGCGGGCGGGCTGGGAGTGCGACCTGTGCCCGTTGTCCGACGGAGGGGAGGGCTTCGCCGAGGTCCTCGCCGCAGTGCCGGGTCCGACCGGCGCCCTCGCCGGCGCGTGGCACGAGACGGCGGTCACCGGCCCGCTCGGAGGCCCGGTGACGGCCCGGTGGTGGTTGGCCGACGGTGTGGCCGTGGTGGAGGCGGCCGCCGCGTCGGGCCTGCCGCTCGCCGGGGGAGCCCGAGGGAACGATCCGGTGGGGGCCAGCAGCCGGGGCACCGGCGAGCTCGTCGTGGCGGCGGCCTCGGCCGGGGCGAGTCGGGTGCTCGTGGGGGTGGGTGGCTCGGCCACCACCGACGGGGGCCGTGGTGCCATCGAGGCCATCGAGCAGTCCGGGGGGCTGGGCGGGACCGAAGTGGTCGTGGCCTGTGACGTGGAGACCCGATTCGTCGAGGCCGCCGAGCATTTCGGACCGCAGAAGGGGGCGACGCCCGACCAGGTCGTCGAGCTCCGGGCCCGGTTGGAGGCGTTGGCCGTCGAGCTCCGGGCCCGGTACGGGGTGGAAGTGGCCGGGCTCCCCGGCGGCGGGGCCGCCGGAGGGCTGGCCGGGGGGCTGGCGGCTTTGGGGGCGCGGCTCGTGCCCGGCTTCGGCGTGGTGGCCGACGCCGTGCGGCTCACCGACCGTCTGGCCCGAGCCGACGTGGTGGTCACCGGGGAGGGACGTCTCGATGCCACGTCGTGGTCGGGGAAGGTGGTGGGTTCGGTGGTCGCGGCCGGGGGCGTGGCCGGGGTCCCGGTCCTGGTGGTGGTGGGTGCGGTGGGCCCGGGTGGGATGTCCGGGCGGGTCGGGGCCGAGGTCGTGGTGCGCAGCCTCACCGATCGATTCGGCGAAGCGCGGGCCCTCGCCGATCCCGCTGCCTGCGTGGAGGTGGTCGTGGCCGATGCCCTCGGGGAGCTCTGGGGGGAGGAGCCGGCTCGTTGACAAGAAAGTGCGTACCGATTGCGAGCGCAGACGGGGACGACCGGCTCGCACCGTCGGTGTCGGGAGTGGGAGCGGGACGCTAGAGCGCGGTGTGACGTGCCGCGGCCACGCCGGCTCGTCGGAGGGCCGCCCCGAGCACGTCGGTCGCCTGGGGTCGAAGTTCGGTGAGGGGTCGGTTGCGGTGGATGCGGACACCCAGGTCGACCTGGGTCACCTGCTCGACGCCGAAGTGTTCGGCCACGTCGATGAGCAGAGCCAGCTCCACGCCGTAGCCCGGAGCGAGACCCGTCTTGTCCAGCACGGTTCTCGGCGCGGCGGTCTCGCCGGCCAGGGGTTGGCGCACCGCGGAGAGATGGGGGAACAAGAGGTCGATCACCGGTCGCGCCACCAGCTCGGTGACGCGCCCTCCCGCACCTTTCTCGCCGTGGAGCGGGCGGTCGTAGAAGCCCTTGACGAGAGCCACGTCGGGCTGCCCCGGCGCGGGGTCGGAGACGAGGGGCCCGAGAAGGCCGGTCACGTAGTGGGGGTCGAAGTTCTCGACGTCGGCGTCGAGGAAGACGAGGAGCTCGGCATCGGTCTCGGCGAGGGCGAGGGCCATGGCTTGGCCCTTGCCGCCCCCCGCGGTGCGGGCCGCGATGACCCGGGCCCCGGAACGGCGCGCCACCGCCGCGGTGTCGTCTTCGGACCCGTCGTCGACCACCACGATGTCGTCGACGAGGTCCGCCCCACCGCCGGTGACGGTGAGCGTGGCCCGGATGCTCGAGACGATCGGGCCCAGGGTGGCGGCCTCGTTGCGGGCCGGAAGGCACACCGCCACCCGACGCCCGACTCGCGCCGCCACCAGGTCGGCGACCTCGAAATCGCCGTGGTGGAAGCTCCGGAGGGCGCCGTCGCGTGCCTCGCCAGGTCGAGAACCCACGCTCCGATCATCCCCCATCTCGGGCCCTGCCATGCCCGCACCCCCGTGCATTGACGCGGGTGGTCGCCTTCGTCCACCATGGAGGGATCATCCAGAGCGGCTGAGGGACGGGCCCTGCGACGCCGCGGCAACCAGCGACACCGTCATTCCGACGGGCGCCAGGTGCCAATGCCCGATCGATGCGGAGGTGCGTTGT
>JADGOL010000338.1 GCA_017882995.1 Acidimicrobiales bacterium | reverse complement strand
TGTCGACGGTGGCGTTCACCGCACCCTCGATCGAGTTCTCGATGGGGACGAACGCCAGTGTTGCACGCCCACTTTCCACCGCTTCGAGGGCCTCAGAGAGCGTGGCGGCGGGAACGAGGTCGGCGGACGCGTAGTCGGGTTGGGTGAACAGGGCCTCTTCGGTGAACGTCCCCGCCGGGCCGAGGAAGCTGATCGTGCCCAGGCTTGCGCTCTCGGGGATTGCCGCCGCATCCATGTGCGGCAGGATAGTGGGCACCCATGGACGAGCCCGCCCTTCGCCAGCTGCTCGACGACCTCCGTGCCGGAGTGATCGGTCCCGACGATGCCGTGGCCCGACTGCGTCGGCTCCCCTTCGCCGACCTCGGGTTCGCCCGTGTGGACCACCACCGCGCGCTGCGTCAGCGTGCCGGCGAGGCCGTCTACGGACCGGGAAAGACGGCGCACCAATGTGCCGAGATCGTCGCCGAGCTCCTGGCCGAGCCGGGGCAGACCCCGGTGCTGCTGACACGAGCCGACGACGAACAGGTCGCGGCCTGTCTGGACATCTCCCCCGACGGTCTGGTGACGAGATCGGGGTCGTTGTCCACGGTGTGCTGGCGCCCCGCCCCGGTACGAACCGGTCGGGTGGTGGTCGTGACGGCGGGCACGGCGGATCTCCCTGTCGCCGAAGAGTGCATGGCCGTGTTGGGTGCCTTCGGACTGCGCCCCTTGCTCGTCGCCGATTGTGGCGTGGCGGGCGTGCACCGACTTCTGGCCTCGGCCGACGACGTGGCCGACGCCGACGCCGTCGTCGTGGTGGCGGGGATGGAAGGTGCCCTCGCCAGCCTGGTGGCCGGGATCACCGCCGCTCCGGTCGTGGCCGTGCCGGTGTCGACCGGCTACGGAGCCGCGCTCGACGGAATCACGGCATTACTCGCCATGCATGCGTCGTGCGCCGCGGGGCTCACCGTCGTCGGGATCGACAACGGCTTCGGCGCCGCATGCGCGATCGCCCGGATCCTGCCGTGAGCGCCGGGCTGAACGCTGAAGACGTGCCGCAGAACGCGTCGGCTCGCGCTGTGGCGGTTCAGGGACCGCCGCCGACGGTGGCCTGGTTCCACTGCTTCGCGGGCATCGCCGGGGACATGGCCCTGGGCAGCCTGATCGATGCCGGCGCGGACTTCTCCGAATTGCTGGCCATGCTGCAACGCCTACCCCTCGGAGGTTGGAGTCTGCGTGCCGAGCCCGTGCTGCGCGCCGGCATCGCGGCCACCCGAGCTGTCGTGGAGACGACTGACGATGTCGTGGTCCGGACCCATGCCCACATCGTGGGTCTCGTCGAAGAGGCGCGCCTGCCGACCCGGGTGACACGCCGTGCGCTCGACACGTTCGCGGTGCTGGCGGAGGTCGAAGGGAGGCTCCATCGCCGTCCCCCCGAGCAGGTCCACTTCCATGAAGTCGGGTCGCACGACGCCGTGATCGACGTGGTCGGAACCGCCGCGGCCCTGGAGATCCTCGGTGTCGACGAGGTGTGCTCGTCGCCCGTCGCGACGGGCATGGGCACCATCCGAAGTGCCCATGGGTTCTTACCCAACCCCTCGCCGGCGGTCGTCGGGTTGCTGCGTGGCATCCCGACGTGGGGTCGGGACCTGGCCGTCGAGCTCACCACACCGACCGGGGCGGCGATCGTGGCCGCGCTGGCGTCGAGCTTCGGCCCCCTCCCTCCGATGCGCATCGACTCGACCGGTTTCGGCGCGGGGTCGCACGACATCGACGGGCTTCCCAACTGCACCCAGGTGGTCGTGGGCGAGTCCCTGGTCGAATCCCATCGCCACGGACAACCGGTCATGTTGCTCGAGACCAACCTCGACGACGTCACGGGAGAGGTCTTGGCCCATGCCGTCGAGACACTGCTCAGCGCGGGGGCCTACGACGCCTGGATCACGCCGGTGGTCATGAAGAAGGGACGGCCGGGCTACACGGTGAGCGTCCTCGCCGATCCGGCCCTGAGCGAGGCGTTGCGCGCCGCCCTGCAAGCCGAGACGGGGAGTCTGGGTGTGCGCGGCGTGCTTCACGAGCGCTGGCCGGCGCTGCGCATGATGGACCACGTCGAGGTGGACGGCGCCTCGGTGCAGGTCAAGGTCAGCCCCGGGCGCGTCAAGGTCGAGCAGCGCGATGCGGCGCGGGTGGCGACTCGCAGCGGCCTCCCCTTGCGAGACGTCTTCTACCGTGCCGAGACCGTGTGGCGGCGGCGCGAGGAGGACCGGGGCCGTCCCAACGGATCTCCGCCCTCGATCCCCCCCGAGGACCCGACTCCGGCGTAGCGCGTCGTCCCGGGGCCCGGAGCCGTGGCGGCACCCGGCGGTTCCGACGCGTCCCCTCCCGATACCGTGGAACAGGTGGACGGCGCCGAGGACACCGAACCGGCCCGGGCCCCCGAAGACCGGTCGTCCCAGGACCCATCCGAAGACGGACCCCCCGAAGACCCCGAATCCTGGACCGACGACCAATGGATCTCCTGGTTGGAGGCGACCGACGATCCCGACGCGCCGACAGATCACGGCGCCGGGCACCCCCGGCACTGGAGTCGGGGGCGTTCTGCGAGCATGCTGGGCGCAGCGATGCTCGGGCTGCACGAGGGCATCTACGGCCCCCATGGCAACGAGATCGCCATCGTCGTCGACGCCGGCGGTGAGCCGCCCGGCGACGATCTGCCCGAGGTCCACCTCGACCCCGAACACCCCGAACGCTCGGAGGTCATCGTGCGGCGTGACCAGGCCGAGCCCCGGCCCGACGCTGCGGACCCCTCCGAAACCCCCTGACCTTCGCTTCGTCGGACCACCGATCCCGACGGGTCAGCGCGCCGAGGCGAGCAGGTCGTCGAGGATGTGCTCGAAGGCACCCACGAAGAGCGAAACGTGTCCTTCGTCGGGCAGGAGATGCGGCCGCGCTCCGGGGACGTGGGAGGCGAGCCACTCCCCGTGCGCGTAGGGGACCATCCGGTCCTCGCGCCCTTGCCAGATCGACACCGGGCAGCCCACGTCCGTGACGTCGAATCCCCAGTCGCCCAGAAAGGCCACGTCATCGTCGTGCCATCCGGCGGTGCCGGCGGACCCTGCCGCCGCCAGTGCTCTCGCCATGAAGTCGGCGAGCGCTCCCGTGAGGGCCGCCTTGTCCACATCGGAGACGAGCCCCCCGAGAGCCTCGGCCATGTCGGGCCCGGACATTTTCGCGAGTTGTGCCGACTCCCGTGTCAAGAATTCTGAGAATCGCGCTCCACCCGCGGCGGCCAGACCGAATTCTTCGATGTTCTCGGGCCCCATGCCGTCAAGGAAGTCGAGGCCCTCGGCATCGAAGGGGGCGACGCCGGCGATGATGGCGGCGGATCGGCATCGCCCGGGCATGAGCGCGGCGCAGGCGAGGGCATGAGGTCCGCCTCCGGACCATCCCAACGTCACGAACCGGTCGTGGCCGAGCGCGTCGAGGACTTCGCCAGTGTCGGTCGCCGCATCTGCGACGCGGCGACCGGGCTGGCTCGTCGACCCCGCATATCCGGGGCGTGGCCAGTAGACGAGGCGCACGCCCCGAGCTGAGACGCTCTGTGCCGCGCTGCGATAGGGAACGGCCGGGAACGGTGTGCCGTGGTGATAGACCACGGCGGTTCCGTCGGGTGGGCCCGCGGTGAGCACCTCGAGGGTCCGGCCGTCACGGAGCACCACGGTGTCGGAGGTGGTGATCGGCTCGGTCACTGTCGCATCAGCCGGTCGCGGTGTGGTGGCGCTGTGTCCACTCGAGCAGTTGCGCTCGGGGCCACGTGTTGACGATGCGCTCGACGGGGACCTCGGCGTCTGCGGCCTTTTCGCAACCGTTGCCCAGCCACTCGAGTTGTCCCGGGGCATGGGCGTCGGTGTCGATCGACACGAGACACCCCACCGCGGTGGCGGCGCGCAGGAGCGGCTGGGGCGGATCGAGTCGCTCGGGCCGTGAGTTGATCTCGACGGCCGTGCCGGTGCGGACGCACGCCTCGAACACC
This sequence comes from Acidimicrobiales bacterium, assembly GCA_017882995.1. Taxonomy (GTDB): domain Bacteria; phylum Actinomycetota; class Acidimicrobiia; order Acidimicrobiales; family UBA8190; genus Chersky-840. Next base: position 1,146 of record JADGOL010000338.1, on the reverse strand, counting down.
GCGTCATGGTCGAATCGCGACTCCGGTCGACCGCGGCCCACGACGATGCGACCGGTGCAGTGGCCGAGGATGTCGGTGTGCGGGCTCTCGATGGCGGCCACCATGCGCCGTGTCATCTGCACCGGGTCCATCTTGAGCTTGGAGTGCACACTGGCCACGACGACGTCGAGCCGCCCCAGCAGCTCGGGATCCTGGTCGAGTGAGCCGTCTTCGAGGATGTCGACCTCGATGCCCGTGAGGATCCGAAACGGCGCCAATTCTTCGTTCAACGTGTCGACCACCTCGAGCTGACGCACCAGACGTTCAGGGTCGAGGCCGTGCGCGATGGTCAGTCGCGGACTGTGGTCAGTGAGCGCCAGGTACTCGTGGCCGAGAGCCGCTGCCGCCTGGGCCATCTCGGCGATGGGGCTGCCCCCGTCGGACCAGTCCGAATGGCTGTGGCAGTCCCCTCGGAGCAAGCCCCGCAGCTCCGAGGCGCGACCGGTCAGTGTGGGTGTCGCCTCCTCCTCGAGCTCCAGGAGGTAGGCGGGCGTCTCGCCCGCCAAGGCCTCGGCGATCACCCGTGCCGTGGTGTCGCCCACGCCGGGGAGATCGGTGAGACGACCCGAGGCGGCGCGCTGGGCCAGAACGGCGGGGTCGACCTCGTCCACGGTCGCGGCGGCGCGTCGGAAGGCCCGCACCTTGTAGGACTCGGCGCGCCGGGCTTCGAGGAGGTAGGCGATGCGCCGGAGCGCGACGTCGGGATCCATCGACGTCGAGGCTACCGATCGTTCGTCTCGGCCGCCGATCCGTGTCACCATCGACAGATGGCTGCCGGGGTGCCCGCTGTCGCGGTGGAGGTCGACGGGCACAGCGTGAAGATCTCCAACCCGGACAAGATCTTCTTTTCGACCCGGGGCGAGACCAAGCTGGATCTGGTCTGGTACTACTTTGCCGTCGGCCCCGGCGCCCTGCGTGGCGTGCGCGAACGCCCGACGGTGTTGAAGCGGTACCCCGACGGCGCCGAAGGGCCCTTCTTCTACCAAAAGCGCGTGCCGTCGGGTCATCCGCCGTGGCTCGAGACGGTGACGGTGACGTTCCCGAGCGGGCGCAGCGCCAAGGAGCTGTGCCCGGTGGACGTCGCCCACATCCTCTGTGCGGTTTTTT
>JADGOL010000103.1 GCA_017882995.1 Acidimicrobiales bacterium | reverse complement strand
GTCGACGTTTCTGCACCCGGGTGGACCGGCCACGTCGGGCTCGTGACCTCGTTGTTGAAAGACGCCGGCTTCGACCCCGTCGGAGCGACAGCACTCCTGTGCGGGCCCGAGATCATGATGCGCTTCACCGCCCGTTCTCTGATCGACGGCGGTGTCGATCCCGCCTGCATCCGGGTGTCTCTGGAACGCAACATGCAATGTGGCGTGGCATGGTGCGGCCATTGTCAGCTCGGTCCGTTCCTGTTGTGTCGTGACGGCCCGGTCCTGCCCTACGCGGGCGTGGTGGCCCACCTGCTCACCCAGCGCGAGCGATGACCGGGCCGACCGAGTCCGCGCCCCACGACGGCGCGTCGAGCGCGCCCGCGGACCCGGACCGACGGCCCACCCTGGCCGTATGGAAGTTCGCGTCCTGTGACGGCTGCCAGCTCAGCTTGCTCGACTGCGAAGATGAGCTGTTGAGCTTGGCCGACGCGGTCAACATCGCCCATTTCACGGAGATGTCGCGCGCGACGGTCTCGGGACCTTACGACGTCTCCTTGGTGGAGGGCTCGATCACCACGCCGGCCGATGCCCGCCGGATCAAGCAGATCAGGGAGAGCTCACGTCGGCTGGTGACGATCGGGGCCTGCGCCACCGCCGGCGGGATCCAGGGCCTGCGCAATTTTGCCGCCTCGGGCGAATATGCCCGGACCGTGTACGCCCATCCGGAGTACATCACCTCTCTCGATACCTCCACCGCGATCGCCGAGCACGTCGACGTGGACTTCGAGCTTCACGGCTGCCCGATCGACCGTCTCCAATTGCTCGAGGTGATCACCGCCACCCTGGCAGGGCGACGTCCGGTGATCGCGGGCCACTCGGTATGCCAGGAGTGCAAGGGGCGCGGCACCGTGTGCCTGCTCGTGAGCCAGGGAATCGCCTGTCTGGGTCCGGTGACCCGGACAGGGTGCGGTGCCCTGTGCCCCACCGTCGGTCGTGGATGCTTCGGTTGTTTCGGGCCCGCCGAGACGACGAACACGCCCTCACTGGCCGCCCAGCTGCGGCGCCAGGGCATGGCACCGGTCGAGATGTCGCGGCTGTTCCGGACCTTCAATGCCTCTGCGCCGGCCTTCCTCGAGGAATCCGTGGCCCAAGGCGGTTCCCTGCCCGTGGCCCGAGGCGTCGCCGTCCACCCCGACGGCCCAGAAGAGGATTCATGACCCACGGGTCGCATCCACCGCGGGTCATCGGGGTCGAAGGTCTGTCGCGGGTCGAGGGAGAGGGCTCCCTCCGGGTCGAGGTGCACGACGGCACGGTCATCGACGTCGCCCTCGAGATCTTCGAGCCGCCGCGTTACTTCGAGGCCCTCCTCGTCGGCCGGCACTTCACCGAGGCTCCTGACATCACGGCCCGGATCTGCGGAATCTGTCCGGTGGCCTACCAGATGAGCGCGTGTGCGGCCATGGAGGACGCGTGTGGCGTGACCGTCGACGAACGGGTCAATCGCCTGCGGCGGCTCCTGTACTGCGGGGAATGGATCCAAAGCCACGCCCTGCACATCTACCTCCTCCACGCGCCCGACTTCCTCGGTTGTGCCGATGCGGTAGAGCTCGCCCAGCTCGACCGGGGAGCGGTGGAGCGGGGCCTGCAGATCAAGCGGACGGGAAACCTGGTGATGGAGACCGTGGGGGGCCGGGCCGTGCATCCGGTCAACGTCCGTGTCGGAGGCTTCTATCGGGCGCCGGACCCGGCATCGGTGACGGCCCTGATCGAGCCGCTGCGTCGGGCACGCGACGCCGCACTCGCCACTGTCGAGTGGGTGGCGGGCTTCGACTTCCCCGACGTGACCGGCGACTACCGCTTCGTGGCTCTGCGCGATGGCGGACGCTACGCCATCGAGGGCGGCAGGCCGGCGTCCTCCGAGGGCCTCGACGTGAGCCCGGTGGAGTTCGCCGATCTCGTCGTCGAGGAGCACGTCGCCCGGTCCACCGCTCTCCACGCCCGTCTCGGGGGACACGACCCGTACCTCACGGGCCCCTTGGCCCGCTATGCGCTCAACGTCGGGGGGCTCTCCCCCCTGGCCGCCGAGGCGGCGGTGCGAGCCGGGTTGGGCCCGGTGTGCACCAACCCGTTCCGCAGCATCGTGGTGCGTGCGGTCGAGCTCGTGTTCGCGTGCGAAGAGGCGCTGTCGCTCGCCGAGTCGTACGAGCCACCTGACCCCCCCGCCGCCGCGGTGACACCACGACCGGGCGTGGGCACCGGTGTCACCGAGGCGCCTCGAGGCCTGCTCTTCCACCAGTACGAGATCGACGGCTCAGGCACGATCCGGTGGGCCCGCATCGTGCCACCCACGTCCCAGAACCAACTCACCATCGAAGCGGATCTGCGTCGCGTGGCCCAGGGCGCGCTCGAGCTGGGGGACGACGAACTGCAATGGCGGTGCGAGCAGTCGGTTCGCAACCACGATCCGTGCATCTCGTGTGCCGCTCACTTCCTCGACGTCACGGTGGTGCCGTCGTGAGCACGGACAGGGCGAGCACGGTCGCTCCCGGGCACGACTCCCGGACGTCCCCCCGCGTTGTCGTGGCGGGCGTGGGGAGCGAGTACCGGCGCGACGACGGGGCCGGCCCCGCGGTGGCGGCTCGTACCGTCGAGGAATCCCCGGCTACGCACGACATCGGTCCCGTCGTCGACCCCCTCGACCTGCTGGGACGCTGGGACCGCGCCGATCTGGCCATCGTCATCGACGCCATGCGCTCGGGGGCGGCGCCCGGGACAGTACGGGTGCTCGAACTGACCGGGACGGCGGTGGGCTCGAGCCCGGGTGTGACGAGCACCCACGGGATCAGCCTGTCCGGGGTGTTGCGCCTGGCCCAAGCTATCGACCAGGCGCCTGGTCGCGTGGTCGTGGTCGGCATCGAAGGCGATGATTTCGGGAGGGGCTTGGGTCTCAGCCCCGCCGTCGACGCAGCGATCCCCGTGGCCGTGCAAAAAGTTGTCGACCTGATCAAGGAGGTCCAGGCATGTGCATGAGCCGCCTGCATCGTGTACTGCGCAGCGCAGGCCCCGGTGCCGTGGACGTCGAGGATGTGAATAGGACGGTCCATCGCGTCTCGCTGCTCGCCCTCGACGGTCCGGTGCCGACGGCCGGGGAATGGCTCGTCGTCCACAGCGGCTATGCCATCGACCGGGTCGACGCGACCGACGCGGAAGCCGTGGCGACCGAGCTCCGGCTGAGCGCGGCCTCGACGGCCCGCGGTTCCAGCGGCGGGGCGAAGCCGTGACCGGCGACGCGACATCGGCACCCGATGCCGCCGAGCATGGCGGCACCAGGGCAGAGCCCGGCGCGAGCGGTGGCCTCCCCGGCGTGGTCGTGGCCGGCATGACCGCGCTCATCAGTGGTTTGTCGGTCTTCGTCAACAGCTATGGCGTGCATTCGATCGCCCCACCGTCGGTCTACACCACGGCGAAGAACCTGGTGGCAACGCTCATCCTCGCCGCCGTCGCCTTGGTGGCGTGGGGTATTCGACGTCGGAGTCGGGACTCGGTCCTCGGAAGGTTCGTCGCCACCACCCCGGGCCCCAGCTCTCCTCGGCAAGAGCCGAGCAGCTGGCGAACGTGGGGGCCGGCCCGTTGGGCGGGACTGGCGTATGTCGGCATCGTCGGCGGCGGCATCGCCTTCGTCTTGTTCTTCGAAGGATTGGCCGACACGACAGCCACGCCCGCAGCCTTCTGGCGCGACACGCTCGTCGTGTGGGTGGCCGTGCTCGCCTTGGTCTTCCTGCACGAGCGCGTGGCGTGGTGGAACGTCGCCGCCATCGCCGTGCTCGTGGCGGGTCAAGTCGCCATATCCGGTGGTGTCGGACACCTCGCCGCCGATCGGGGTGAGGTCCTCGTCCTGGCCGCCACCTTGCTGTGGGCAGTGGAGGTCGTGGTGGCCAAGCGCTTGCTGCGCGACGTGGCCCCGGCCGCCCTCGCCCTGGTTCGAATGGGGATCGGGGCGCTCACCCTCATCGTCTATCTTGCCGCCACCGGCACGTTGCACGTCCTTGTCGCCTTTCACGTCACCCAGGTCGGGTGGGCGCTTCTGACCGGCATCTTGCTGGCGGCCTACGTCGGGACCTGGATGACCGCCCTGGCGCGGGCCCGGGCGGTCGACGTCACCTCGGTGCTGGTCGGAAGCGCGCTCATTACCGCTCTCATCCAGGCTGCAGCCGGGACGACGTCGCTCGCGCCAAAAGCACTTGGTCTCTTCTTCGTCGCGGCAGGGGCGGGTGTGGTGGTCGTCGGGGCCAGCCTCCGGCGCCCCTCGATGCCAGGGCGCGACACGGTCAACCGGTGAGACCCGACGCATCCGCCGTCACCCCGACAGGCCCGAGACCAGCCGAGCCGGGGGCCTCGCGCCCCGCACCGCAGAGACACCTCGTGCCCGGACCTGTCCTTTTCGCCCGCTATGCGTATCCCCCCAACGCTCTCGGCTACTGCGGACCTTCGGACTCCGCCGCTTTGTTCGGAATGGCTTCGGAGGGCGCCGACCTCGAGGGCCTGGGTCAACGGGCAGCCCAATTCGAAGGGGCATGGCCGTATTTGGAGCTGATCGCGGGCTGCAACGGCATCGCACAACCACTCGACCGCCGCGTCGTGGAGGCCTACTGGATCGGCAACGAGCTGGTGACGCGCGTGCCCACGTCTGCACTGGTCGCATCGCTCGATGACCGCTTCGAGCGCCGGGCGGGGCCGTTCCTGGCTCCTCTCACGGCGGCCGCGCCCGGAGGCGTTCCGCAGCACAACTTTCACGTCTTCGCCGTCTACCCCTGGCTCGGGCTTCTGCGCGCCGGCATGGACGGGCCGCCGCTCGAAGTCTTGGACCGCTGCCGCATCCGCTGGGGGCGCATCCAAGCGATCGCGGGAGATCTCGTGACGGTCCGCAGCCGGCCTCTGCGTTTCAACGGCTCGCAGCTCATTCTCGGAGCCGAGCAGACAGAGTGTGCCCGGCGCAGCCTTGACGGGATGGTCGTCACCGCCGACCTCCAACCCGGCGACACCGTCGCCCTGCACTGGGATTGGGTTTGTGACCGGCTATCGCCCGTGGCGTTGGGATGGCTCCGGTACTGCACGCTGCGCAACCTCAACGCCGTCAACTCCCTGTCCCGACCGGGCCCTGCCACGGTCTGCGACGTGTGACGCTACGAAGACGTTGACCGCTTCTCATGGTCGCTGGGCCAATTGGGCTGGAAGAGATGCCACTGCTGGGGGGCGCGACGGATGAGGAGCTCGAGGTCATCGGCGATCAGTTGGGTGACGCGCGCCACGTCCTGGCGCAGCCCGCCGCGGCGCTGCGCGTCCACGGGAGCCATGATCACCGCGGTGTGGTCGAGGCCCGGTCCGCTGTAGACCGCGGTGGGGAGAAGCACCGCCCCGGTCCGCAGCGCCAGCATGGCGGGACCGGCCGGCATGGTGGTGCGCTCACCGAAAAACTCGACCTCGATGCCGTTGCCGGCGATGTCCCGGTCACAGAGCAGCCCGACGAGCTTCCCGGCTCGCAAAGTGCGCAACAGCACCCGGCTGGCGTCGGCGCCGAGGGGCACGATGGTCAGGCCCATGGCCTCGCGCTGAGCGACGAACCAGTCGTACATGGCGGGTGGCTTGAGCGGCTCGGCCACGCTCGTCATGGGGTAGCCCTGCAGTGCCAACCACGCTCCGCCCCACTCCCAGCTGCCGATGTGGGGGAGGGCCATGATGACGCCGTTGCCCGCCTCCATGCCGCTGACGAGGTGATCCCACCCGCTCTCGACCACGAAGCGGTCCGCGATCACATCGGGGCCCAGGGCAGGGAGCCGGGCCCCCTCGAACCAATAGCGGCCGTAATTCAAAAAGGCCCGCTGCGTCGTGGCCCGCAGTTCGGCGTTGCTCAGATCGGGTCCGAGGACACGGCGCAGATGGCGCCCGTACATCGCCCCTGCCTTGCCGCTGAAGACGGACAACGTCGACGCGACCACCGAGGCCGCGGCGGCCGCCACCACCTCGGGCAGATTCTGCATGACCGTCCCGAGCGCCCGGTACATGTAGTAGGCCACCCACGCACCCACATCGGCGGCGCCGTCGCTGTCAGCGCCGGGCTCGAGAGAACCATCGGGTGGGCGGACACCCTCGGAGTCGGTGCCGGAGACTTCGGACGCGTCAGACACGTCTCGAACCGCGTCTGGAGATCAGATCTGGACGGCGCGGCTCAGAAGCCGCGCGACACGGGCCGGCGGCCGCTGCGGGCCGCGGGCCGAGCCTCGCGACGAGCACGCCAGATGCGACCCGATCGACTCGACGGCACACCGGCACGACGGGCCCGCCACCGACCCGAGGGCTGCGCCGCTCGTCGTGGCACCGCGGCGTGAGCACCCAACGCGTCGCGATGCGTTCGGGCCTCCCGCCACGTCCGCCAGCGCGAGTCCACCCGTCCTTCGCGCCACCGGGCCAGCGCCCGACGGGTCACGTCGATGTCGGCTTCGGCCAACAGGACCCGGGTCGACGTCAAAGGCGGGGGTCCTTCGGCCTCTTTCCAGACGTTCACGAACCGGCCGATGGCCGTCGCGCACAGGAGCCCGAAGAACACCCACAAGGCGGGCACGAGCGCGGCGGCGGAGATGGCGCCGGCGATGAAGCACAGACCGAGCAAGATGAACCGCTCGGCGCGCTCCATGAGCCCACCTTTGGCCGACAGTCCGAGCAGCTCCGCTTTCGCCCGCTGATAGGAGATCAGCGAGGTCACCGCCAAGATGGCGAAGGGCAGCAGGACCATCTCACCGTGATGATGCGCGGCGAGGTACCAGGCCACCCCACCGAAGAGGAAGGCATCGGCGATGCGGTCGGCCACCGAGTCGAAGAACGCACCGCGTACCGAGGCCCGTCCCGAGGCCTTGGCCACCGGCCCGTCGAAGAGGTCGGGCAGGCCCGTGGGGAAGAGCAGCAAGATCCCGGCGACGAGATGGCCCGACCCCACCGCCAAGGCCGTGACGACCGACATGACCAGACCGAAGATGGTCAGGACATCCGCGGTGATCCCCGCACGCACCAGGGCCGTGCCGACGGGCTTGGTCGTGCGGTCCACCGCGTGGCGCCAACGACCGTCGAACATGCGTAGGTTTCCTCCGAGGGGCTTCGCCTTCCATCGTACCATCGGCCCGCCCGGGCCCCTTCGATGGGCCGATCCCGCACCGGGCTCCTGCCGGTCCTCGCCCAGGCTCAGCCCAGCCGTCGCCGATAGGCTCGCACCCACAGCGGTCGCATGCGGTCGCACGCCGGAAGGATCTCGAGGGAGGGAGGTGCGCGGGTGCCGATTTACCCGCCGTCCCGTATCCGCAATGTCGCCCTGGTCGGACACAACGGCTCGGGCAAGACGACTCTGGCGGAGGCTCTGCTCTTCGCCACCGGAGCCGTCACCCGACAGGGAAGGGTCGACGACGGGTCCACCGTGTGCGACTTCGAGCCCGAAGAGATCCGGCGCCACATGTCCTTGTCACTCGCCATGGCGCCGTGCGTGCTCGGCGACGTCAAGCTCAACATCCTCGACACCCCCGGCTATGCGGATTTCTTCGGTGAGGTCAGAGCTGCGCTGTCGGTCGTCGACCTGGCCGTGATCGTGGTGGGGGCGGTGGAAGGGATCGAGGCGCAGACCGAAGCCGCCTGGAACCTCGCCGCCGAGCTGGGCGTGCCGCGACTGGTCTTCATCAACAAGCTCGACCGAGAGCGCGCCAGCTTCGACCGCACCCTGAGCGCGCTCCAAGAGCGCTTCGGCGCCGGGATCGCCCCGCTCGAACTGCCCGTGGGCGAGGAGGCGGGCTTTCGCGGCATCGCGGATCTCCTCACCGATACGGCCATCATCTATGTCAACGGCAAGCCGCAGTCGGGGCCGATCCCCGATGACCTCGCCGCGGTGGAGCACGAGGTGCGCGAGCAACTCGTCGAGGGCATCGTCGTGGGAGACGACGGGCTCATGGAGCGCTACCTCGAGGGCGAGGTGCTGTCGGGTGCCGAGCTCGAGGCGACCCTCGCCAACGGCGTCGCCCAGGGCCTCGTGTTCCCGGTGGTGTGCGGATCGGCGGTGACCGGGGTCGGCATCGACCGTCTCGCCACCCTGCTCGCCGAGATCGCCCCCAGCCCCGACTCGCGCCCCCCCATCGAGGTGCGCGCCGGCGACTCGGTTACCGAGGTGGCGTGCAACCCGGCGGGCCAACCCCTGGCCCAGGTGTTCAAGACCATCTCGGACCCCTACGTCGGCAAGATCTCGCTACTGCGCGTGCTGTCGGGGACGATCCGTCCCGACACGGTCCTCACCGACCCTCGCACCCATGCCGATCAGCGGCTCCACATCCTGCAGCTGCTGCGGGGCAAGGAAGCTCAGCCCGTCGAGGAGGCCCAAGCCGGCGACATCGTGGCGGTGCCCAAGCTTTCTGACACCGCCACCGGCGACACGCTCGCGCCCAAGGGAACACCGGTCCTCGTCCCCGTCGCGCCGCCCGAGCCCGTGGTCCTGTCGGTCGCCATCCGCCCCAAGTCCAAAGGTGACGAAGACAAGCTCATGACCGGGCTCCATCGGTTACAAGAAGAGGACCGCGCCCTCGTGGTCGAACGTGTCGACGAGACGCATCAGACCATCTTGCGCGGCACGGGCGAGACGCATCTGGCCGTGGCGGCCGAACGCCTGGCCCGCAAGTTCGGGGTGGAGGTGGCGACCGAGGACGTGCTGGTGCCGTTTCGCGAGACGATCTCCCAACAAGCCGAGGCCGAAGGCAAGTACAAGAAGCAGACCGGCGGTCACGGGCAGTACGGCGTGGCTTCGATCCGCATCGAACCGCTCGAGCGCGGTGAGGGGTTCCACTTCGTCGACCAGGTGGTGGGCGGGGCCATCCCCAAGCAGTACATCCCGGCCGTCGAGAAGGGCGTGCTCGAGGCCATGGGCCATGGTGGTGTCCACGGTTACCCCGTGGTCGACGTGCAGGTGTCGTGTTTCGACGGCAAGTTCCACTCCGTCGACTCGTCGGAGATGAGCTTCAAGATGGCGGGAGCACTGGCGTTTCGAGAGGCCATGGCAAAGGCGGGACCGGTGCTGCTCGAGCCCGTGTCACGCCTGGAGGTGACGGTGCCGGCCACGATGCAGGGCGACGTCCTCGGCGACCTCAACTCCCGTCGGGGTCGCGTCCAGGGGACCGATTCGGTCGACGGTGGCCTGCAGAGGATCTCCGCGCTCGTGCCCACCGCCGAGATCCAGCGCTATGCGGTCGACCTCCGCTCGCTCACCGGCGGGCGAGGCCGGTTCGTGGCCAGCCACGACCACTACGACGCCATGCCCTCGAACCTGGTGGAGCGCATGGCCAAGGCCAAGTCCAACGGGAGCTGAGCCCGCCGTGCTCAGCCGGCCTGCGGCGTTCAGTGCGGGGGCCAGGCCTCGAAGAGACGTTCCCAACCGGCTTCGAGCGACTCGGGCATCACACGGACCCCGGCCACCGCGGTCATGAAGTTCGTGTCCCCCGACCACCGCGGCAACACGTGCATATGCAGGTGCGAAGGGATCCCTGCCCCGGCGGCGCGCCCCAAGTTGGCGCCCATGTTGATGCCGTCAGGGTCATAGGCGGCCCCGATGGCGGTGACGGCCCGGCTGGTGCCCACCCAGAGGTCGACCGACTCCTCGGGGCTGAGCTCGTCGAGCGCGCCCACGTGGCGCACCGGCATCACGAGGAGATGGCCGCTCGCGTAGGGATAGGCGTTCATCACCGCGTAGCTGAGCTCGCTACGCCACACCACCAGGTTCCCCGCACCGGGTGGGCCCGATGTCGCGATGGCGCAGAAGACACAGCCGTCTTCGGCCCCTCGTCGTTCCGCATCGGTGGTGGAGACGACATAGTCACGACGCCATCCGGCCCACAGCTGTTCGAGGCTGGTCTCACTCATGGGGTTCGGGTGAGCCTTTGGTGTCGATCTCGACCGACAAGGAGGCGAGGAAGTCGTCAAGCGCCACGTCGCGCACGGCACGCTCTGATGACCGGGCATTCACGCCGACGGTCCCGGCCGCCACGTCGTCGTCGCCCACCACGAGGATGTACGGCACCTTCTGGAGCTTCCAGCGGCGGATGCGCGCATTGAGCGGCTCGTCGGCGACGTCGACCTCGACGCGCACCGATGCGGCCGCCAGCCGCGCCGCCGCGCCGTGCGCGTAGTCGTTGTGGTCGTCGCGCACCGGGAGGACGACCACCTGGACGGGCATGAGCCATGTGGGCAGCGCCCCCGCGTAGTGCTCGAGGAGGATGGCGAAGAATCGCTCCACCGATCCGAACAAGGCGCGGTGGATCATGACGGGCTGGTGCCGGGCGTTGTCGGCGCCGACGTACTCGAGGCCGAAGCGCTGGGGCAGCTGGAAGTCGAGCTGAATGGTCGACACCTGCCAGTGCCGACCGATGGCGTCGCGAGCCTGTACCGAGATCTTGGGGCCGTAGAACGCGCCCCCGCCCTCGTCCATCACGAGCTCGAGCCCGCGTCCCTCGGCCACGGCGCGCAGCGCCTCGGTGGCCTCGTCCCACTCCTCCTCGGTGCCCACCGCCTTGCCCGGAGGCCGGGTGGAGAGCTCGAGGTAGAAATCGGCGAGGCCGAAGTCGCGCAGCAGGTCGAGCACGAACGTGAGCAACGCCCCGAGCTCTTCGCCCATCTGCTGGCGCGTGCAGAAGATGTGGGCGTCGTCCTGGGTCATGCCCCGCACCCGGGTGAGGCCGTGCACGACGCCGGACTTCTCGTAGCGGTAGACGGTGCCGAACTCGAACAGGCGCATGGGAAGCTCGCGATAGGAGCGCTGTGAGCTCCTGAACACGAGAATGTGGAACGGACAATTCATGGGCTTGAGGTAGTACCGCTGACCCTCCTCGAGCTCCATGGGGGGGTACATGCTTTCCGCGAACCAGTCGAGGTGGCCCGAGATCTCGAAGAGCTCGGACTTCGTGATGTGCGGGGTGTAGGCGAAGTCGTAGCCGCCCTCGATGTGGCGCTCTCGCGAGTACTGCTCCATCAACATGCGGATGGTGGCCCCCTTGGGGTGGAAGACCGCCAGACCCGAGCCGATCTCGGTGGGGAACGAGAAGAGGTCGAGCTCCGCCCCGATGCGGCGATGGTCGCGCCGCTCGGCCTCCTCGAGGCGATGCAGGTGTTCGGCCAGCGCCTTGTCGGACTCCCAGGCGGTGCCGTAGATGCGCTGGAGCTGGGGACGGTGCTCGTCGCCGCGCCAGTACGCGCCGGCCACACGCAGGAGCCTGAAGTGCCCGAGCCGACCCGTCGAGGCCACATGGGGGCCCCGGCACAGGTCGACGAAGCCGTCGTTGCGGTACGTGCTCACCGCCGAGGCGTCGGGCGCGATGTCTGCCGCGGCCTCAGCCGAGAGCTCGGCGTCCGGCGACGCGTTGGCGACACCTTCGATGATCTCTCGCTTGAAGGGCTGGTCGGAGAACAGCGCCAGGCCCTCTTCGATCGAGTGCTCCTCACGCACGAATCCCTGGTCCGCGGCCATCACGACCCGCATCTTCTCCTCGATGCGCCCGAGGTCGTCGTCACTGAAGGTCGCACCACCGGGCAGCTCGAAGTCGTAGTAGAAGCCGTCCGCGATCGACGGGCCAATGGCGTAATGCGCGCCGGGCCACAACTCGAGCACGGCCTGGGCGAGCACGTGCGCCGTGGAGTGCCGCAACACGGCCCGGCCCGCCTCGCTGTCCTCGGTGATCACCGCCACTTCGGCGCCGTCGGGCAGCGCGGTTCCGAGGTCGACAGGGGCGCCGTCGACCGTGGCCGCCACCGCCGCCTTGGCCAGGCGCCGACCGATCGACGTGGCCAGGTCGAGTGCGGTGGACCCGTCCTCGAGCTCTTTCGTCGAACCATCGGGCAACCGGATCGTGATCACAGCTCCACCCCTAGTAGCGCGGCGCCGGGGCCCACACCCCGGCCCGAGGCCGCTTCGTCGTCGAGCACCACCAGCGCATCCGAGACGTTGAGGTCGTCGTCGATGTGTCCTCGCACGACGTCGAGCGCACCTGGGGTCATCACGCTCTTCTCAGCCACAGCGCGCCAGCGCTCCAGTCGTTGCGCGGCGCGTTCGAGATCGTCGTGGCTCCAGTCCCAGTCGCTGCGGTAGTGATGGGCGAGAAGGGCCAGGCGCACGACGGCGGGGTCCCACTCCTTCAAGAGGTCCCCTACGAACACGAGGTTGCCGAGGGACTTCGACATCTTGGTCCCGTCGAGGCCCACCATGCCCACATGGAGCCAGTGGCGAGAGAACGTCGTCCCGGTCACCGACTCGGACTGGGCCGTCTCGCACTCATGGTGGGGGAAGATGAGGTCGGTCCCCCCGCCGTGGAGGTCGACGGTCTCTCCGAGCTCGCGCATGGCCAGCGCCGAGCATTCGATGTGCCAGCCGGGTCGGCCCTTGCCCCAACGCGACTCCCATGACGGCTCGTCGGGGGCCGATGGTTGCCACAGCACGAAGTCGAGGGCGTCGCGCTTGTTGGGATCCTCGGGATGGCCTCCGCGCTCGGCCGACAGCACCAACATCTCCGCTCTCGACAGGTGGCTCACCTGGCCGAAGCGTGCGAACGACGACACATCGAAGTACACCGACCCGCCCGAGCTGTAGGCGTGACCGGCGTCGAGCACGGCTCCGATGAGCGACAGGATGTCGGGGATGGCCGAGGTGGCGCGGGGCTCGCTGTAGACCGGGAGAAGGTTGAGCGCGGCCATGTTGGAGTCGAAGCGCGCCATCTCCTCGGCGGCGAGGTCGAGGTAGTGGACACCGAGCTCGCGCGCCTTGCGCAGGATGTCGTCGTCGACGTCGGTGACGTTGCGCACCAGCCTCGGCTCGTGGCCCAGGTCGATGAGCCTGCGCTGCAGGATGTCGAAGGTCAGGTACACCTGGGCGTGGCCCACATGGGCGGCGTCATAGGGCGTGATGCCACACGAGTACATCGAGACCACCGGCCCGGGCTCGAACGCAACGATCTCGCCGCGCGCGGTGTCGTGGAGGCGCATCATCGGCTCAGACGTGTCCGAGACCGGTGAGCCCCAGCGAGCTGTGTGCCTTGTAGCGGATGTTCACGGTGACGAGCACAGCCGTGAAGGCCTCGATGGCCGCCGCCTGGGCCAGGCTCCCGGCGTCGAGGGGACGCAGGCCGGCGATCGAGGCGATGAGCGCCATGGTCGCGGCGGTGGCGTCGGGATGGTCCGAGCACACGAGCACATCCGCGCCGAGGGCCTGGTCGAGGTCTTCGAGCGCCGACGCGGGCAGATGGTGACCGGCCGCGGCCACCAAAGCGGCGGGCAGCTCGGCCTGGATGGCGCCGGCCATCGAGCCCCGGGGCGGGACCAGCGCGTGCATCTCCCGACCCTGCTTCACCAGGGCGTTCGCCACCGAGACCACGACCTTGCCCTCCAGGCGGGCCGCCAGCCCCCGCACGGTGGGGACCACGGCGTCCCACGGCGTGGCGACGACGACGATGTCGCGTGCCGCCGCATCCTCGTTGGCGGCACCGCTGATGGCCAGCTGGCGCGGCCAGGCGTCACGCAGCGAGGTGACCACTTCGCCGGCGCGAGCGGCGTCGCGCGACCCGATCGTCACCGACGCCCCGGCGGCGGCCAGTCGCAGGCCGAGCCCCCGACCGAGCGGCCCGGTCCCCCCGAGGATCCCGACATCCATCGGAACACACTGGCACAACGGCCCCGGGCCCAGGTTCAGCCCGACCCACCTCGCCCCGCAGGCGGGTCCGGCGGTGCCGCTCGGGTAGGGTCGCCCGCAGTGTCACCGAGCAACGGGCTCCTGTCGGGAAAACGCATCCTCATCACCGGCGTTCTCACCGACGCGTCGCTGGCGTTCGGGGTGGCCCGCCTGGCCCAGGCACAGGGCGCCGAGGTGGTGCTGTCGGGGGCGGGGCGGGGACTGTCACTGACAAGGCGCACGGCGCGCAAGCTCGACGCGCCGGCCGACGTGATCGAGATCGACGTCACCGACCCCGCCCATCTCCGAGCCGCCGCCGCCGACCTCGAGGCGCGGTGGGGTCGTGTCGACGGCATCCTCCACGCCATCGGCTTCGCGCCCCAGGAATGCCTGGGTGGTGACATCCTGCGCGCCGAGTGGGAGGAGGTGGCGGTTGCCCTCCAGGTCTCGGCGTACTCGCTGAAGGCTCTCGTCGGTGCACTGCGGCCCCTACTCGTGGCGGCGGGGAGCTCGTCGGTGGTGGCGCTGGACTTCGACGCCAGGGTGGCGTGGCCGGCCTATGACTGGATGGGCGTGGCCAAGGCCGCTCTGGAGTCCCTGGCCCGGTACCTGGCGCGGGACCTGGGGCCGCACGGGGTCAGGGTCAATCTCGTGGCGGCCGGGCCCGTGCGCACCATGGCGGCCAAGTCGATCCCCAGCTTCAAGGGCTTCGAGGACACCTGGGGGGCGCGGGCGCCGCTCGGCTGGGACGTCAACGACTCCGAGCCCGTGGCCCGGGCATGTGTGGCGTTGTTGTCGGACTGGTTCCCCATGACCACGGGCGAGATGGTGCACGTGGACGGCGGCGTCCACGCCATGGGCGCCTGACACCGACGGGGCCCGTCCCCATGGCGAAGCTCGGCGTCGAGGAGTTCCGGGCGGCGGGGATCTACGACCCCGACGCGCCCGGAAGCGACCAACGCCTCGAGCTCCTGGCGTACCTCGACGAGCGGGGGGTGGCGCTGGCGGCCATGGTCGAGGCCGACCAGGGTGGCGGGCTCGCCGCCCTGGCGTCGGAGCTCCCCCTGCGCACCCCCGGTCAGCCCCTCAGCGTCGAAGAGGTGGCGACACGCGGTGCGACGACGGTGGATCGGGTGCATCGCGTCCGACTGGCGGCGGGCCTGCCCGCCGATCTCGGCGACCCGGGCCATCCCGGACTGCCGTCGACGGTGGTGGGCGACATGGTGTCGTTCGAGGCCGGCGCGGCGTTGTTCGGCG
>JADGOL010000102.1 GCA_017882995.1 Acidimicrobiales bacterium | reverse complement strand
ACGTCGTGCGACGTCGGCACGACCACCATGAGGTTCGGTTCCGAGCGCCACGGTCCGAGGGCACCGGTCGCGTGCCACGACGGGAAGTACGACACGCGCACCAAGACGGGCACCCCCACGCGACTGACGTGGAAGCTGACCTGATCATTGGTGGCGTGGATCGCGGAGACCTTCACAGCGGGAAGCGCGTGGTGCCGCACCGGCGCCACGCCCTTGGGGGCTCTGGTCCAAGACGCGAGCCCACCGGCCACCATCTGCTGGCTCCACTTCGAGGGGTCCGCATACCAGCGCTGGGACACCGGGAGCCACGACGGCTGGGCCGCCCCGACCCCGGTGAGCACGTCGGGGGTCTGGGTCAGCGGCGTGACGAGCGACGAGTCGTGGACGACGTAGATCTTCCACGTGGTGATGATGGTCTGGCCCTGGTACAGCGTGTGCCACGGTCCCGTGGTGGCCACGCGCGTGAGCGCGGGGTCGGAGTCGGCCTGGTCCTGGATCGGCGGCGAGGACGTCATGAAGTACTTCACGCCCAGCAGCTGGAGGTGCTTGATCCCGAGCGGGACGTTGACCGACCCGTAGACGATGCCGGTGGTGGACGGCACCATCGCTTCGGAGGGGCCCACCGACAGCTCGGCTTGGTTGATGAAGTGGTACGGCGTCGTGGTCGCCGACTCGAACAACAAGCCCTCCATGGAGTCGACGCACCCGTTGGTGTAATTGGGCAGGAGCATCGGCGCCATGGGCGTGCCGAAACGGTTGAGGTTGGAGTTGTACTCCCACATGAGGCGTCCGCACCCGTATTTGGCCGTGACCTTGTCCATGGCCTGGACGATGCCGCCGTGCATCTCGGCCCATCCGGGCTTGCGTTCGACGCCGGAGTAGTTCCACTGCGCCCACGCCGCGACGTTGCTGGAGCGGACGTTCACGGGCCCGAGCCGGTAGACGCTCCCCGGCGTGATGAGCAAGGGGGGAAAGACCACCAGCGCGGAGATGGCCAGGGCCACGAACGGCACCACCAGCGCCCCCGGTGCCCAGGCCGTGCGACGAGGCGGCCGGGGGTGGAACGGGGCGGGAGCGCCCGTGGGCGCCGTCCACCTCGACTCGCCCCCGACCCCCCCGGCGGGGTAGCCGGGCACGGGCGTCTGCGTCTCGGGGTGGGCGATGTCGGTCGGCGCCGTCAGGTGCGCGCCGGCCGGCCTCGCCCCGGGAACGACGTGGGGGGCGAACGTCGAGACGGGCCCTCCGGTGGCGAACGCCGGGGTCGGCCCCCCCGGGACCGCCATGGCGGGCACGTCCGGTGGTGTCCACCGCAAGGCGCTGCGCAGGTTCCGCCACCCCTTTGCCGCCGTGATCAAGAGCTCCGCCACCGCGTAGCCGGCGATCAGGTAGACGCAGAGCCAGAAGATCGGCAGGACGCGCGTGTTGTAGAGCGCGCTCTGGGGCGCGAACCGGACGAACAGCGCCGAGGCCACGCCCGACACGGCCAGCATGAGCACGGTCCGGTTGAACCGGACCGACGCCATCACCACACCGACGATCGCGATGATCAGGGCCCAGCGGTCGGCGACGGGCATCAACAGCGCCCGGAACGTCGACACGTTCTGCCACCCCATGGTGGTGCTGTAGGCCTGCTCCATGACGAAGGGGACCGCCCACCACGCCACGAGGAGGAAGGAGGTGCCCACCACCGACGCCAGCCACCACAGCCGTCGGCGGGTGGGGCCGAAGAAGACGAGCGCCGCGCCCGCGCCCACGAAGCAGAACAGGGTCGGCACCAAGTGGCACAGCACACACGCCGAGAGCAGCACCACGGCGGGGATCCGCGACCCCCCGGTGCGCATGCCGCGGATCACGACACCGAGGAAGACGAGCGCCACCGACAACCCGAGCGAGAAGGCGTACTCGCCCGCCATGGTCGAGTAGAGGTTGCCGCCGTAGATGGTGAAGGTCTGGTCGAACAGGAACGGGAGCGTGAAGACGGCGAGGACGGCGGGCCGGGGCCGCTCCATGCCCACCAGGCGGCCGAATGCCCAGGCCGCGACGGGGAGGGTGATCGAGCCGAGGATGGTGATGAATTTGAAGGCGATGTCGAAGGGGATGACGAATCCGAGGATCGCCGCCAGGGTGTCGGGGAGGGGGAAGTAGAAGGTGTTGAGGGGCAGGCCGTCGTAGGCACCCGGGAACCACCCCGTCACGTGCCCGTGCAGCAGCAGGTTCGTCTTCAGGAACTGGGCCAGGCCGAAGTGCGCCCCGGTGTCGCCCCCGGTCGTCATGGTGTTGGCCAGCAGCAGGCCCGGGTCGCACTGCCAGATGACGACGACGATCACGGCCGCGACCACCATGAAGGTGGCGACGGCGGGAGCAGACGGTCGTCGCATCAGATCCATCGTGCCCGATATGTGGGCCCAAGCGGCAGCGCCGGGGCCGATTTCAGTGCAGGATGCCCGCCACCGAGAGGATCGCCAACAGGTTGAAGGTGCCGTGGGCGAAGATCCCCGGGCCCAGGCGCCGGAACTTGTAGGCCATCAGCGCCAGGACGGCCCCGAACGCGGCCAGGCCGAGGAGCTCGAGGAGCTCGAAGTGCGCCAGGCCGAAGAGGATCCCGTCCGCCACCGCCGCGATTGCGACGCCCACCACGGGCCCCGCACCCTTGAAGACCCGGAGCAGGGCCCGCAGGACCAGACCCCGGAAGAACGTCTCCTCGATCACGGGCACGACCACAACGGTCAAGAAGGCGATGATGGCCAGGTCCGAGCCGGGAAACCCACCCGTGAGGTGCTGGGCGGGCTCCTTCAGGCGTTGGTCGAGATGGGGCACGACGTGCTCCAGGGGGAGATAGAGCACCGGCAGCAGGAGCAGTTGGCCGCCGAGCCCGATGAGCGGCCCGATGATCACGTCCCAGGGGCGCACCCTGAGGCCCATGTCGCGAAACGGGTTCCCGGTGCCCCGGAGCCGGCTGGTGAGGACGACGGCACTGACGAAGCCGAGCCAGAGCCCGACGAGCCCGGTCACCTCGACCCAGGCCGGCGGGACGGGGCGGGTGGCCAGTTGCGCGATCTGTGAGGCGTGTCCCGTGGCGGCCGCCACCACCACGAGCAGGATGCTGCTGGCCAACTGGCCGACGATGAACCCGAGCCCGGCGAAGATGAGCCATGCGCCCGCGTCACGGCCGGTGCGGGGCGGGGACTCCGCCGCCTCGTCCTCCCCGGCCTTCACCCCCGCGTCCTGGGGGTATGCCGGGTACCCCGGCGGTGGCGGTGGGGGTGTCGTCGGCGCCGCGCCGTGCCTCGGCTCTCGGTCGTTCGAGCCGGGCGCGCTGCTCGCCATCAGGTGAAGGTTACCGATCACCCGCATCCGAACGATCTCGCCCATGCGTGCAGGGCCGGGGGCCACGGCGCGTACCATGGAGAAATGAGTCCCCCCTCTCTTCCCGACCGCCGTTCGGGACGTCCCACCCCAGGTGGGACGGGTGGTCCTGCCTCGGGCGGGCCGGGCGGTCAGGCGTCGCCGGGGGGTGACCAGAGCTGGCGCTGGGTGTTCGCCCTCCTGATCGTGGCCGTCATCGCCGTGCTGATCGTCCCGGCGCTCGTCAACCATCCCCAGGTCAAGAAGATCGGGTACAAGCCGTTCCTCCAGGAATACGTCCAGGCGCACAAGGTCGCGTCGGCGACCATCGACAACACCACCGGCATCATCACCGGGAAGCTGAAGCAGGGCAATCAGAGCTACTCCGTGAAGGGCCCCGACCCGTCGCTCGACAGCGACGTGGCGGTGATGAAGAAGGACATCGCCACCGTCAACTTCAACACCCCCACCCAGAGTGCCTTGGGCCAGTGGCTTCCCACCATCCTCATCCTGGTGGCCTTCGTCGGCATCTTCTTGTGGATCAGCCGGCGGGCCCAGGGCCAGATGTCGGGGATCATGTCGATCGGGCGCTCGCGGGCCAAGCTGTACACGACCGAGCGGCCCCGGACGACGTTCGCCGACGTGGCCGGCTACCAGGGGGT
>JADGOL010000101.1 GCA_017882995.1 Acidimicrobiales bacterium | reverse complement strand
CCTGGTACAGCGGGGTGCATCGGATCACGGCCTGGAGCCAGCCCGGGTACACCGACAGCGGGTAGAAGGTGGCGGAGAACAGGAACAGCGGGATGAGGGCGAGTGAGACCTTGTCGAAGTCCTGCCAACTGCGCATGTAGGTCGTCCCCGCCATCCCCACCGCGGCGAAGGCGAAGCTGATGATCATGGCCGCGGGCAGGCACAAGATGGCCCACGGTGACACCACGTAGCCGAGACCGACCATCACCACGAGAAAGGCGGTCGAATAGACCGTGGCCCGCATGAGCGACCATGTCAGCTCGCCGAGGGCCACGTCCCCCGGGCCCAGCGGCGTCGACAGCACGGCGTCGTAGGTCTTGGCGATCTTCAGCTTGAAGAACACGTTGAACGTCGAGTCGAGCGTGGCGCCGTTCATGGCGGAGGACGCCAGGAGACCCGGCGCCACATACGTCGTGTAGGCGATGAGTTGGTGACCGACATGGATGGGTCCCACCAACTTGCTCAGCCCGACACCGATCGACAGCAGGTAGAAGAAGGGCTCGAAGAACCCCGACACGAAGAAGACCCAGGAGCGCCGGTACACGAGGATGTTGCGCTCGACGAGGCGTCGGGCCCGGCGCGTCCCCAGCAGCGAGACCGGTGCGATGCGCAGGGCCACGCCCCCCGGTGCCGCGGTGTTGGTCATGTCACCAGCCTCCGTCGGTAGGTGCGCTGGGCCAGGACGAACCCCACGAGGGTGAGCACGATCAAGTAGGCGAGGTGGGCGCCGGCCGTCGCCAGCCCCGGGTGGCCGAGCACCAGGCCCCGGCACAGCGCCACTCCGTGGTAGAGCGGCGTCGCCTGGGCGACGGGCTGCATCCAGCCGGGCAGTTGGGCGATGGGGAAGAAGGTCCCCGAGAAGAGAAACAGCGGGATCAGCCCGAAGCGGTAGATGGTCGAGAAGCCGGTGTCGTTCTGCTGCGCCGCCGCGAACGCCGCGATCGGGGCCGCGAACGCCATCCCCGTCAGGATCCCGACGGGAATGGCGAGCACGGCCAGCGGGGAGTGCACCGTGCCGAACGCGGCCATGATCGCCAGATAGATCGAGGTCACCATGAGCAGGCGCAGCGCGATCCAGGCCAGGTGGCCGACGAGCACGTCGATGACCGTGAGCGGCGTGGCCAGCATGGCGAAGTAGGTGCGGAGCCACTTGATGGCCGCCATGACCGGGTACATGGACTCGTTGCCGCCGATCTGCATGGCCGTCGACGCCAACAACCCGGGTGCCAAGAAGTCGAGATACCGGACTCCATCGACGCGGCCCTTGATCAACGACCCGAGGCCCAGGCCCATGGCAGAGAGATACAGCACCGGGTACAAGAAGCTCGTCGTGATCGACCCCCGCCACGTGCGCTTGTACTGGTACATCCAGTAACGCATGGACCGCACCCACGTGGGTGTCCTCCGGTGGCGACGGGCATCGCCCGGGCTCCGGGTCGCGTCTTGTTCCGTCGTCATGGTCATCGTCGGCGGGCGAGCTCAGTCGACCAGGGACCGACCGGTCAGGCGGAGAAAGACGTCTTCGAGCGTCGATCGGCGGATCAGGGTGCTGTCGGGGCTGAGCCCGAGTCGATGGACCTCGGCCAGGGTGGACTCGCCGTCATCGGTGTACAGCAGCAGGCGGTCGGGGAGTGCCTCGAAGCGCTCGGCCAGCCCTTCGAGGCGCATCGCCACGTCAGCGGTGTCGGTGTCGGGGTCTCGGAAGCGGAGCTCGAGGACCTCGCGCGTCGAGTAGCGGGCGATGAGCTCGCTCGGTGCGCCCTCGGCCGCGAACCGGCCGCCGTCCATGACGGCGAGTCGGTCACAGAGCTGCTCGGCCTCGTCCATGTAGTGCGTGGTGATGATCTGGGTGACGCCTTGTTGCTTCAAGCGGTAGAGGCGGTCCCACAGGAGATGGCGAGCTTGGGGGTCGAGGCCGGTGGTGGGCTCGTCGAGGATCAGGATCTCGGGGTCCGAGATGAGCGATCGGGCGATCGTGAGCCGCCGCTTCATCCCTCCCGACAGGGGGTCCACCTTGTCATGGGCCCTCTCCGAGAGCTGGGTGAAATCGAGGAGCTGCTCGGCCCGTTCGCGGATGACCCGGCGGGGCAGGTCGAAATAGCGGCCGTAGACCATCAGGTTGTCGAGAACGGTCAACTCGAGGTCGAGCGTGTCCTCTTGAGGCACGATGCCGATCCGGCCCCGGATCTTCGACCCGTCGTGAGCCGGATCCATCCCGAGCACCCGCAATGTCCCGTCCGACACCGGCGACATGCAGGCGATCATCCGCATCGTGGACGTCTTGCCGGCGCCGTTCGGGCCCAAGAGCCCGTAGGACTCGCCCCGGCCGATCTCGAAGTCGATGCCGTCGACGGCGACGAAGTCGCCGAATCGTTTGGTGAGCCCACGCGCCACCACCAACTCCGACGCTTGGTCGGGCGCAGGTCCGGCTACTGGCGACGTACCGGGTGGGGGCACGACATCTCAACCTACCCGCGAGTCGGCGCGCGCTCCCCGAGGTTCAGTCGGAGACGAGCGCGAGTGCGCGTGTGGCCATGTCCACGCGTGAGGTCGCGGTCATTCGGGCGGCCCGTTGCAGCAGACCGTCCATGTACACGGCGAGACTGATCGTGGCGGCCACCGGGTCGGCCACCAGGAGAGGCACCGGTTCGGTGCGCTCGTCGAGACCCGACACCCGCAGCAGCGCGGTACGCAACTGGAGCATCGCGCCCCGGGCCGTCTCGATGCGGATCCTGCCGCGACGCATCCACAAGCTCAGGCCCAGCGGCACCGTGAGGTTGCCCTGGACCAGGTCCTCGGATTCGAGGTCGGCGAGCCCGAGCATCGCTTCGTGGGCGAAGCGCTCGACGGACTCCTCCTCCACGACCTCGAGCCGCACTCCTGGCACCGGAACCTCCTGGTCAGCGCATCCGTTTGTCCTGCGACTCAGTGTGGTCTCAGGGTGTAACAGGATGGTGGACCTGGGTACTTATCCTGGTCAGAGGGGTAGAGACCGTGCTTGACTGGATGTCTCCCCTTCCGGCGAAAGGAGCCGAGATGCCCAGAGCGATCTGGACGGGGTCGCTGAGCTTCGGCTTGGTCAACGTGCCGGTCGGGTTGTTTTCCGCCACGGACGACAAGGCGATCCACTTCAACCAGTTCCAGGCCGGGACGCCCGACCGCATTCGTCAGAAGCGTGTCAACGAGCGCACCGGCGAAGAAGTCGAGTACGCCGATGTCGTGAAGGGATACGACCTGGGCGGAGGCGAGTACGTCATCGTCACGCCCGAGGAGCTCGAGTCCGTGGAGCCGGGCCGGTCCCGGACCATCGAGATCACCGACTTCGTCGACCTCGACGCCATCGACCCGATCTACTACAAGTCGACGTACTACCTGGGACCGCAAGGTGACCAGGCCGTCCGTCCCTACGCCTTGCTGCGCGAGGCGATGGCGCAGAGCAACAAGGTGGCCGTCGCCTCTCTCGTGCTGCGCACGAAGGAGCATCTCGTCACCATCAGGCCCACCCAGTCGGTGCTCGCCCTCGAGACGATGTACTTCGCCGACGAGATCCGCGATCCGATGACCGAGGTCCCCGGCGTTCCATCCGACGTCGACTTCTCGGGTCGCGAATTGACCACCGCCAAGCTGCTCGTCGATTCGATGGCGAGCAATTGGGACCCGGGTCTCTACGAGGACGAGTACCGCAAGCGCGTCGAGGGGCTCATCGACGAGAAGCGTCAGGGCAGGGTGATCGTCACCGAGCGTCCCGAGACCCAGCCGACGAAGGTCGTGGACCTCATGGAGGCGTTGCAGGCCAGCGTGGAGGCGGCCCGATCTCACCGGCCGGGTGCGCACATCGCCACCCCCGCAGTGACGGCGGGGGCTCCGGACAAGCGGTCGGCAAGACGCGCCGGCACCGGTTCCGCACCGGCCGCGCTGTCGGGTCTGAGCAAAGCGGAGCTGCAGTCCCGGGCCACCGAGCTCGGCATCCCGGGTCGATCGAAGATGACCCGGGAGGAGCTCGAGGCGGCGGTGAACCGCACCGCCAAGCCCGCCAAGCGCCGCAAGGCGTCCTAGCCGGAACGTCGCTCGGCACCCGCTCGGGTTCTCCGCCCACGCGCCGGTCCTCGGGCGCGCCGATGAGGAAGTCGTCATGACGATCGACCCCGCCTTCCGTTACGAGGGCATGAGCCCCAAGGCGTACGAGCACCCCGCGGACAGGGCCGCCACCGCGGCATTGCGGTCGATCCCCCTGATGGACCAGTTCGTGCGACGGCTGTGTGACTTCGGCCACGAGCGACGGTTCCGACAGGTGCTCCTCGGCAACGCCGTGCGCATCGGGGAGGACCAGGTCCCCGATCTGTGGGCGAGTTACTCCAACTGCGCCTGGGTGCTCGACCTCGAACGCACCCCCGACCTGTACGTGACCCAGACTCCGCTCGTCAACGCCATGACCGTCGGCGCGCAGAACCCGGTCGTGATCGTCTACTCCTCACTGGTGGGCTCCTACGAGCCACTCGAGGTGCGTGCCGTGCTCGCCCATGAGCTCGGGCACGTGTTGTCGGAGCACTACGCCTACACCACCGCGCTCCTCATCATCTCTCAGGTCGTCCAAGGCGCGCTGCCCCGGTCGCTGTTCACGGGCCTGCCCATTCGAGCCTTGTACCTGGCGCTGCTCGAGTGGTCGAGGATGGCGGAGCTGTCGAGCGACCGGGCCGCCGCGCTCGTGCTCGGCGACCCGCTGCCGGTCTGTCAGATGTTGATGCGCACCGCCGGCGGCGCACTGGGCGGCATGAGCCTCGACGCCTTCATTCGACAAGCCACCGAGTACGAGGACGAGGACGACATCTACGCGCGTCACGCCCGGTTCTGGGAGGAGATCGGTCGACCGCACCCCTTCGCCGTCCGTCGCGTGCGCCAGCTGGTGCGGTGGGTGAGTGAAGGTGAGTTCGACCCCATCCGGTCCGGGCACTACGTGCGCCGGGGTCAAGAGCCGCCTGCCTCGGCCGAGTTCGATGCTGCGGTCTCGCACTACGGCGACCGGTTCGTCGCCATGGTCGACCGCGTGGGTGGTGGCGTGCAGCGCGTCGCAGATCAGATCAGCGCCTGGCTCCGGGCTCGACAAGGTGCGGGTGCGACCTCGTCGTCCGACGAGGAGGACGAATGGGGCGATCTCGGAGAGTGAGGAGCGGTCCCGTCCGGGATCGGGCGCCGACTTCGCCATAGTGCGCCCGGAGTCGGACCGGAAAGGTCCGTGGCGGGAAAACCACGGTCGATCCAACCCCGGGCACTGGCCGAACGATACCGCGTCCCCGTCCTCGGAAGTCCCGGTCCTCTCGAGCCTTGGTGTTCCTCGACACCGAGGTTCAGGGTGACAGGGTTGCCACGTCGCCGGGCTGACCACACGTCGACGGGGCCGCGGTGCCCTGGAGGCGGGCGGTCATCCACTTCGTGATGGTCGGAACCGACACGTTCACCACGGTCCCGTGGGTCGCGCCGGTGACATGGAGATAGTCGATCGTGTCTCGGATCGGACAGGCCATCTGGGTGACGTACGCGTCGCTGAGCGCCGGGGGCACGGTGGTGTCGGCTGTGCCCTGGACGATGAGCATCGGGGCGGGTGTCTCGGTTCGGCCCGGATCGTTCATCTTGGCGTGGGCGATCACGACCGGGTTGGTGGCGGCACCGGGCACGAAGACCGAGGTGGCGGTCAGATGCCGAGTCCCGATCGCCGCGATGAGCGCGGGGAGACATCCCTGGGTGACGAGGGACTCGGCAACGGTCTCCCCCGTGGTGCTGAACATGTCCGCCGGGGGGAGGTCGTGATAGGTCCGCGCCCACGTGTAGGCGACCGGGATCGTGAACTCCAAGATCGACTGACCGACCGACGTCGTCACCACCCCGAGGATCGTGCTCAAGCCGGTGGCCGGCGCGGCCGCCACCACACCGGCGATGTGGAGGTCGGGGGCGTAGGTCGGGGCCAGCTCGCCCGCGAACAGCGCGGCCTGGCCGCCTTGGGAGTGTCCGTAGATCATCACCGTGCTCGACGTGTGCAGACCGGACAGCCGACGTGCCGCGCGCGCCGCGTCGAGGACGCCGCGACCTTCGCTCGCGCCCAGGAGATAGGGGTGGATGCCGGGGGTGCCGAGGCCCTCGTAGTCGGTGGCGGCCACGACGAACCCGGCTTTGAGGTAGTCGCTCAGGCCCGGGAGCACATACGGCCCCACGCCCCCTTGGGACGTGAAAAGTGACGGTGCGCAGATCCCTGCGAATCCGGTGGTGCCGTGTGCCCACGACAGGATCGGATACCCGCCTTTCGGTGCCGTGCCGCCGGGGACGACGATGTACCCGGATTCGGCGATGTCCTGGCCGTAGATCGAGCGCGAGTGGAAGAGGATCCGCCACACCGTGGCGGTGGCGGGCACCCCGGGAACGCCCGTGACCTTCTCGGTGCGGATGATGGTGCCCGGCGTCCCGGGCGGCAGTGGGTTGGGCGGGGTGTAGAAGGCGGGAATGCCTGTCGCGCCCACGTCATCGGCCACGGTCTTCGGAGCTCCGGCGGATGGCGAGGAGCCCGCCGTCGTCGACGAACCGGTCGCTTTCGGGCTGCTGCACGCGCTCAGGCCGAGACCGAGGGCGAGCACGACGGCGCCGGTCGCGAAGGCGGTGCGTGGCGCGTGGCGACGCAACCAGATCGGTCCCATGATCCCCCTTCCCGCCCCGGCCGTTTCCGGGATCAGGTGGTCGAGACACTATCTCCGCGACGCCCGAGCAGCTTGCCGATGACGATCGAGATCTCGTAGAAGACGTAGAGCGGCACCGCCAGAGCAAGCATCGAGAACGGGTCCCCGCTCGGGGTGATGACCGCCGCGCCCGTCACGATGAGGACGACGGCCCAGCGCCGCCACGACGCCAGTCTCGACGGGCTCACCACCCCGACGAGCTCCAACGCCACCAGGACGACGGGGAATTCGAAGGTGAGCCCGAACACCGCCATGAGCGCGGTGACGAGGCCCACGTACTTATTGGGGTCGTAGATCTGTTGGAGTGTCGGTCCCCCCACGCTCCCGAGGAAGCGGAGGGCATGGGGGAGACTGAACACGGCCAGCCACGCGCCGGCGGCGAAGAGCACGAGCGAGGCTGCCACGAAGGGCACGACGTAGCGCTTCTCGTTCCGGCGCAGACCCGGTGTGACGAACCGCCACACCTGCCACAAGATGACGGGTGACGCCAGGAAAGCTCCGGCAAAGGCGGCGACGTGGATCCGGAGGGACAAGCCGTCGAGGGGGCCGGTCACGTAGAGGCTGCAGCGGGGGCTCACGCGGCAATAGGGCGCTTGCAGCCAGTGCAGGATCTGCGGATAGGCGACGAATGCCGCGGTGCACGTGACAACCAGGGCGACGCCGACCACGAGCACCCGGCGCCGGAGCTCGGCGAGGTGCCCGCCCACGGACATGGGCTCGGGTACACGGTGCCGGG
>JADGOL010000100.1 GCA_017882995.1 Acidimicrobiales bacterium | reverse complement strand
CTCCCCGGCGGCGGCGCGTTCCGCGACGTCGGCGAGCCGGCCTTGGAGTTCGTCGAGTCGGGGGTCCGGGGCGCGCCACGACCATCCCAAGTGCTCGTCGTCGTACTCGTCGAGCCGGCCGTCGAGCCGCCCCGACGTGACGAGCAGGGAGCCGGGTGGGACCAGGAGCCGGATGGCGTACTGCACCGGGTCCACGTTGCCCACGAGATCGCAGTGTGCCACGAGGTCCAAGAGGGCGAACACGTCCTCGGGGCGCGTCCAGGGCGTGAAGGGGAGAAGCGACGGTCGGGGCTCGATCCCCGCCGACCGCAGCACTGCCACCGCCTCGCACTCCTCGGCGGCGGTGTGTCCCTTGTCGAGTTGCTCGAGGATGTGGTCGCTGGCGGACTCGAACGCCGACACCGCGAACAGACAACCTGCTGCTCCCATGCGGGGGAACACGTCGCGGTGGCGCAGGATGTGCTCGACCTTGACCGTCACGTCGAAGGTCACGTCAGGGAAACTGCTGTGGACGGCGTCGATGACCCGGGCCGCGTGATGGGGGCCGTTCAGGAAATCGGGGTCGCCGAAGGTGATGTGGCGCGCTCCCAGGGCGACGAGTTGGGCGATGTCGGCCACGACGGCGTCGTCGGCGACCAGGCGGGTGCGCCCGTCGTAGACCACCGGCACGGGACAGTGCCGGCATCGATGCGCGCAGCCGTGGCTCGCCTCGACGTATCCGACCAGGCGGCGTTCGCTCCCGAGGGCGAGACGCGCGTAGCGGTCCAGTCCGGGCAGGAGATGGCGGGCCGGGAGCCCGAACCGGCCCCGTCCGAGCTCGACCACGGTGCGCCTGTCGCTGCCGGGGTCGGCCACGGATGCCCCGGGCGCGGCGGCGAGGGAGTCGACCCAGGCGACGAGCCGGGGCTCGTACTCGCCGGCGATGGCGAGGTCGGCGACCGGCGTGCCCGCGTCAGCCCCGTCGAGGCCTGCATACAAGCCGTAGAGACACAGTGCGATGTCGGGGCGGCGAGCCCGGATCTCACGACACACCGGACGCGCCAGGCGCAACGCGGTGTGCATCGGCACCGAGCACGCCACCGCGTCCGCCCACGACAACATCTCGACATCGAAGGGGTCGACGGCGAGGTCGGTGCAGCGCACCTCGTGGCCGGCGCGCAACAATGCGCCCGCCGGCGACGCCACGTGCAGCGGTTGATGACCGAGTTCGTAAGTCGAGACCAACACCACGCGCACCGCCCCACGGTAGCGGGATATGCGTGGGTGGACGGACCTCGGCTCGTCAGGCGGTTCCGTCGTCGACGCCCTCTTCCACGCGCACCTCGAGACAGGCCCAGGCTCGCCGCAAGGCGCGTTCGACGCGGGCCGGTGTGCTGTCGCGTGCGAAGACGAATCCGAGGTAACGGTTGCCCTCGGGGACCGGGGCCACGGCGCGACCGGTGGCGATGGTGATCTGGAGTTCGGTCACACCCGGCACCTGTCGCGCCTCGTCCTGGCCGTCGACGCCGACAAGGGTTCCAGCGCGGGGGATGGGCACCATCAGCACCCCCGACGCCCCCTGGGCTCCGGTCTCTCCGAGCGCAAGGCCCAGGGCATGGGCGATCACGAGCTCTTCGAGGGACCGACCCGTGGAGAACGACAAGGTGCGCGAGCACAGTCCGCCGATCGTGCGCGCCGCGACCTCGATCACCGAAGCCCGGGCGTGGCGCACGCGCACCTCGGCGTGGACAGGGCCCTCGACCAGTCCCAACGCCACGGTCGCGGCCGAGGTGGCCGCCAGCACGGCGGCGAGGTCGCCAGGGGCCAGACGCGACGGCGTCACATAGATGGTCTCCTCGAAGGCCGGCCCGTCGAGCGGGTCGGGCTTGTCGAAGACCGCCAGGGCTCGAAGCTCTCCGGTCACCATGAGACCCTCGACGGCGACCTCGGGTCCGGGCGCGAACTGCTCGACGAGCAGCGCGGCGGCGGGGTCGACACCGGCGGCGGTGGCGATATGCCGGACCCGCTCGGCGACGGCCTGTGCCTCGGCCACGGTGTCGGCCCGCAGCACGCCCTGGCTGCCCGACAACGTGGTGGGTTTGATCACGCACGGGAGCCCGACGGCCCCGACGACAGCGGCGACCTCCTCGGGCCCCGCCCCGGCGCGCAGCGCAGCGAAAGCCGGTTGGGGCACCTCCATGGCGGCGAGCCGGGCTCGCATGGCGAGCTTGTCGCGCGTGGCGGCGACGGCGTCGGGTGGGTTGTGCCGGAGCCCGAGTTGGGCCGAGGCCTCGGCGGCGACGAGGGTGCCCACGTCGTCCACGGCGATCACGGCGTCGATGGGGAGCACCGCGTCGTGGGCCACGATGACCCGGGCCGCCTCGTTGGGGTCGTCGAGAGGGACCTCGAGCGTGCGCCCCCCCATGAGCTCAGCCAGGGCGTGGGCCTCCTCGGTTCCGATGACCACCTCGACGCCCAGGGCACGGGCCGCGTCGAGGAAGTCCCGGGCCCGGTACGTGGCGGAGGGGACGAGAAGGAGTAGCCGGGCCATCCCTCTATGATGACCGGGGGAGGTTCACACCGATGGGCGAGGACGTGGCGCCGGCTGGCGAAGTCGAGGTCTCTGCCGTGCTGACCGTCACAGCTGCGGCCCGTGGCGTGGTGCTCGACGCCCGGTCCCAGGAGTCCGAGGCCGACCGCCTGGCACTGTGGGTCGAGGTGACCGGGGCACGCGACGGTGCGTACACCTACGACATCTACTTCCAGGCGGTAGCCGACGCCGGTGCCGGCGACAGGGTCGCCGAGGACGACGGCCTGGCCGTAGTGGTACCCGAATCGAGCGTGGCCCGCCTGGTCGGGGCACGTCTGGACTGGTCCGACGACGGTGACGGTGGGTTGGTCATCGTGAACCCCAACACCCCGCCCCGGCCCCAGGCAGTCGTCGACCGACCCGAGGTGGACCTGTCGAGCGAGTTGGCCCAGCGCATCTTGAAGGTCCTCGAGGCCCAGGTGAACCCCTCCATCGCCATGCACGGGGGCCACGCCGATCTGGTCGCGGTCGAAGAGGGCATCGTGTACGTGCGCCTCAGCGGGGGATGTCAGGGCTGCGGGCTGGCGTCGGTGACCCTGTCCCAGGGGATCGAGGTCGCACTGCGGGACTCCGTTCCCGAGGTCGTGTCGGTGGTCGACGTCACCGATCACGCCAGCGGCGCCAACCCCTTCTACGAGCCCGCCAAGAAGTAGCCCGAAGCCCTCGGCGTGCTCGGGCGCGCCGACCTCGGCGCGGTGTCGCGCATCCGCGGAGGCCCGAAACCCGTCGGATAGCGTGCCGTCATGCACGCCCTCGTCACGGGGGTCAGCGCGGGGGCCGGACTCCTCCTCGGCGGTGAGCTCGAGATCGTCGTCGAGCGGCTGGGGGAGCGTCGTCCCTTCGACCGTCCCTGGTGGCGCTGCCCGTCGTGTGCCATCCCGTACCGGGGGCGGGGGCTCGTGCCGGTGGTCAATTCTTTGTTCTTGCGGCGCGGCTGCCGGTCATGTCGTGAACGGGTCTCGCACCCGTGGCGTCCGGCGGTGCTCGGAGTGGTCAGCGCCGTCGTGCTCGGCGCCTTCGCGGCACGTATCGGGAACGACGTCGTGCTCGCCGCCTATGCCGTGTTCGGGTTGTCACTCGTCGCCATGAGCGCGGTGGACTTCGAGCGCCAGATCATCCCCAACCGACTCGTGTACTCGACCCTCGCCGCGCTGGTGCCGTTGTTCGTGCTGGCCTCGGCCGTCGACGACCGGTGGGGATCGTTGGCGCGCGCCGCCATCGGGGCGGCGGCGGCCTTCGTTGCCTTCCTCGCCGTGCACCTTGCGGTCCCGCGGGGCATGGGCTTCGGGGACGTGCGCCTGGCCGGGGTGGTGGGCCTCGCCACCGGATGGCTGGGGCTGGGTCATACCTTCGTGGCGTTCTTCACCGCCTTCGTCCTCGGTGCCGTCGTCGGCATCGGGGCCATGGCGGTGTCGGGCGCCGGTCGCAAGACGAGGATCCCCTTCGGGCCCTTCCTCGCCGCCGGCGCCGTGGTGACGGTGCTGTGGGGCAGCCCTGTCGCCCACGCGCTGTTCCATCACACGGTGTGATGCCCGAGCAGGTGGGTCGACCCACGCGCCTCGGCCCGGGGGCCCGAGGGCCCCGAAGTAGATTGACGACGTGCTCAGGTTCCTCACCGCGGGTGAGTCCCATGGCAAGGCCCTCGTGGTGATCGTCGAGGGTCTGCCGGCCGGGCTGCCGGTGACCGCCCCCGAGATCTCCGGCGAGCTCGCCCGGCGGCGCCTCGGGTACGGACGCGGGCCCCGGATGCGTTTCGAGGCCGACGAGATCACGTTGATCGGCGGGATCCGCCACGGTCGGACCTTGGGCTCACCGGTGGCTATCGAGATCGCCAACACCGAGTGGCCCAAGTGGCAAGAGGAGATGTCCCCGGACCCGGGGTCGCCCTCCAAGGTCCTCACCAAGCCGCGTCCGGGTCACGCCGATCTGGCTGGGATGCAGAAGTACGGATTCGACGACGCCCGGGACGTTCTCGAGCGGGCCTCGGCTCGAGAGACGGCGGCCCGGGTGGCGGCGGGCAGCCTGGCCAAGGCCCTGCTGGCCCGGCTCGGGGTGTCGGTGCTGAGCCACGTCGTCGGTCTCGGGCCCGTCCGGGCCGAGACGTCACAACGCCCGGGGCCCGGAGACCTCGAGCGCGTCGACGACTCCTCGGTGCGGTGTTTCGATCCCGAGGTCGAGGCGCGCATGGTCGACGCCATCAAGGCGGCGGCCAAAGAGGGCGACTCGCTCGGTGGCGTGGTGGAAGTCCTCGCCTTCGGGGTCCCGGTGGGGCTCGGCAGCCACGTGCACTGGGACCGCCGCCTCGACGGACTGCTCGCCCAGGCCCTCATGAGCATCCAGGCCGTGAAGCATGTCGAGCTCGGCGAGGGCTCCGAGGTCGTGTCACGGCGGGGATCAGAAGCGCATGACGCCATCAGTTGGGACGAGGAGTCGGGCACGTACCTTCGCGAGACCGATCGGGCCGGGGGGATCGAGGGAGGGATGTCGACGGGGGGGCTCATCGCGGCGCGCGTCGGCATGAAGCCGCTCGCCACCTTGAACCGACCCGTGCTCGGGACCGTCGATGTGGTCACCAAGGAGTCCACGGTGTCGTTCAAAGAGCGCACCGACGTCACCGCCGTTCCCGCCATGGGAGTGGTGGCCGAGACCATGATGGCGTTGGTGCTGGCATCCGAGGCGCTGCGCAAGTTCGGTGGCGACTCGCTGGCCGAGGTCCTGCGGAACCGGGACGGGTACCTGGCGTCGCTCCACGACACGCCGTCGGCGGCCGTCGCGGCCGGCCGTGGCTGAGCACCTGCTGCTCGTGGGGATGATGGGCGCGGGCAAGTCCACAGTGGCCGGGCTGGTCGCGGCGCGTCTCGGTCGACCCCACGTCGACACCGATGTGGAGGTGGAGCGTGTCGCAGGCTCGACGGTGAGTGAGCTCTTCTCGACGCGGGGCGAAGCGGGGTTTCGGGCTGCGGAGTCGGTCGTGCTCACGGAGGTCCTCGCCCGCAGCGTTCCGGCCGTGATCTCCGTGGGTGGCGGGGCGATCCTCGACCCCGTCCAGCGCAGCGCACTGCGCGCCAGCGGCCCGGTGGTGTGGCTGCGGGCGCGGCCTGACACTCTGGCCCGGCGGGTGGGGAGGGGTGCCGGTCGGCCGCTGCTGGTCGCCCGGGGAGGTGACCCGTCGGAGGGGCCTGCGGGGGCGCTGGCCCGCATCGACGGCGAACGTCGAGCGCTCTACGAGGAGGTTGCTTCTGTGGTGATCGATGTCGACGACCTCACCCCCGGTGCCGTGGCCGAGCGCGTCGTGAGCGCGGTGGGTATGTCGCCGCACGAGCACAGCCGATGATCACGGTTCCCGTCGGCCTCGGGGAGCGCTCCTACGACGTCGTGGTGGGGGCGGGCGCGCGCGGTCTTCTGCCCGAGATGCTTCCCGCCGGGGTGGAGCGGGTGGCCGTGGTCACCCAGGAGAACGTCGAAGTCGAGGTCGACGCGGGGGTGCCGTCGGAGACCTTCGTGATCGAAGAAGGCGAGTCGGCCAAGACCCTGGCGACGGTGGAGCAGCTGTGTCGGGACTTCGCCCGCTTCGGGTTGTCACGTTCTGATGCGGTGGTGGCCCTCGGGGGTGGCGTGGTGAGCGACGTCGCCGGGTTCGCGGCGTCGGTGTTCCTGCGCGGCATCGCCCACGTGAACGTGCCCACCACGCTGCTGGCCCAGGTCGACGCCGCGATCGGAGGCAAGACCGGCGTGAACCTGCCCGAGGGCAAGAACCTCGTCGGCTCGTTCTGGCAGCCCGCCGCGGTGCTCTGTGACATCCAGGCCCTCAGCACGCTTCCGGCGCGCGAGTGGTCGTCGGGTCGAGGTGAGATGGCCAAGTACGCGTTTCTCGGTGAAGGGCTCCTCGATCAAGGTCGGCCCGGCGCCGCGATCCTGGGGCTCCCGCTCGACGAGCAGGTGGCCAAGTGCGCTGCGATCAAGGCGGCGGTGGTGAGCGTGGACGAGCGCGAGTCGGGTCGACGCATGGTCCTCAACTACGGCCACACCCTCGCCCATGCCCTCGAGGCGTCCTCGTTCGGGCCCGAGGCGAAGTGGGACCTGCGCCATGGCGAGGCCGTCGCCATCGGTCTCGTGTTCTCGGCCATGCTCGCCCGGCGGCTCGACCGCATCGACGACGAGCGCGTGGCATTGCACCGCCGAGTCGTGGGTGGCTTCGACCTTTACGCGGACCTCCCCGTGGGTGCCTCGGCACGTGAGCTCGTGGACTTCATGGCCCGGGACAAAAAGGCGCGCCACGACCTGACGTTCGTCCTCGACGGGCCGAACGGCGTCGAGCCCGTGCACCAGGTGGACGAGGCCGATGTGCTCGCCACCCTGGCAGACATGGGGTGCGCGCCGTGAGCGACGGACAGGCCCCGCTCGTGGTGCTGCTGTCGGGGCCGAACCTGGACCTCCTGGGCGAGCGCCAACCCGAGGTCTACGGCCGCGCCCAGCTCGCCGATCACGTCGCCGCCGCGCAAGAGGAGGCCACCCGGTGTGGGCTCGAGCTCGAGCACCACCAGACCAACCACGAGGGCGAGCTCGTCGAGTTGGTCCACGAGGCGCGCCGTCGGGCCGCGGCGGTCATCGTGAACGCCGGTGCCCTCACGCATTACTCCTGGTCTCTTCACGACGCGCTGGCCGCCTTCGACGGGATCGTGGTCGAGCTCCATCTCTCCAACCCCTCAGCACGCGAGCCCTTCCGCCATACCTCGGTGGTCGCCGGCGTCGCCCACGGGGCCATCGCCGGCTTCGGCGGTCTCGGCTACCCACTGGCGGTCCAGGCCGTGGCCCGGCTGCTCGCCGAACGATCGGCGCCGGGATGAGCGGCCCGTTGACGGGCCCGAGTTGATGGGCCCGAGTTGATGGGAATCGAGGGCACTGTCGCGCCCGGCGGCCCGGCGGCGGGGGAGAGCCGCCTCACCGGTGACAACTCGGTGATGGCACTCGACAGCGCGCTTCCCCCGTTGCAGGTGGCCGACCGGCTGGCTCGTCTGCGGGCCGGGATCGACGCCGCCGGGGTGGACGCGCTGCTCGTGACGGCACTGCCCAACGTCCGTTATCTGACCGGGTTCAGCGGCTCGGCCGGGGTGGTGCTCGTGACCGGGCGGGGTGCGGTGCTCGTCACCGACGGCCGGTACCGGACCCAGGCGGCAGAGCAACTCACCGCGGCGGGACACGACGGGACCGTGGAATTGTGCGTGGGCGGGCTCCAGGCCCAACGCGACGCGCTCGCCGACGCGGCCAGGGCGGGCGCGGTGACGCGCCTCGGGCTCGAAGCCGACCGCGTCACCTGGTCGGCCAAGCGCCGCTGGGCGGAGGATCTCGCTCCCGCTGAACCCGTGCCGACGAGCGGCGTGGTGGAGCTGCTGCGACAGGTGAAGGACGCCGGCGAGCTGGTCCGCATGGCGCGCGCCGCCGCCATCGCCGACGCCGCGCTCGCTGAGGTGCGCCCGCTGCTCGCGCAGCACGTCCGTGAAGACGAGGTGGCTCTTGCCCTGGATACGGCCATGAGGCGTCTCGGCGCCGAAGACCGCGCCTTCGAGACCATCGTGGCGTCGGGCCCGAACGCGGCGAAGCCCCATGCGCGGCCGAGCAAGCGCGTCATCGTGGAGGGGGACCCTGTCGTGGTGGACTTCGGCGCCATCTTCGAGGGATACCGCTCCGACATGACGCGC
Organism: Acidimicrobiales bacterium; assembly: GCA_017882995.1. GTDB lineage: Bacteria > Actinomycetota > Acidimicrobiia > Acidimicrobiales > UBA8190 > Chersky-840. Next base: position 12,350 of record JADGOL010000100.1, on the reverse strand, counting down.
ACGTTCTGCGTGGGCGGCGAGCCGGCGGGCACCCTCGCCCGGGTGTTCGACGTCGTCGCCGAGGCCCAGGCGGCGGGGGTGGCGGCCGTGCGCGCCGGCGTGGCGACCGGCGACGTCGACAAGGCGTGTCGTGACCTCATCGCCGACGCGGGCTGGAAGGACGCTTTCGAGCACGGCACCGGGCACGGGGTCGGCCTCGACATCCACGAGGCCCCGTCGGTGGGCCCGGGGTCGACTGCTATCCTCGGCCCCGACGTCGTCGTGACCGTCGAGCCCGGTGTGTACCTGGCGGGAATCGGCGGTGTTCGCGTCGAGGACACCGTCGTGGTCACCGTGGACGGCTGTCATACGCTCACCCGATTCCCCAAGGACATCGCTGCCTGATGGCTGTCACCACCAACGACCTGCGCAATGGCATGACCCTCGACCTGCCCGACGGGCTGTTCGCGGTCGTGGAGTTCCAACACGTGAAGCCGGGCAAGGGTGGTGCGTTCGTGCGCACCAAACTCAAGAACGTGCGCACCGGTGCGGTCGTCGAGAAGACGTTTCGCGCCGACGAGCGTGTCGAGCAGGCGATCGTGGACAAGCGCGAGATGCAGTTGCTCTATCGCGACGGATCTGACTACGTGTTCATGGACGTGACGTCGTATGACCAGTTACACGTGTCGCCGGCCTCGCTCGGTGATGCCTCGCAGTTCGTCAAGGAGGGCGACAACGCCGTCCTGCAGATGTACGCGGGGGAGATCGTGGGCGTGGACCTTCCCGCCGCGGTCGAGCTCACGGTGGCCGAGACCGAGCCCGGCGTCCAAGGCGACCGGGTGTCGGGGGCCCGCAAGCCCGCCACGCTCGAGACTGGGCTCGTGGTGCAGGTCCCGTTGTTCGTGAACCCCGGTGAGCGCATCAAGGTGGACACGCGCACCGGCGAGTACATCACCCGGGCCTAGCCCGGGGCGTGGACGTGGCGGAGGATCGGGCCGGGGCCGTGCCCGGCGAAGGGCCTCGTCACGAGGCTCGCGAGCGAGCGCTTTCCTTGCTCTACGAGGCCGAGATGAAACAGCTCGGGACCGCTGAGGTCCTGCTGGCACTGTCGGTTGCCCCCGATCCTTTCACCGTTGCCCTGGTCGAGGGGGTGGCGCAGCACGAGGAACGTATCGACGCCCTCATGGCCGCGGCGGCCAAGGGCTGGGAGGTCGAGCGGATGCCCGTGCTCGACCGGAGCATCCTGCGGCTGGCGACCTACGAGCTCATCGCCGAGCCCGAGGTCCCCGTGGCGGTGGTGATCGACGAGGCCGTCGAGTTGGCCAAGCAGTACTCCACCGAATTCTCGGGTGGTTTCGTGAACGGCGTCCTGTCGACGATCGCCCGCCAGGTGCGGCCCTAAGGGGAGAAACCCGAGGGGGAAAGGCGGCCAACCCGGCGCGCCTTCGGCGAAGCTGACGGTGGTAACATTGACCGACGACCGTGAAGCGGGTCCCGAGAGGCCCGAACGGACCGTGGAGGAGCCTTGGCGGAGCGAGAACGCAGATTGACCCCACCGCGCGGTGGGGTCTTTGTTCCTCGGGTCCAGGTCCTCACCGCTCAGGACGTGCAGCGGGCGCTGACGCGCATCGCCCACGAGATCATCGAGCGAAACCACGGCCTCGAGGACGTCGTGCTGGTCGGATTGCAGACCGGTGGCGTGCCGTTGTCGTTCCGCATCGCCAGCGTGCTCGAGGAGATGGAGGGCACCGTGGTGCCCGTCGGCCTTCTCGACGTGGCTTTCTACCGTGACGACATCGGGATCCGTCCCGTGCTCCCCGAGGCCGCCACCGACATCCCCGGGGACCTGGCGGGGCAGCTCGTCGTGCTCGTCGACGACGTGCTGTTCACCGGTCGGACCGTGCGGGCCGCGCTCAACGCCCTCGCCGACTACGGCCGGGCGCGGGCCGTGCAGCTGGCCGTGATGGTCGACCGCGGCCACCGGGAGCTGCCCATACGGCCGGACTACGTGGGCAAGAACATGCCGACCCGCATCGACGAGCAGGTCGACGTCAGCCTCGACGGTGTCGTCCTCGGTGACGTGGTGCCCCGATGACCGAGCTGTCCAAAGGGGGCCATCGGCACCTTCTGTCGATCGCCGAGCTCGGCGCCGATGGGATCGAGGAGATCCTCGAGGTGTCCGACGCCTTCGTGGAGGTGGGGCGCCGTTCGATCCCCAAGGTGCCGTCCCTGCGGGGCCGGACGGTGGTGACGCTCTTCGCCGAACAGTCCACCCGGACCCGCCTGTCGTTCGAGACCGCCGCCAAGCGTCTCTCGGCCGACGTGCTGTCGTTCTCGGTCGACACGTCGTCGGTGAAGAAGGGGGAGTCACTCCGAGACACCGTCGAGACCGTCGCCGCCATGGGGGTCGACGCCTTCGTGGTGCGCCATACTTCCGCCGGCGCGCCGGCGGCGGTGGCCCGCTGGGTCGACGCATCGGTGGTGAACGCCGGCGACGGGTGGCACGAGCACCCCACTCAGGCGCTTCTCGACTGCTACACGATCCGCCAGGTTCTGGCCGAGCGCGCCGGGCGCGCGCTCGAGGACACGGGCGTGGAATGTTTCGTGGGACTGCGCGTCGCCATCGTCGGCGACGTCCGCCACAGCCGGGTGGCGCGCTCGTTGGTCCTGGCCCTCGGAGCGCTTGGTGCCGAGGTGACCCTGGTGGCGCCGGGCAGCCTCCTCCCGCCCTCGCTCGAAGGGTGGCCGCTGTCCAAGGTTTCATACGACCTCGACGCAGTGTTGCCCCATGTCGACGTGTGCTACCTGCTGCGTCTCCAGTCCGAGCGCGGCGCTGGTGCATTTCTTCCCTCGGTGCGCGAGTACAGCGCGTGGTATGGACTGACGTCGCGGCGAGCCGCGCTGTTGGGCGACGATGCACTTGTCATGCACCCCGGGCCGATGAACCGGGGTATCGAGATCGCCGACGACGTCGCCGCGCTCCCACGGTCACTGGTGCTGCGTCAGGTCTCCAACGGCGTGGCCGTCCGCATGGCGGTGCTCTTCATGCTGCTCGGGCAGGGGCAGGTGGGTACGGGCGGAAGCGGGCCGGGGCTGCTGCCGACCCTCGGGACCGTCGTCGGTGGCTGAGTCGAAGCGCCGGGGCGCGTCGCCTTCCGAATCCGCCTCGGGGAGCCTGGTGATCCGGGGCGGAACCGTCGTCGACGCCGGTGGCACGCGTGTGGCCGACGTCGTGGTCAGCGGGGGAGTCGTCATCGAGGTCGGGGCCGAGGTGGCGGTGCCGCCGGGCGCCACGGTCCTCGATGCCGGGGGGTGCCTGGTGGCTCCGGGTCTCGTGGACCTTCACACCCATCTGCGTCAGCCCGGCGCCGAGGACGCCGAGACGATCGAGACCGGCGCACGGGCCGCCGCGCTCGGAGGGTTCACGGCCGTGGTGGCCATGCCCAACACCGACCCGCCCGTCGACAGCGCCGCCGTCGCGCTCGAGGTCCTGTCTCTCGGGAGCGGGGCGGCGTGCCAGGTGGCGGTGGCGGGAGCGATCACCATGGGGCGCGCCGGTGAGCGTCTGGCACCTATCGGAGAGTTGGCTGCTCTGGGGGTGCGCCTGTTCACCGACGACGGCGCCGGTGTCCAGGACGTGTCGGTCATGCGCCGGGCCCTCGAATACGCACGCGGCTTCGACGTCACCTTGGCGCAGCACTGCGAAGATGACGCGCTGGCGAGCGGCGGGCACATGCACGAAGGGGAGTGGTCGAGCCGGCTCGGTGTGCCGGGGATCCCCGCCGAGGCCGAGGAGTTGATGGTGGCCCGTGACATCGCGCTCGTGCGGCTCACCGGTGGGCGCGTGCACTTTCTCCATATCTCCACCGCAGGGTCCGTGGCGTTGGTGGCGGCGGCAAAGGCGGAGGGCCTGGCCGTGACGGCCGAGGTGACACCGCATCATCTCTCGCTCACCCACGCGGAGCTGGCCGGCTACGACCCGGTGTTCAAGGTGAACCCACCCCTGCGCCCCGAGACCGACGTGTGCGCGCTGCGCGCCGCGTGTGCGTCGGGCATCGTCGACGCCGTTGCCACCGACCACGCCCCCCATGCGCCCGAGCGCAAGGACGCCACGTTGGACGTGGCTCCGCCGGGCATGCTCGGGCTGCAGACCGCGCTCCCCGTCGTGCTCGGCGCCCTCGGCGCTGCGGGTTTCGATCGGGAGCACGGTGCGGGGTCGGCGCGCAACGGCGCGGGTCGGGACCGTGCCCAGGTCATGTCGGTTCGTGACGTGCTCGGTCTCTTGTCGTGGCGCCCGGCGCGCATCGCCGGCCTGGCGCGCGACCAGGGTGGAGAGCACGGGGGGCCCATCGAGCCGGGCGCTCCCGCCAACATCTGTGTGATCGATCCCGCCGCCACCTGGGAGGTGGATCCCGCCCGGCTCGCCAGTCGAAGCCGCAACACGCCCTGGGCGGGACGCGTCATGACCGGTCAGGTCCGTCACACCGTGTTCCGGGGAGAGGCCGTCGTGGTGGACGCGCAGGTGCAGCGATGACGGCGCCGACGCCGGGCCACGGCGTGGCGGGTGTCGCGTCTTCGGCAGAGGGGGACTGGTTCGGCGGCCGGGCCCCGGCGCTGCTCGTGTTGGCCGACGGCGAGGTGTTCGAGGGTGAGGCCGTCGGTGCCGTCCCCCCCGACGGGGTTGCCACGGGTGAACTGGTGTTCAACACCGTCTTGTCGGGCTATCAAGAGGTCGTCACCGATCCGAGCTACGCCGGTCAGGTCGTCGCCTTCACCTACCCACACATCGGGAACTACGGCGTCACCGTCCTCGACGACGAGGCGGCGCGCCCGTGGTGCCGTGGCGTGGTGGTGCGGGACCTACCGCCCCGACCGTCGTCGTGGCGAGCCACGGGATCGTTCGAGGATTTCTTGATCCGCAGCGAGCTGCCGGGTATCTCGGGCATCGACACCCGCCGGCTGACCCGGCACCTGCGCGTCGACGGCGCCATGGGGTGTGCCTTCGGGACCGCTCCCGAGTCGGTCCTGCGCGCCGCGGCTGCGGCGGAGCGTGGCACCTCGGGTTGTGACCTCGTGACCGGGGTGTCGGTATCGGCTCCCTACGTTCGAGGCTCGGGACCTCTTCGCATCGTCGCCTACGACTTCGGCGTCAAAGAGACCATGTTGCGTGCCCTGGGCGACATGGCGACGGTGACCGTCGTGCCCGCCGCCCATGGCGCCGCCGACACCTTGGCCATGGAGCCCGACGGGGTCTTTCTCTCCAACGGTCCCGGCGACCCCGCCGCGTTGGCCGACCACGCCGCGATCATCGCCGAGCTGCTCGGCCGGGTGCCGGTGTTCGGTATCTGCCTCGGTCATCAGCTGCTGGCCTCGGCCATCGGGGCGCGCACATACAAGCTCCCTTTCGGCCACCACGGCGGGAACCACCCCGTGCGTCGCCTGGACACGGGGCAGGTCGAGATCACGAGCCAAAACCACAACTACGCCGTCGACGGCGCCACGCTTCCGGTGTCGGGGGCGTTCGCGGCCGAGATCACCCACGTCAACCTCAACGACGGCGTGGTCGAGGGTTTCCGGTGCACGGGAGTCGCCGCCTTCAGTGTCCAGTACCACCCCGAGGCGGGCCCCGGTCCTCACGACGCCCGCTACCTCTTCGAACGGTTCCGGCAGATGATCGACGAGGTCCACGTCTGATGCCGCGCCGTACCGACCTCGAGACCATCCTCGTCATCGGGTCCGGCCCCATCGTGATCGGCCAGGCTTGTGAGTTCGACTACTCGGGAACCCAAGCGTGTCGGGTGTTGCGCGCCGAGGGATATCGCGTCGTCCTCGTGAACTCCAATCCGGCCACGATCATGACCGACCCCGAGATCGCGGACCGGACCTATGTCGAGCCACTCGACATCGATGTGCTCAGTGCGGTCGTGGAACGCGAGCGGCCCGATGCGCTGTTGCCCACCATGGGTGGGCAGACGGGCCTGAACCTGGCCTTCGGACTCTCCGAGCGCGGCGTGCTCGACGAGTTCGGCGTGGAGTTGATCGGTGCCAATGCCGAGGCGATCTCCACCGCCGAGGACCGTGACCGCTTCAAGAGCGCCATGGAGGAGATTGGCCTCGAGGTGCCGTCGTCGGGCTTCGCCACGCATCTCGACGAGGCCATGGCGCTGGGCGAACGCATCGGGTTCCCTCTCATGATCCGTCCCAGTTTCATCCTGGGGGGAGCCGGCACGGGGACCGCGGAGACCCGCGCCGAGCTGGCCAAGGTGGCCGCGGAGGGGCTCGCCGCCAGCCCGGTGCACCAGATCCTGATCGAGAGGTCCATCGCGGGATGGAAGGAATTCGAGCTCGAGGTGATGCGCGACTGCGCTGACAACTGCGTCGTGGTGTGCTCGATCGAGAACTTCGACCCCATGGGCGTGCACACCGGCGACTCGATCACCGTCGCACCGGCACAGACCCTTTCCGATGTCGAGTACCAGGCCATGCGTGACGACGCCTTCGCCTGCATCCGGCGCGTCGGTGTGGAGACGGGAGGGTCGAACATCCAGTTCGCGGTACGACCAACCGACGGACGCCGCCTCGTCATCGAGATGAACCCGCGCGTGTCGCGTTCGTCGGCCTTGGCATCCAAGGCCACGGGGTTTCCCATCGCCAAGATCGCGGCGCGTCTCGCCGTTGGCTACACGCTCGACGAGATCACCAACGACATCACCGGCGCCACGCCGGCGAGCTTCGAGCCCACCATCGACTACGTCGTCACCAAGATCCCACGTTGGGCCTTCGAGAAGCTGCCCGGCGCCGTCGAACGACTCGGCACCCGCATGCAATCGGTCGGGGAGGTCATGGCCATCGGCCGGACCTTCCCGGAATCGCTGCAAAAGGCGATCCGCTCGCTCGAGCAGGGCCGCGCCGGGCTCAACGGGGACCACGCCGAGGTGGCCTATGACCTCCTCGACGATGCCGAGCTCGTGGCCCAGGCCTGCTCGCCGACTCCCGGGCGTATCTTCCAACTCGAGACGGCCCTACGGCGCGGCGTCACACCCGACACGCTGGCGAGCGCCACCGGTGTCGACCCGTGGTTCTTGGACCAGCTCGCCCTCATCAGTGCCGCCCGCACCCGCCTCGAGTCGATGGGCTCCTCGGGCATCGGCCCCACCGATCTCGACCGGCGTACCTGGCGCGCCGTCAAGCGCTTGGGGTTCTCCGACAACCAGATCGCCTATCTCCTGGCCGGAGCGTCGGCCCAAGGCGCCATCGGCGCCGATGGTGCCGATGGCGTCGAAGGCGAGCGGGCTGCGGTGACCGAGGCCGAGGTCCGGGCCGCTCGCCTTGCGGCCGGGGTGCGGGCCACCTTCAAGACCGTCGACACCTGCGGAGCCGAATTCGCGGCGAGCACGCCGTATCACTACGCCACCTATGAGGACGAGGACGAGGTCCGACCGAGCACGCGTCCGCGCGTGGTGATCCTCGGGTCGGGGCCCAATCGCATCGGCCAGGGCATCGAGTTCGACTACTGCTGCGTCCACGCGTCGATGGCCCTCCGGGCGGTGGGCTTCGAGACGGTGATGGTGAACTGCAACCCCGAGACCGTGTCCACCGACTACGACACCTCGGACCGTCTCTATTTCGAGCCCATCACCGCCGAGGACGTCGCCAACGTGCTCGACGCCGAGACCGCGGCGGGCTCGGGCCCGGGAGGCGCGCCCATCGCGGGGGTGATCGTGAGTCTCGGTGGACAGACCCCGCTCAAGCTCGCCCACAGCCTGCCTCCGGAATTGGTCCTCGGCACGAGCCCGGCCTCGATCGACCTGGCCGAGGACCGAGAGCGTTGGAACCTCCTGTGTGAGCACCTGAACATCCCCCAACCCCCGGGGGGCATCGCCATCTCGGTCCAAGAAGCCCTCACAGTGGCGCAGAAGATCGGCTACCCCGTCCTGGTCCGTCCCAGTTACGTGCTCGGGGGGCGCGCCATGGAGATCGTCTACGACGACGAGCGCCTGACCCGCGTCGTCGACGAGTTGGCAGGATCCTTGGCCCGGGAGGGTGCGGCCACCGCCGAGCGTCCCGTGCTCGTCGACCGCTTCCTCGAGGACGCCGTCGAGGTCGATGTGGACGCCGTGCGGGACCGGACCGGCGACGTGGTGATCGCCGGGGTGATGGAACACGTGGAGGAGGCGGGGGTGCACTCGGGGGACTCGGCCTGCGCGCTGCCCCCCCAGACACTGTCGGACGCGGTGATGGAGACCCTTCGCGCCCACACCCACGCCATCGCCGAGGCACTCGAAGTGGTGGGGCCCATCAACGTGCAGTACGCCGTGAAAGAAGGATCGGTGTACGTGCTCGAGGCGAACCCCCGGGCCAGTCGCACCGTTCCCTTTGTGGCCAAGGCGACCGGCGTGCCGGTGGCCATGGTGGCGGCGAGGGTGATGACCGGTGCCACCCTGGCCGAGCTGCGCGTCGAGGGGCTGCTCCGACCGCCCACCGGGGGCGGGTGGGTGAGTGTGAAAGAAGCCGTGCTTCCGTTCGACCGATTCCCCGGTGTCGACACCTTGCTCGGCCCCGAGATGCGGTCGACCGGAGAGGTGATGGGCATCGGCTCCACCTTCGGGCTCGCCTTCGCCAAGAGTCAGATCGCGGCGGGCACCCGCCTCCCCTCCGAAGGAGCGGTGTTCCTGTCCCTCGCCGATCGCGACAAAGCGGGAGGCCTCGAGGCGGCCCGGACCTTCAGCGAGATCGGTTTCGAGCTCGTCGCCACGTCGGGGACAGCCGCGTTCCTCGAGTCCAACGGTGTGCCGGTGGCGACGGTCGTGGCAAAGGTGGGGGAGTCAGGGGCATCCGACGCCGTGGAGCTCATCGCATCGGGACGCGTGCAACTGGTCGTGAACACGCCCCGGGGTCGTGGCCCGCGTGCCGACGGTGTGCACATCCGGTCCGCCGCGCTCGCCCACCAGGTGCCCTGTCTGACCACCGTCGCCGCGGCGCGCGCCGCCGCGACGGGCATCGTGGACTGGCAACGTCACGGCCTGTCGGTCGTGTGCCTGCAAGAGGTGCACGGGTGAGGACGGTGGTGGACATGCGGACCCACGTGGGGTCGGTGCCACTTCCCAACCCGGTGCTCACGGCGTCGGGGACGGCCGGGCACGGGGCCGAGCTCGGGTCCTATGTCGACCTGGCGGCACTGGGTGCGGTCGTCGTGAAGTCGCTTTCGGTATTGCCCTGGCCCGGCAACCCGGCCCCGCGCGTGCACGAGACACCGGCGGGCATGCTCAACTCCGTCGGCCTCCAGGGCCCGGGGGTGGGCGCGTGGCTCGCGCACGAGCTCCCCGCCCTCAACGATCGCGGCACGAGAGTGGTGGCGAGCATCTGGGGTCGCAGCGCCGAGGAGTACGCGCAGGCCGCGGGGATGCTCGCCGGCGCGCCGGGAGTGGTGGCGGTCGAGGTCAATGTCAGCTGCCCGAATCTCGAAGACCGCGGGCGCATGTTCGCCCACTCGGCTCACGCCACCGCCCTGGCGGTGGCGGCGTCGACGGCGAGCGGTCTTCCGTTGTGGGTGAAGCTGAGTCCGAACGTCCCCGACATCGTCGACATCGCCGGTGCCGCCTTGGACGCGGGTGCCGAGACCCTCGTGCTCGTGAACACGGTGCTCGGCATGGCCATCGACGTGCGACGTCGTACCTACCGCCTCGGTTCGGCCGCGGCAGGCGGGGGTCTGTCAGGCCCTGCCATCCGCCCCGTTGCCGTGCGGGCCGTGCATGACTGTCGCGTCGCGTTCCCTGATGTGGGGATCGTCGGTGTCGGCGGGGTGTGTCGTGGTGTCGACGCGGTGGAGATGATGTTGGCCGGTGCGGACGCCGTGGAGGTGGGCACGGCGACTTTTCGCGACCCACGGGCTCCCGCCCGGGTACTGGCGGGACTCCGGCGATGGTGTCGGCTCCACGATGTTGGTGACGTCCGACATCTCGTCGGTGCCGTCCAGGGCGCGCCCATGGCTCTGGCCGGCGCGGACCCCGGCTCGGCGTCGCCCCGGCCCTCCGGGTCGCCCCACGAGGCGGCGCCGACGCCTCCGCCGACCGCCACATGGTCGACGCCTCCGCCGGTGCCGCCGGCCGCAACGGGGCCCCAACGACCGCGACCGGGGCCCGTGACGAGACCCGAGGTGCCGTCTCGCATCCCGCCGATGCCACCGCCCCCTCCTCGGCGGCGTCCGGGAACGCCGGAGGGTGACCTTGGCTGAGGACGACCCTCGGGACCGCCTGGCCCTCGCCCTCGACTTCGACGACCTCGTGGTGGCGCTGCGCCTGGCGCGGCGGCTCCGGCCCTGGTTCGGCGTGGCCAAGGTGGGCTTCGAGCTGTTCGGGGCGGCCGGGCCCGAAACCGTGTCGGCTCTCGCCGTCGAGGGCTATCGGGTCTTCGTCGACCTCAAGCTCCACGACATCCCCACAACCGTGGGACGGGCCGCCCGGGTCCTCGGCGGACTGGGTGCTGGCTTTGTCACGGTCCACACGCAGGGTGGTGAGGAGATGATGCGGGCCGCCGTCTCGGGTATGGCTGAGGGGGCCTCCGCGGCGGGAGCACCAACACCCTGCGTGCTGGGAGTCACAGTTCTGACGAGCGACACCGAGGCGACATCCGACGTGCTCGCCTCCCGCTCGAGGTCGGCGGCGGCGGCCGGCTGTGGGGGACTGGTGTGCGCGGCCTCGGATCTGGTCGTCACACGCCGCTGGGCCCCCGGGCTCCTCACCATGGTGCCGGGGATCCGGCCTGCGGGGACCTCGACCGACGACCAGGCGCGCGCCGCGACCCCCCGCGCCGCGATCCTGGCCGGTGCCGACATTCTCGTCATCGGTCGCGCCGTCACCGCCGCCGAGGATCCCGAAGCCATGGCCACGGCGGTCGCCCACGAAGTTGCGTCGTCAATCGCCGCGCCTCGCGGATGACCCCCACTGGCGAGGGCGCTATGGTGGCCCGCATGCCGCAACCTCCTGCACTTACCCCGGAGCAGCGCCAGGCGGCGCTGGACAAGGCCGCCAAGGTCCGCCGCGAGCGGGCCGAGGTGAAGGAGAAGCTCAAGATGGGGTCCATCACCCTTTCCGAGCTCCTCACGCGCGCCGAGAACGACGAGACCGTCGGCAAGATGAAGGTGCTGTCGGTGCTCGAGTCGCTACCCGGTCTGGGCAAGGTCAAGGCCCGTCGTCTCATGGAGACAGTTGGAATCAGTGAGAGTCGTCGACTGCAGGGCCTCGGTGCCAATCAGCGCGGCGCTCTGCTGACGCATACCTCGAAGTCCTGATCCTCGTCATCTCCGGCCCCGGTGGGGCGGGGAAGGGCACTGTCGTCGCCCGGCTCGTGGCACGCGATCCCGGGCTCTGGCTCAGCCGGTCCTGGACCACGCGTCCGCGTCGACCCGGTGAAGCGCACGACGCGTACACCTTTGTCGAGCGCAAGCGCTTCGAGGAGTTGGTCGCGGCGGACGGGTTCCTCGAATGGGCCGAGTTCCTCGGCCACCTCTACGGCACGCCGCTCCCCGATGCTCCACCGGGCCGGGACGTGGTCCTCGAGATCGACCTGCAGGGGGCGCGTCAGGTCAAGAAACGGCACCCCGACGCGCTGGTGGTCCTCTTGGTCCCGCCTTCCCCCGAGATCCAGCGCGAGCGGCTTCGTCAGCGTGGGGACGACCCGGCGGAGGTCGACCGCCGTATTGCCATCGGTGCCGAGGAGATGCGCCTAGGCAGGGAGTTGACACCTTTTGTGGTCGTGAATGACGAGGTGGACCGGGCGGTGTCCCAGGTGGCCGGTATACTGGACAGTCACCGCAATCTCCCGCCGGACACGCCGGCCGGCCACCGTGGAGGAGCCTGACTTGCCCCAGCGCCGCTCGACGCTCATGGACCCGCCCATCGAGGATCTCCTCGACAAGGTCGACTCCAAGTTCACGCTGGTCGCCTTGTCGGCCAAGCGTGCGCGGCAGATCAACTCGTACTACAACCAGCTCGGGGAGGGCCTCGGTTTCGTGGTGCCGCCCCAGGTGACGTCGGTCTCGGGTAAGCCCCTCACCATCGCGTTCGAAGAGGTGGCGGCGGGCAAGGCTACGTATCACCGGATCGACCCCGCCGAATTGGGTGAGGAAGGCGTCGAGGGCGCGGACGAAGCCGCCGCCGCCGCCGCCCTCGTCGGTGGGCCAGAGCTCACCGCCCTCACCGGCGAGCTCGGTGCCGAGGTTGTCGGTGAGGCCGCCACCGAGCCGTCCTCCGAGGTCGACTCGGACCAGCCGGAGGCCGGCGAGTAGCAGGCGGGAATGCCCGCCCGCGACCAGCCCCGGGATCTCGGACAATGACGAGAGGCCCCGCCGCGGGGAAGACCGTTGTCTTGGG